>DATCJU010000059.1:0-3819 GCA_036562635.1 Pseudonocardiaceae bacterium
TCCACGAACTGCACTGCTGGGTCGGTGACGGTGTCGTCTCCGACCCGCACACACTGGCCGATCTGATCACCAGCGGCGTCGGCCCCGGCAAGGCGTACGGAGCCGGGCTGCTCCTGATCCGGGAGGCCGCGTGAACTACCCTTCCGGGCCGGTGATGGTGTGGGAGCTGGCCGGCCGCCCACGCCGGGAATCCCTGAGGTCTGAGCAGGTGCCGGCGGTGTGCGCAATGTGCGGGCAGTACGCGGACGAGACCGTGCACACCCGGCACACGATCGGCGGCAAGAGCTTCACCGACCAGTACCTGCTGGCACGCCCGGACTCGGATCGCACCTGCTACGGGTGCGCCTGGTGCTGCACCGGGAAGGGCATGGACCAGATCCGCATGTGGACGATCGTGGCCCGCACCGACCGGGTACTGCCGCCCAGCAATCCGAAGGCGATCTTCGCGTCGCCTCATGTGCATTTCACCAGCCGCGCCGACATGCGGATGGTCGTGGAGACGCTGGCCGACCCGCCGGATGGGCCCTGGCTCGTCGCCGTCGCCGAGTCCGGGCAAAAGCACACCGTCCCCTACGCCAGGGTGAATCACGGTGCCGGGCGGTGGACGGTGCGGATGGACGCCGCCGACATCACCGCCACCCCCGCCCAATTCCGGTGCGTATTCGGGCATGCGGTCCGGTTGCGGGCGGCCGGATTCACCGCCGCGGAGATCGAGGAGCTTGCCCCATCCGTGCACCGGCTCACCCCTGAGGTGCTGCCGGTGTGGCGGCATCACGCCGCCGAGCTGGAGCCGTACCGGGGCAGCGGTCTGCTGCACCTGGCCGTTTTCATGATCAACAAGGAGCATTTAGATGAGTACGTCACCAGATACGGTGCCCCCACTCCCGGACCAGGCGACGCTGATCGCATGGGGGAGCCGGTTCATCAACGCCCTGCTGGACACCCCCGGGGTGGTGCAGGATCTGGGCCGGGATGTGTGGACCCGAGCCCGCACCGCGCTGGAGACGGGGACCTCGACGGCGTCCTTTTCTGAGGCCGTGTCCAAGACCTGCGCCAAGCTCGGCATCACCGGTGCGCTGCTCGCCTCCACCAGCGAGGAGATCGTCAAGCTCAGCCGCGACCTATCCGACCCGGTGATATTCGGGGCGTGGGCTGAGCTGATGCGCCGGGACGCCGTGTACGTGATCGCGATCGCCCGCATGGACCGCAAGAACCGCAAGCCCGCCCCGGCCACCGACACCCACGAACCCGACCCCAACGAGAAGGTGCCCTTCTGATGACCACCACGACGCAGACCGACATGGGTGGGCTGCAAGCCCTCCCGGATGTGCACATCCCCCTCACCCTGACCGCGCTGGACCCGATCAGCCACGGCGCCGGCACCTCCGGCAACACGCAGCTGCTGCGCACCCAGGATGTGGTGCAGCCGGACGGGCGGCGCGTAGCCGTCCCCTACGTCTCCGGTAACAGCCTGCGGCACACCCTCCGGGCCGCCCTCGCCTGGCACCTGGTGCGCACCCTGGGCATGCCCGAGCGGTCCCTGCCGAAGACGGTTGTGGACCTGCTGTGGTCCGGTGGTGCCCTGTCGGAGACCGGCAACCAGGCGGATCTCGAGACCATCCGCCGGGTCACCTCCACGGTGCCGGCGCTGACCATGCTGGGGTACTCGGCCCGATCGGACATCATCACCGGCACCCTGTGGGTGGACAACGTCCACCTCGTGTGCTCGGAAAACCGGTTCCGGCTGCCCGCGCACCTGGCCGGTCACCCGCACGCGCACCTGCCCGGTGGGGCGATGCGCGGGGAGGCGTTCGGCACCCGGCACGATGTGCGCGGCTCGGCCGTGGACCGGTACATCCAGGCGGTACAGGACGCCTCCGGGCTCATCGGCCCCGAACCGGCGACCACGCAGATGATCTACGACATGCAGGTGATCAAACCGGGGGCGGTGCTGTGGACCACCCTGCACCTGTCGGTGCCAACCCCGGGGCACGTGGCAGCGCTCGCCGTCGCCATCGACGAGGCCATGCCCATGGTCGCTGGGCGGCGCACCCTCGCCCTGGGTGGGAAGCGCTCGACCGGGTTCGGCTCGTGCGCGGTCGACGCCGACCTGTCCCCCCTCGGCGACATGGGTGAGCTACGCGCCGCCTACGAGCAGCACCTGCGCGAGAGGCGAGACGACATCGTCGCACTGCTGCGGGAGGTCGTCGGCGCATGAGCGCTCTGGTCGATCCAGGCAGCGTCGTCGACACCACCGGCGACCCCGGTTGGGTTCCCGTGCGGGTGGTCGCCCGCCTCGCCGAGCCGGTGATCAACCTGGACGGGCACCCGGCGCACCTGGACGGGCCCGCCGCCTGGGCCGCCTTCGAGGAGTACGTGGCCGTACACGGGCACCACAGCCTGCCCCCGATGCGGCACGACAACGCGGTGGACTTCATGTTGCCGATGGCGACGTGGACCGCCCCCGCCCCCGAGGAGGCGCACGAGCTCACCCGCGCCGCCAACCCTGACCTGGTGTGGGGATGGGCGTGCTCACGCGCCCACTACACCCCCCTCGGATACGTGACGGTCCCCATGCGCCGCAAACCGGCGACAGGGGAGGCCGCCCGCTACGCACCCGACAAGAAATGGCATCTGGCCGCCGGGCCGCTCAAGGCCCGCGACACCCCCACCCCGGCCGTGCTCACCAGGGAGATCACCTGGTGGGCGCTTGCCGACCCAGGCGAGCTCGAGCGTCTGCTGCGCCGGGTGCGCACCCTCGGCCGGCACACCCGGCACGGCAACGGGCGCGTCCTTGCCTGGGAGATCACCCCCGACGAGGAAGCCCGAACTAGGTGGCGGGACCGCACCTGGCCCCACCCGGGCGGGCTGCCAGATACGATCCGCGCCCCCTACCACCATCCCACCAGGCGGATGCCATGCCGCGCATAACCCACGACGATCTTGAGCGGCGGATCTGGGCGTGGCTGCCCGCCCGCCCGGACCGCCGCCGCGTCACCCTCCCCCACGTGATCGCCGCCGCGCTCGACACCCCACTTGGCGAGGTGCAGGCGGCGCTGGAGCGCATGGAGCGGGCCGGGTATGTGGTGCGGGATCAGGCCGCCGGGCGGCGCGCCTACTCCTGGCACCGGGGCCACCCCATCCCCGAGCCCCCAACCCACCAGCACCGGCAGGAGACGCTGTGCTAATCGACTCCCCACGCCTGACCCCCCGGGACCGCGATCACTGGGGGCGCCTCGAGCACTATGATGACGTGCTCTCCCGCTCCCCCCACCTAGACCGGCTCGCCGACCAGGCTCGCCGCGCCGTCGCCGAGTTCGCAGCCGCTGGTGACTTCTACATCAGTGTCTCGTGGGGCAAGGACTCAGTAGCCGCTGCTTTTCTTGCCTTGCAGGTCGCGCCCGGCGCGATCCTGCGGTGGGCGCGCGCCAAGCATGTGGAAACCCCCGAGTGTGAACAGGTGCGGGACGCATTCCTCGCCATGCACCCAGGGGCACGGTACGAGGAGATCGAGTACGAGTTCCCGGTGCCGCTGCGGTTTGAGCCCGGGCATGAGGACGCCCCCGGCCATGACGCGCTCGGGCAGGTGCTGACCGGCCGGTACGTGTCCGGGATCCGCGCCGAGGAGTCCCGGATCCGCCGCATCAGCATCGGGCATCGCGGCATCGTCACGGCTAGCACCTGCCGGCCGCTCGCCCGGTGGCAGGCGGTCGATGTGTTCGCGTTCCTGCACCGGGAGGGCCTGCCCCTCCATCCGGCGTACGCGATGACCATGGGTGGCGCCTATGACCGGCGGTGGATCCGGGTGCACCCGCTCGG
>DATCJU010000072.1:0-22262 GCA_036562635.1 Pseudonocardiaceae bacterium
CGGCTGCAGGACTTCACCACCGCGTCCTGGACCGTGTTCCACCCGGAGGCCCGGCTGGTGTCGGTCAACGCCGCCCGGTTCGACGCGGTGAAGCACGGCGCTCTGGAGGTCGTCGCGGACGCCGCCGAGGCCCTGCGCGAGTTGGAGGCCGCCCTGGAGGGGTGGCGGGTGGACGAGCGGTGGACGGCGCGGGCGGCGGCGGAACGCGCCCGCTGGGACGCCCACATCGACGGTCTGCGCGACCGGACCACCGTCCGGGACGGGCTGCCCAGCTACGCCCAGGTGGTGGGGGTGGTCAACGAACTGTCCGGCCCGGACGACTACGTGATGACCGCCTCGGGTGGCCTGCCGGGTGAGCTGGTGGGCGGTTGGCGGGCGCTGGGTCCGGCCACGATGGACGTCGAGTACGGCTTCTCCTGCATGGGCTACGAGATCGCCGGGGCGTGGGGTGCGGCCATGGCCCGCCGGAACACCCACCCGGACTCGGTGGTCACCACGCTGCTGGGCGACGGCTCCTACCTCATGCTCAACTCGGAGCTGTTCTCCGCGGCACTGGCCGGGCACGGGTTCGTGGCCGTGGTCTGCGACAACGACGGCTTCGCGGTGATCGACCGGCTCCAGCGGGGCCAGGGTGGCCGGGCGTTCAACAACATGTTCCCCCACTGCCGCAGCGACCGTACGGACGGCCCGTCGCCGCGGGTCGACTTCGCCGGGCACGCCGCGGCCCTGGGGTGTGCAGTGTTCCGCGCGGAGACGCTGGACGAGCTGTCGGAGGCCTACCGGGCGGCCCGGGAGGCCGCGCGCACCGAGGGGCGCCCGGCTGTCGTGGTGATCCGCACCCACCCGTCGTTGTGGACGGAGTCCGGCGCCTGGTGGGAGGTGGGTGTTCCCGAGCACCTGAGTGGCTACGACGAGTACCGGCGCGGCAAGGAGCGCCAGCGCGGCCGCTGAGCGGTCGACGGACACGGACCCGGCGCCCTTCCTGGTGCGCCGGGTCCTCGCACGGTGGCGGGCGGACCGTCCCGGACCCCGGGTGGGGCCGGCGGTGCGCCCGCCACTGCTGTTCGTGGGGGTGTCGTTGCGCGGTCCGGGCCGGGTTCCCGGGGCACGGTGCGGCTCGATTCGCTCGTCGGGGCGGGGCAACCCGCTCCGACACCCGCCGCGTATCTCGGGGCGTACTGCTGAGGAGGCCCCTTGTCCGAACGCGATGCGGAGTTCGTCGAGTTCGTCCAGATGCGTGGACCCGCGCTGCGCCGCACGGCGTTCCTGATGTGTGGCGACTGGCACCGCGCCGAGGACGTACTGCAGACCGCTCTGATCAAGCTGTACCGGTCCTGGTCCCGGATCCGTGACACCACCGCCGAGGCGTACGCCCGGCAGGTCGTGGTGCGCACGTTGATCGACGAGTCCCGCCGGTTCCGCTGGCGCCGGGAACGCACCACCGACACCGTCCCGGAGACCGTCGCGCCGGCGGTGGAGGTCGAGGACGGACTGGACGTGCGACGTGCCCTGGAGCAGCTGCCACCGCGGCAGCGAGCCGTCGTGGTGCTGCGCTACTGGGACGACCTCTCGATCGAGGAGACCGCCCGGGTGCTCGGCTGTGCCCCGGGCACGGTGAAGAGCCAGGCCGCCAAGGGTCTGGCCGCGTTGCGCCGCCTGCTCGCCGAGCGGCAGGACGAGTACGTACTGGAGGGACAGCGATGACCGACGAGATCACCCCCCAGGAAAGGAACGAGGTACGCGCCCTCCTGGCCAGTGCGCTCACCCCCGAACCCCCGATGCGGCTGCGGGCCACCGAGGTGCTGGAGCGGGCCCGGCGGCGCTCGCTGTGGCGCCGCCTGGTCACCGGGTTCGGGGCGCTCGTGCTTGCCGGCGGGGTCGGCACCGGGACCGTGGTCGCGGTGAGCGCCGGGGCCGGCGGCCCCAGCGCCGACCCGTCTCCGGATACCACCACGTCCCGGCCCCTGATGCCCCTGCCGCCGCCGGAGACTCTGCCTCCGATGCCCACCCAGCGGGTCGACGAGGGATCGCCGGCCACCCTGCAGCATGCTGTCGAGCTGACCGCCCTGCTGGAGAAGGCCCACGCCGCCGGGCGGTTGTTGCCGGAGGGGATGCGTCTGTCGGCCGAGCGGGACGGGAACCCGCCGCTGCAGGTCAGACCGAGCGGCCTGGACGGCTCCCCGGGCTGGTCCTACCAGGCCGAGGCAGGGGTGGAGGGTGTCCACGGCCGGGGCAGGTTGTTCGTCGCCGTGTACGCACCCCGTACGGACACGGTGCGGGCCTGTCCGGACCCGGCGTCGTTCGAGGGGAACTGGCACCGCACCCCACCGCTGAGCTGTCAGGTGGTGCAGATGCCGAACGGGCAGCCCGCCCAGGCCACCCTCTACGACCGAGGTGGTGGGCTGCTGATGCTGGAGCTGACCGCCCTGACCGCCAACGGCACGCTGCTGAAGATCGGTGTCACGAACGAGGACTTCACCGTGCCGCCGCCCAGCGCGCCGTCCTCGCCCGGCTCCGAGTACCGGCCGCCGACCGCGCAGCCGGACCTGCCGTTGAACCGGGACGACCTGATTCGTATCGCCACCCTGCCGGGCCTGGGGTACTGACCACCCGTGCCCGGAGGGTGTGCCCTCGCGGGCGTGGGCCGTGTTCCCGGCCGGATACCTGATCTGTCTGGAGACATCGTGATCGAGCAGCACGACGAACGTTCTTCCGAGACCCGCTCCTGGAGGTGGGGACGCGGTGTCGCGCTGGGACTGCTCACCGTGTTCCTGGTCGCCGGGTGCGGCGCACGCGTCACGACACCGGCGGCCACGGACGGCGGAGCGGGTGCCGCGTTGGCGGCCGGCGGTTCCGCCGACGCGGCGTCGGCGAGTGCCGCCCCCGTCACCACCTACCCCACCCGCCCGGACGGGCCGCCGGCGGACCGGGTTCGGCGGGCCAAGGAGCTGACCACGGTGTTCCGGGAGGCCGACCTCCTCCCGGAGGGCATGCGGATGGAGGCCGACCCGGTCTGGGACGAGAACGACCTGATCGAGGGCAGGTCCATGGAGTTCAACCCGATGCCGACCCATCCCGAGCTGCCCGACGGGTACTGGCTGCGCACCAACCTGCGGGACGACCAGGGCGTCGGTGGGCTGAGCCTGTCCATCCAGCGCATGGGCCCCCGGACGACCGCCAGGAACTGCGCGGAGATCCGGAAGGAAGGGGCGCTGGACTGTACGGAGCGCACCGGACCGCACGGTGAGCGGCTCGTCCTGTCCACCGGCGAGGAGCCGTTCGGTGCTCGGGTGCTGCGCGTGGACGCCTACCGTTCCGACGGCACCTGGATCAGCATCGGCGTCCGCAACCTGGTGGACAGCCACCAGGGCAAGCCCACCCGGCCGACGCCGCCGCTGGACCACGACCAGCTGATCAGGATCGTCACGTTGCCCGAGCTGCAACTGTGACCACGCCGGGCCGCGGGCCCGGACACCACCGCGAGGAGCGCATGCCCCGACCCTGGGCCGGGCATGCGCTCTTCGCGCATGTCCATGTTCCGGACCGTCGCCGGGCACGACTCCACACCGGACGTCGTGTCCGGCCCACGGCACCGTGTCGTGGCACGACGGCACCGTGATCGGGACACGCGGGGACCCGCCGCGTGCCGCCACACGCGAGTACACGCTGGGTGCGGCACCGTGTGGCACCGCACCCAGCGTGTACTCACGGCCCTCGGTCCAAGTACAACGACCCGCCCGTGATGTGCGCCACCCCCGGTTCGTGGGACCGGTGTGGTGGTGTGATCACGGGCCGAGACGACGCGCCGGACTGCGCGTCAGCCCTGGACGTCAGCGCCGGTAGTCGTCGTAGCCGTCGTCGTAGTCCTCGTACCGGTCGTCGTCGTAGCTCAACCGGTCGCCCGAGGACTTTTCGCCCGACAGCTCACGCTGCAGCGCTTCGACATCCAGGGCGGGGGCGTTGTACTTGAGCTCTCGGGCCACCTTCGTCTGCTTGGCCTTCGCACGGCCGCGCCCCATGGCTCGACCCCCTCGCACAGGGACGGGGCGGCCGGGGGATCGGCGGCCCCGTTCGTCTCGACATCTTTTCCTGGTAACTACCGTACCTTGCCGACGGGGTTTGATGCGACGTGGCACCGGTGGGATCTGCCACGTATCGTGTACCACCCCCAGGGGACCTGGGAAGTCGTGGCACGATTCCGGAGTGCCTCGTCCGTTCGTCGCCTACCTGCGGGTGTACGAACCGCTGTCCGCATTCGATGCGTTGGTGCGGGAGCGGCTGATCCGCGCTCTGGAGAAGGGACCGTTGGAACCCGCTGCGGTCGGGGACCGGGAGCGGGAGATGTGGCTCAAGTCACAGTTCGCCGTGCCGCCCCGGTTGCTGCCCGGTGAGTTGCCCGACGGCACCGCGGCCCCGGACGCGCCGCTGGACGTGCTCACGCTCGATCCGGAGGAGGTGCCGGTCGGGGAAGGAGGAATCTCCGGCCCCGGGCCGCTGGTGTGTCCTCTGGACCTGCGTCCGCGGTCGGCCGCGGCCCTGGTCGGCTTCCTGGCCACCGCACCGCCGCTGCTGCGGGAGTCCGTGCTCGGCATGCCGGCGGAGGCCGTACGGGCCCGGGCCAGCGCGGTGATGGCGGAACTCACCGGTGGTGCGGTGCACGTCGTCTCGTCGACGTGGACCGTTCCCCTGCCCTGGTTCGCTCTGGTCGACCCGGACGCCCGGCAGGTGGTGCTCGCCCCCCAGGACGACCCCCGGCGGCGGGTCTTCTGGCGGGCGACCATGGCCGACGCCCGCCGGCGTGTCGCACGCGCTTACGCCGTCGTCCAACGCACGCTCGGCGAGGACGGGCCGGCGAAGGTGCTCCGCGACACCGGGCGGTGGTTGGAGCACTTCCACCCCCACTCGGCCGTGGAGCTGGACTACGGCGGCCTGGTGCAGCTGCTCGACGACGTGGAGCTGTTGGCCGACACCAGCGCCCAGGACGTGCACGCCTGCCTGGAGGCGCTGGAGCAGGGGGACGCCGAGCAGGTGGGGGAGCTCTTCGAGCGGCTGCGGGAGTTCTGGGGCGAACTGGCCGTCCGGGAGCGGCATAACTGATCCCGGCACCCGCACCCCGGCCACGGCCCGTCCGGCGACCGTGACCGGGGTGCGGTTCCCGGCGCGGATCAGTGCAGGACGTCGGGCAGCAGGCGGACGCAGCCGACCGGCCTGCCGCCGCCGAGGACGGGGGACTCGGCCAGGGCGTCCAGCTCCGGGGAGCGGGGCACGCCCAGGGCGTGCAGTGCCGCCACCATGACCGGCAGCCGGCCCCGCTGCGCCCCGTCCTCGATCTTCAGCGCCACGGCGCTGCCGTCCGGCAGGGCAGCGGCGTGCACCGCCTCCGCTCCGGCCTTGCACAGCAGCCCCGGCACGGCACGCATCAGCTCGGTGTCCTCCCGCCCGGTCCCGGCGACCAGGTACGGGTTGGCCCGCATGGCGTCGGCGACCCGGCGCTCGAGGGTGCCGGGCTCGGCGAGCACCAGGGCACGGAACGCCCGGGCGAGACCGACGGGGGAGACGGCGAACAGCGGGGCGCCGCAGCCGTCCACCGCCACCGCCGCCACCGGTTCCGCGGCCAGCTCCTCGATGGTCCGGCGCACCGCCACCTGCAGCGGGTGCTCCGGGTCCAGGTAGGTGCGGGTGGGCCAGCCCTGCTGCACGCAGGTGGCCAGCATGGCGGCGTGCTTGCCGGAGCAGTTCATGGCCACCCGGCGCCGGGAGCCGCCCGCCCGCAGCAGGGCTTCCCGGCTGGGCTCGTGGATGGGCAGGTCAGGCGGGCAGCCCAGGTCGTCCTCGGTCAGGCCGTGACGGGCGAGGAGGGCCAGCACACGCTCGATGTGCTCGGGTTCCCCGTTGTGCGAGGCACAGGCCAGGGCCAGCTCCGCGTCACCGTCCTCCGTGGACAGTTCCAGGCCGCAGCGCAGCATGGCCAGCGCCTGCAGCGGCTTGTTGGAGGACCTGGGGAAGATCGGCTGGTGCACGTCGCCCAGCGCCTGCTGGATGTCCCCGTCCGGCCCGAGCAGCACCACGCGTCCGCGATGCACGCCCTCCCGGAAGCCGGAACGGACCACCTCGACCAGGTCCACGCTGTGCATGCGGCTCCTCCTCGCCAGTCTCGGCATCACCCGAATGGGGGTATCTTGCCGTGCCGGCGGGGAGGGAGTCGGAGCCAGGTCAGCGTGCGCCGGGCGCGCGGTTGCGCTCGGCTGCCAGCAACTCGTCCACCGAGGCCTGCCCCTCGCGGTAGCGCCGGCCGATCTCCTCGTTGATCCGGTCGACCACCAACTGCACCTCGCGCCGCCGCCGGGAGACCGACTCCTCCTCCGCGGTGTACGCCCGGAGGGCGTCGGCCAGCTTCTCGTCGCTCAACGCGGTGACGTCGGACAGGTCGACATCGGCGACGAGTGCCTCCACGTGCCGCCGGTGCGCCTCGGCCCGGGACGGCTCCAGGGTCTGGTAGCGCCCGTGGCCGGTGGCCGGCCCTATGGCGTTCGTCGCCAGGATCTCGGCGAGCTGTTCCACGACCGACGCGGCCCCGCCCTCCGCGCGGCGCCGCTGCTCGGCTCGCACGATGTCGATCCGGGCGTGCAGCAGCCGCCGCAGGTAGGACAGGTCGGTCTCCTCCTGCGCAGCCTCGTCCCGCAGCTTCCGGACCTCCGACAGCGGAAGCTGCTCGATCCTCTCCGTGTACTCGGGGGCGAGTACCCGGTCGATGCGCCGGCGCCCTCCGGGACGGACTTCGATCACATATCCATCCTCGGGGAGGGAATGCCCACCAGCCAACACCTGATCAGCTCCTTTGCCCGACCATGCGGTCCCGTACCCGCCTGCTGCCCGGGCGCCCCTCAGGACACGGTGGACTGTCGCACCCCGAGGATCTTCCGTACCTCGTCGGGGGTCAACGGAGGACGCTGGGCGATCTTGGCCAGCCCGGCGGCCCTGGCCACGAGCTGGGCGTTGTCCCGTACCCGCTCACCTCGAGCGTAGGACAGCGTGTCCTCCATACCCACGCGCAGGTGTCCTCCGGCCGACAGCGAGGCCAGCATCACCGGAATGGTGGTCCGGCCGATACCGGTGGCGGAGAACGTGGCACCCTCGGGCAGCAGCCGGAGCGCCGCGACCAGCGTCTCGGCATCTCCCGGCATACCACCGGGCACACCCATCACCAGGTCGACGTGCACGTGCCCGCCGGCCGGCAGCCCGTGCTCGTCCAACAGCCGGTGCAGGGACCACAGCTGTCCGATGTCGAAGATCTCGTACTCCGGCACGATGCCGCGTTCCTGCATCCGCTTGTGCAGTTCGACGATGAACTCCCAGCGGTTCATGAACACGTCGTCACCGAAGTTGACCGTGCCCATGGTGCAGGAGGCCGACTCCGGCATGGCGTCCAGCACCCGCAGCCGGTCCTCCTCGGAGTCCGTCACGGCACCCCCGGTGGACAGCTGCACCACCAGGTTCGTCTCGCTGCGCAACGCCGCGACGGTCTCCTTCAACCGCCCCAGGTCCAGGGTCGGCCTGGCCTCGTCGTCCCGGATGTGCACGTGGATCATGGCTGCGCCCACGTGCTCGCAGTCCTTGGCCGTACGGACCAGCTCGTCCAGGGTGACGGGCAGGTTCGGGACATCCGCCTTGGCATGCTCGGCCCCGGTGGGGGCGACCGTGATCAGCGTTCCGTGCGCGCCGGGACGACCAGACTTCGCCATGCGGCGATCCTGGCACAGCCGGCAGGAGCGACGGAACGTTCCTTTCGGTGGTGGGCCACCCATCGGCGACATCCACCACCGGGACCACCCGATCGAGGGTCAGCTCCGCAGCCGACGCAACGCCACCCGCCCGGGCGGCTCCCCGTTCTCCGGGTGCAACGCCCGCACCGAGTCGGGGTCGATCGCCGCGGCCACCGCCCGGTCCTCCACCCCGGCGACCAGCTCGGCCTCCGGTGGGACGGACCGCTTGACCAGCGCCAGGGCGATCGGGCCGAGCTCGTGGTGCTGCACCGCCGAACCGACCCGGCCCACCGTGCGACCGTCCAGCACCACCGGGTCCTCCGGCTCGGGCAACACCTCCTGTGCCCCGTCCAGGTGCAGCAGCACGAGCTGCCGCGGCGGGCGCCCCAGGTTGTGCACCCGGGCGACCGTCTCCTGCCCGCGGTAGCACCCCTTCTCCAGGTGCACCGCGGTGCCGATCCACCCCACCTCGTGGGGGATCGACCGGTTGTCGGTGTCCAGCCCCACCCGGGGACGCAACGACTCCACCCGCAGCGCCTCGAACGCCCAGCTCCCGGCGGGCCGGGCCCCGGCGTCGGTCAGCCGCTCCCACCAGGCGGCCAGCTCCTGCCGGGGTACCAGCAGGTCGAACGCCACCCGGCCCGGCCACGGCATGCGCCGCACCCAGCCCCCGGCGAACCCGATCACCTGGTACGGCTGGTCGGGGACCTCCACCCCCGCCGCGGCGAGCACCGCCGGGGACTCCGGGCCGAGCACGGACAGCAGGGCCACCCCGCCCTCCGGGGCGGCGGTGGCGTCCCGCACCTCGACCCGGGACCAGAACCGCATCGAGTCCAGGTACTGCAGCAGCGACTCGGCCTGCCCACCGGGGCGGGCACTGGTGGCGGTGGCACCGGGGTCGGAGTCCAGCCAGACCCGGCCGTCCAGGTGGGCCAGCACCAGGTGGGTGTCGATCCGGCCCTGGCTGTCCAGCACCAGGGCCTCGGTGCCGGTTCCCTCGGGCAGCGCGGCCACGTGCTGGGACAGCAGGCTGTGCAGCCAGCTCAGCCGGTCCTCGCCCTCGACCACGAGCACCGTGCGGTGCGAGCGGTCCACCACCGCCGCCGAGCGGGTGGCGGTGCGTTGCTCGGCGAGCGGGTCGCCGAAGTGCCAGGGCACCCCCGCGTCGCGGGAGCCCTCCGGGGGCGCGACCGCGCCGGGGCGGCTCAGGATCGGGGAGGTCACGATCGGTCTCCCAGGGGTGGGACGGACGGGTCCACGCAGTCGGCACAGCGGCCGTGCAGCGCGACATGACAGGGGTCCAGCTCGAAACCGCGTTCGGTGCGCAACACCGTCACCAGGTCGGCCAGCAGGTCCGTGGGCACCTCCTCCACCTTGCCGCAGCGGTGGCAGACCAGGTGCACGTGCTGGTGCCCGTCGACCGAGTAGGTGGGGGCACCGTGCCCGAGGTGGGTGTGCCGCACCAGCCCCAGCTGTTCGAGCAGGTCCAGCGTGCGGTAGACGGTGGTGATGTTGACGGTCGGAGCCTGCCGCTGCACGTACTGGCAGATCTGCTCCGGGGTGGCGTGGGCCAGGTCCCGCACGGCCTGGAGCACGAGCTGACGTTGCGGGGTCATCCGCAGTCCACGCTCGTGCAGCGTGCGGCGCAGGCTGGTCTCCACACCCCGATCGTAGGCGCTGCCGCCACCCCGGGGCCGGGACGAAGTGCCGGGAATCATCCTCTCCCGACGGTTTCCGACGGGCGCGTTCCGCCGCTCGGGCGGGGCCTCTATCGTGGGCACATGCGGGTGCTGGCGATGTTGGACGGAACCCTGGTCGACCCCGATGCGCCAGTACTGCGCGCGGACGACTTCGGGGTGTCCCGCGGCGACGGGGTGTTCGAGACGATCCTGGTGACCGGTGGCCGACCGCGGGAGCTCGGCCCGCACCTGGACCGGTTGGCGCGTTCGGCGGCGATGCTCGATCTGCCCGAACCGGACCGTGCGGCCTGGGAGCGCTGCGTACGACTGGTGATCGACGCCTGGTCCGGCGGCGACGAGATGGCGCTGAAGCTGGTCTACACCCGCGGCCCCGAGTTCGGGGACGGCTCGCCCACCGGCTACGCGATGGGCCTGCCGATCTCGGAGAAGGTGCGGCGCCAGCGCGCCAGCGGCATCTCGGTGCTCACGCTGGAGCGCGGCTTCCCCGCCGACCTGGCCGAGCGGGCCCCGTGGCTGCTGCTGGGCGCCAAGTCGCTGTCCTACGCGGTGAACATGGCCGCCCTGCGGTACGCGGAGGCCCGTGGCGCGGACGACGTGATCTTCCTGGCCTCGGACGGGACCGTGCTGGAGGGCCCCACCTCGAGCGTGGTCGTGGTGCAGGGCCACACCGTGCGCACCCCACCGCCCACCCTCGGCATCCTGCCCGGTACCACCCAGGCGGCGCTGTTCCGCGCCGCCGAGGCGGCCGGTTGGACCGCCGAGATGACGCCGTTGCAGGTGCCGGACCTGCTGGAGGCCGACGCGGTGCTGCTCGTCTCCAGCGTCCGGAAGATCACCCAGGTGCTCGCGGTCGACGGTCGGCCGCTGGCCCGGGCGGAGCGCGGCCGGGAGCTGCACGCCGAGCTGGCCGCGCTGTACGACGCACAGTACGAGAACTGAGCGCCGACACCCGCTCCTGTGGCGGTGCCGGGATCAGCCGGTGGGACGGAAGCGGATCTCGGTGCCCGGACGGGCCTGGGCGAGCAGCGGCAGCACCTCCTGCGCCGCCACCGCGACCACCGGGTAGCCGCCGGTGGTGGGGTGATCGGCGAGGAACACCACAGGACGCCCGTCGGCCGGCACCTGGACCGCTCCGGTGACCAGTCCCTCGCTCGGCAGCTCCCGGTCGGCGAACGCCGCGGCACGACGCAGTGCCGGTCCGGTCAGCCGCAGGCCCACCCGGTTGCTGTCCGGGGAGACCGTCCACCGCCCCGAACGCAGCGCGGTCGCGGCGTCGTCGAACCAGTCGTCGCGCGGACCGAGCAGCACCGGCACCTCGATCCGCTCCGGCACCGCCACCGGCGCCACCGTGTCGACCCCGACCGGCACCCCACACCGCCGGCCCAGGGGCAGCACGTCACCGGCCCGCAGCGGTGCCGGCCCGAGCCCGGAGAGCAGGTCGGTGGAGCGGCTGCCCAGCTCCTCCGGGACCGCCACCCCGCCGGAGACCGCCAGGTACACCCGCAGCCCGGTACGGGGCGTGCCAATCCGGAGCACGTCCCCCGCGGCCAGGTGCAGCGGGACGTGCGAGTCGGCCCAGGCGTCGTTCACCCGGACCGGCACGCTCGGCCCGGTCACCGCGACCGTGCACGAACACCCGGCGCGCAGCCGCACCGCGCCGAGCAGCGACTCCAGGCCCGCCGCCCCCTCCGGGTTGCCGACCAGACGGTTCCCCAGGCGCAGCGACGGCACGTCCAGCGCCCCGGACGGAGGGACACCCAGGTGGGCGTACCCGGCACGCCCCAGGTCCTGCACCAGCAGCTGCGGCCCGCTGTCCAGCACCTCCAGGACCCGGTCCACTCTCCACCCCCTCGCTGTGCCCTGCGGGACACCCGTGCCCGCCCGACCGATGCGGGCGGGCGTGGTCATGGTGGCCCATGCGGGGCCACCCGTCCCGCAGCAGCCGGACTCACACGGCCTCGAACCGCACCCGGTCACCGGGGGAGAGCAGCGCGGGCGGGTCACGGCGCGGGTCGAACAGCACGGCGTCGGTCCGGCCGATCAGGCGCCAGCCGCCGGGAGAGGAGCGGGGGTAGGCCGCGGTGAACTCCCCGGCCACCCCCACCGCCCCGGCCGGCACCGAGGTGCGCGGAGTGGGCAGCCGGGGCTGCCGGAGCGGCTCGGGCAGCCCGGTCAGGTAGGCGAAGCCGGGGGCGAAACCGCAGAACGCGACCACGTACTCGGTGCCGGAGTGCAGGGCGACGACCTCGTCCGGGTGCAGGCCCGCGGTGCGGGCCACCAGGTCCAGGTCCGGCCCGTCGTACACCACGGGCAGCACCACCTCGCGCGCGGGACGCTCCGGCGGGTGGCTCGGGTCGACCTCGTCCAGCACGGCGCGCACCGCGCCGGTCAGTGCGGGTGCGGCGGGGGAGCCGGGGCGCACCGTGACCAGGACGGTCCGGGCGGCGGGCACCAGGTCCACCACGTCGGGAAGCCGTCCGCCCGCCACGGCCGCGGCCAGGGCGGCCCGTGCCGCCTCCACCCGGGCCGGGGAGTCCAGTTCGACGAGCACCCCGTACGCACCGCACCGCCGCAACTCCACGCGACGAGGGTAGGGCGACGGGTGGGCGGGATGGTGGGCGACGGCGATCGAGGTGTCGGCGGGGTCAGCCCACGACCCGCTGCAGGCGGGCGGAGATGTGCGGCTGCATGGGCTTGCCCACCATGGCGCGCTCCTCCACGTAGGCCAGGTCACCGCCCTCGACGATGCCGTACAGCCGCTGTGCCGAGGTGACCTCCTTGGCGGACGCGGTCCGGATGACCACGTCGGTGGCCATCTCCCAGGAGGTCTGGTTGCGCGGCCGGCCGTAGAAGATCTCCACGATGCCGGTGGAGTGGGTGAGCAGGATCTCGATGGTGTCGTCCGGCTGCGGGCGCCACCAGCCGACCTCACGGGCGGCCAGGCGGTCCACCCCGCCGGAGGAGTCCAGCAGCCAGGCCCGGGCCTCGTAGTACAGGAACGGTCGGCCGTCGTGGGCGAAGGTGATCTGCTGGGCGTACCGCCGGGGGCGGTCCATGGTGGGGTAGGTGACCTCGCCCTCGCCGCGCCACACGCCGACCAGGGGCAGCAGGGACAGGCACTGCTCGTGCAGGTCCGGTCCGTACCGGAGGTTGGCGGTGTCCGGGGCGATGGGCAGGTCGTCGAACTGCGGCAGGTTGCGGCTACGGGTGGCCTCGGCACGCTCCGCGGCCGCCCGCAGGGCCGCGTTGCCGCTGCCGGGTTCGGGCTGGGGAGGCGTCGAAGTCATGGCAGCCGGTCAGCGCTGGTCGGAGTAGAGCCGGTACACGACGTAGCCGGCGAACCACAGGATCACGAGCGCGACGACCGCGAGCAGTCCGGTGAAGAACCAGTGCACCCGCCGAGGATAACGCCCCGGGAGGGTGTCGCGCGCCCCCGGGGACGTGAGCTTCCTCATCGATCCCCGGCCGCCCGGCGGCCGGTTGCGCGCGGTGCGTGGAAGCGCGCGGGGCCGTCCGTACCGCGCCGGACGCGGTACGGACGGCCCCGTGAGCGTTCGAGGACCCGTGTCTCGGGCCGGGATCAGGCCACGGCCACCTCGAGGGTGTGCAGGCCGGGCCCGTCGGCCGAGACCCTGACCTCACCGCGGCCGCTGCGGTGCAGGGCCCGCACCGTCCAGCTGCCGGGAGCGGCGAAGAAGCGGAAGTCGCCCTCCGGGGAGGACACCACCTCGGCGGTGAACTCGCCGGAGGCGTCCAGCAGCCGGACGTACGCGCCGCCCACCGGCCGACCGTCGGCCAGCACCTTGCCGCTCAGCACGACCTCCCTACCGAGGTCGACGCTGGCGGGCAGAACCGCGGTCTGTTGGGGTGCTCCGCAGCCCACGTTCAGTTCTCCTTCCCGGTCCCGATCTCGATCGGCACACCGACCAGCGAGCCGTACTCGGTCCACGAACCGTCGTAGTTCTTCACGTCCTGGTAGCCCAGCAGCTCCCGCAGGACGAACCACGTGTGCGAGGAACGCTCACCGATCCGGCAGTAGGCGATGGTCGGCTTGGACTCGTCCAGGCCGGCCTGGCGGTAGATCTCCCGCAGCTCCTCGTCGGACTTGAAGGTGCCGTCCTCGTTGGCCGCCTTGCTCCACGGGACGTTGATGGCCGACGGGATGTGGCCGGGCCGCTGGGCCTGCTCCTGCGGCAGGTGGGCGGGGGCCAGCAGCTTGCCGGCGAACTCGTCGGGCGAGCGGACGTCGACCAGGTTCTTCTGCCCGATCGCGGCCACCACCTCGTCGCGGAACGCCCGGATCGACAGGTCCGGCTCGGAGGCGGTGTAGGTGGTCTCCTCGCGCTGGACGGGGTCGGTGGACAGCGGCCGGCCGTCCAGCTCCCACTTCTTGCGCCCACCGTCGAGCAGCCTGACGTCCCTGTGCCCGTAGAGCTTGAAGTACCAGTAGGCGTAGGCGGCGAACCAGTTGTTGTTGCCGCCGTAGAGCACCACGGTGTCGTCGTTGGCGATGCCCTTGGCGGACAGCAGCTTCTCGAACCCGGCCCGGTCGACGAAGTCACGCCGGACCGGGTCCTGCAGCTCGTTCTTCCAGTCCAGCTTGACCGCCCCGGGGATGTGTCCGCCGTCGTAGGCGGTCGTGTCCTCGTCGACCTCGACGAACACCACCTTCGGGTTGTCCAGGTTCTGCTCGGCCCAGTCGGCCGAGACCAGCACCTTCTCGCGACTCATGGAACACTCCCTTGCTCGGAACAGCGGAATGGGGATACCCCCGTGGCGGGGATCGGTCTTGGGATCGCTCAGTTCGCACGTCGCCCGGCGAGGGCGGGGGCGACGCGGCGGATCAGGAGGTACATCTCGCACCCGAGGCAGAACCCGAACGCGGCGTTGAGGAACGCCGCGATCAGCGCGCAGCCGGTGGCCACCATCCCGACGGTGGTCAGGCCGGAGGCGTAGCCGACGGTGCCGACGAGCGCGAAGACGAACCCGACACCCTGCGCGAAACGCAGCGGCGGGGTCTCCTCCAGCTCCTCGGGCGGCGCCAGACGCGGCTGGATCGCCTTCCGGTAGATCAGCCCGTAGGGGTTGAGGCGGAGGCTGACGAAGGCGCACAGGGCGAAGATCAGGGTCTGCGCGGCCAGGATGCGCCAGTTCTCGGTGACGAGCACCAACGCGAGGACGACGGTGGTCATCCACGCGGAGAAACGAGGGCCTCGGGGATCGACGGGGGGATCGGCGGGCACAGTGACCTCCTGACGGTGTGGTCGAGGAAAATCCGTCAGGGGCGGTTATCGGTGATCACGCCCGGTGGGCGCAACGGATCACACGAACTCCGCCCGGTCAGCCCAACCGACACTGGCTGCTGAACACGCGGCACAGGTCCACCGCACGGCGTCGGGTCAGCAGCAGCTCCTCCACGCCCGGCAGGTTACTAGGATCTTCCGCCCCGTGGGAGTGGTACCCACATCCCCGGGCCAGCCTGTGGGAAAACCCAGGCGGAAGTCACTCTTACGGGTCAGTGCTCACCGGACGCGGCGGCCTCGGGGAGGAACGGGCGCAGCGCGTCCAGCAACGCGTCCCGCCGGGGCACCCCGCTCACCCGCAGCAGTTCGTGACCGTGGGCGTCCAGTGCCAACGTGGTGGGGGTGCGGAACACCCGCAGCTGTTCGGCGACCTCCGGGCACCGGGTGAGGTCCAGCTCCACGTGTGCCAGCCCCGTCACCCGGCCCGCCAGGTCGGACAGCAGCACCCGCGCGTGTCGGCAGGGCGCGCAGAACGTGGTGGAGAGCTGCACCAGCACCACCGAGGGGCGCTCGGCGTCCTCGCGGTCCAGCGCCTCGTCCAGCAGCTCGCGCACCGCGCGCGGCAGGGCCGTCCCCACCGATCCCGGGTCCTCCGTGGTGTCGGTCTGCTGCGGGCCGCCCTGCCCGGGCCCGTCGGGCGTCCCGGGGCCGGTGGTGTCGCCGGGCCCGGCGGGCGCCTCGTGGGATCCGCCGGTGGGGGTCGAGGTCGCCGGGGCCGACGGCTCGGGCGGTGACGCGTTCCGGCGTATCCGGCCGTCGCGGGCCCGGTGGACCAGACCGATCACGGTGCCCACCCCCAGGGCGGCGAGCAACGCCCAGACACCGGTGCTCACGCCCCACCCCCGCTGAGGGACACGTTCCGCGCCCGGCCCTGCACCACGAGCGCCCCGTGCTCCGCGCGCACCGCGGTCGGAGTCACCGCGAACGGCAGCGTCCCGGGGTCGAGCCGGGTGGTGAAGGTCTGCAGCACCGACCGCTGCAGGGACTCGGGCAGCGGCACGGCGCCGTCACCGGGGTTGATCTCCAGCTTGCGCGGGGTCACCTGGATCTCCGAGCCGGACAGGGCCAGGACTCCCACCACCGTGACCTCGGTCAGGGTGCCGCCCACGTCGGTGCTGCCGGTCAGGCGCACCCCGGCGACCGTCTCGTCGGCGGCCTGCAGCGTCTCGGGCCGGTCCTGCTGCTCGTCCTGCTCCTCCGGGTCCTCCAGGGCCTCCGGCGCCGGTTCGATCTGCAGGTCGGGGATGCCGATCAGTCGGCCGATGTCGCTGGCGTGGATCCTGACCTGTCCCTGCACCTCGTCGATGGTCACCTTGGCCACCGAGCCGTTCAGCAGGTCGGACAGCGGGGCACGGACGTGGTACAGCGTGGCGGCCACCTCAACGTCGCGCAGCTCGCCCACGGGCACCCCGCGCACCTGGACCTGGACGTCCCGGTAGTCCCCGGCGAGGGCCTGGGTGATGAACGGGAAGCCGTTGATGCGGACGGCCGGGTCGTCGGCGAGCCGTAGCTCCTCCCGCATCTTCTTCGAGACCTGGTACTCGGCGGCGGCCGCCACACCGAAGTCGGCGGCGACCAGCAGCCCGGCCAGTACCAGCAGCGCGATGACGAGCTTCTTCACCTGTGATGTCCCCACTGTGTCGCGGCGTCGGATCGTCCGGTGTTCCGGCGGGTGCGTACGGCCGCCCCCGCGCAGCCAACCACGCCCCGGCACCGGTGTACCAGGCCCCGGGGACACCGAGGGCGTCCACCACACCCTCGAGCCCGTCTACCGAGGGTGACACCGACCACGATCAGGGGGAAGAAAAGCCGGAGAGCCTGGTTTCCAGCAGGTAACCGTGGGTAGGGTCTTGGTATTCGACGCGGTGCGGAGCACTCCGGTGAACCGTGTCAGGCCGACACTCCGCTGTGGTCGCGCGGATCCACGGCGCGGACGGCATCTGGCAGTGGCGCCAGTGTCCCGGGGGAGCCGGGGCACGGCCTGACACAGATGCCGGACCTGCCGACCACGGCCGGGACGACGGGGTGAGGAGGCGGCCTGTCATGAGCCTGGGCATCCTGATGTTGACCTCGGACGGCGACCCGGAGGCGGTCCTGCCCTCCCTGACCCTGTTGGGACACACCTTCCAGGCGGTGCCACCGGAGCCGACCGCCCTGTTGGACGCGGCACCGCACGACGTGGTGCTGGTCGACGCGCGGACCGACCTGGCGGGTGCCCGCCGGCTCTGTCGACTGCTGGTCGACGCTGGAACGGACGTGCCGCTGATCGTGGTGGTCACGGAGGGCGGACTGGTCGCGGTCACCGCGGAGTGGGGTGTCGACGAGATCCTGCTGCCCACCGCGGGCCCGGCCGAGGTGGATGCCCGACTGCGGCTGGTCCGGGCGCGTCGTGCGGCGGCGCACCGTGGCGGTGACGGGGTTCTCCAGCTCGGTGACCTGGTGATCGACGAGGAGACCTACACCGCACGCCTGCGCGGGCGTCCGCTCGAACTGACCTACAAGGAGTTCGAGCTGCTCAAGTACCTGGCCCAGCACGCGGGGCGGGTGTTCACCCGGGCGCAGCTGCTGCAGGAGGTCTGGGGCTACGACTTCTTCGGCGGTACCCGGACGGTGGATGTCCACGTACGACGGCTGCGGGCCAAGCTGGGACCGGAACACGAGGGACTGATCGGCACCGTGCGCAACGTCGGGTACAAGTTCGTCCACCCCATCCGGACCAGTGTCGCTCGTTCGGGTGATTCCGGGGCCCGTTCCGCGGACCGGCCGTCCGAGGTCACGCCGTCGGCGGACGGCCGTCTGGTGCCGTTCCGCCGAACCGGTCGCTGAGAGGCCGCCCGGACAGACGCTGCTACCAGCCCCCGCCGCCCACTATGGTGCCGAACGTGGTGCAGCTCGAGTGGCGAAACCGGGTGGACGAGGTCCTCGCGGCGCAGGCACGCGCTCTGCTGGAGGCCGCGCTGGCGGCCGACGGGGTCTGGCCGGTGTCCGATCATGTGCGGCTGCGCCTGCGGCACGGCGAGCCCACCGATCCCTCCGCCGCGGCGGAACCGGAGCCGACCTCCGACGGGGCACATCTGCTGGCCCTGGACGCCATGGGTCAGCTGGCCGGCTACGCGCACCTGGAGGAACCGGCGGACGGTCCCGCCGTGGCGGAACTGGTGGTGCACCCGCTGTTGCGGCGGCGTGGGATGGGGGCCGCCCTGGTCGAGAAGCTGATCGGCCGGGTGAGCGCCGACCCGCGGGTGGCGCCCAGCGCGGACCGGCTGTTGGTGTGGGCGCACGGCGAGCATCCCGCCGCGCTGCGCCTGGCCCGCCGGTACGGGTTCCGCCGTGCCCGGGAGCTGTGGCGGATGCGCTGTGACCTCGACCGGCCGGGTGTCGGGGCGGACCCGCTCGCCGTCCCCAAGCTGCCGGACGGCGTCCGACTGCGCCCGTTCCGGGTCGGGCAGGACGAGGCGGCGTTCGTCGAGGTCAACAACCGGGCGTTCTCCTGGCACCCCGAGCAGGGCCGCTGGGACGTCCGTGAGGTGGAGCTGCGGGAGGCCGAGCCGTGGTTCGACCCGGAGGGTTTCCTGCTGGCGGTGGACGAGCAGGACCGCATCCTGGGGTTCCACTGGACGAAGGTGCACGAGGCCGAGGGCGACCAGGGCGGTGCCCCGATCGGTGAGGTGTACGTGCTGGGGGTCGATCCCGACGAGCACGGTCGTGGACTGGGACGTGCGCTCACCCAGGCCGGGCTGCGCTACCTGCACTCCCGTGGGTTGAACCGGGTCATGCTCTACGTCGAGGCCACCAACGCCGGTGCGATCGCGCTCTACGAGCGCATGGGTTTCCAGCGCTGGGACGTCGACGTCCAGTTCGCCTGGTGAGCTGTTCGGGTGCCCTGCAGGGCACCCGCCCCCTCCCGGTGGTGCCGTTCGCGGTATCTGCTCACGCTCGGCAAACACGGTGGGCTCGAAGTGGTGGTCACTTCACTCTTGCGGGGATGGAAATCGTCACATTCCGCGTCTTGTTCACCTGCCGTTCACTTCGATCCCGCTGGTCGTCAACCCACCCTGCCTAACGTCCCGGCGTGAGCGGCGAATCAAGCCGCGATCCACACGGCTCTCCCTCGGGGAGGACATCGGTGATCACCAAGCGGCATGGCGCTATGCTGGGACTGGTCGTCGCGGGCGCGCTCGTGCTTCCGGCATGCGGGACCGACGACAACAGTCTGCCCAGCGGCAACACCACAGGAAGTGCCGCGTCCGGCGTCGCCTGTGCGGGCAAGAAGCAGCTCACGGGTGAGGGCTCCTCGGCGCAGAACAACGCGATGCAGGAGTTCGTCGCCGCCTACAACGCGGCCTGCCCCGACCACGACGTCGCCTACAACGCGTCCGGGTCCGGTGCCGGCATCAAGCAGTTCAACGCCAAGCAGGTGGACTTCGCCGGCTCCGACTCGCCGCTGAGCAAGGACAAGGGCGAGGTGGACGCCGCCGCCCAGCGGTGCGAGGGCAACCCCGCCTGGCACCTGCCGATGGTGTTCGGCCCGGTCGCCATCGCCTACAACCTGCCCGGTGTCGAGGGGCTGACCCTGGACGGCGGGACCATCGCCAAGATCTTCAACGGCTCGATCACGACGTGGAACGACCCGGCGATCGCTGCCCTGAACGGGGACAAGACCCTGCCGGACCGGAACATCGTCGTGATCTACCGCTCGGACGAGTCCGGTACCACCGACAACTTCCAGAAGTACCTGGAGACCGCGTCCGCCGGCGCCTGGACCCAGGGCGGTGGCAAGCAGTTCAAGGGCGGCGTCGGTGAGGGCCGGGCCAAGTCGCAGGGCGTGGCCGATGCGGTGAAGTCCACCGAGGGCGCGGTCACCTACGTCGAGGCGTCCTTCGCCAAGAACGCCGGCCTGGGCATGGCCCGGATCGACAACGGTTCCGGCCCGGTCGAGCTGACCGACGCCACCGCCGGCAAGGCGATCGCCGGGGCGAAGATCGCGGGTGAGGGCCACGACATGGTCCTCGACCTGGACTCCCTGTACGGCACCCAGGAGCCGGGTGCCTACCCGCTGGTCCTGGTCACCTACGAGATCGTCTGCTCCAAGGGCTACGACGCCGAGACCGCGCAGGCGGTCAAGTCCTTCCTGACCGTGGCCGCCACCAGCGGCCAGGAGAACCTGGCCAAGGTCGGCTACGTGCCGCTGCCGCAGGAGTTCCGCGCCAAGCTGCAGGACGCCATTCGGGCGATCTCCTGAGCAGGGCGCGGACCAGGCCGAACTGAGAGACTGAACGAGACGCCATGAGCGACTCGACAGTGGCGAACCGCTCCGTGGCTCCGGCCGAGGGGCCGCGGAGCGGTTCCGCGCCGTCACCGGAGAACCCGGAGGGTCCCATCTCCACCGCGAACGTCACCTCCCCGAAACCCGTGCGGCGACTCGGTGACCGACTCTTCCGGGGAGCCGCCGTCGGCTCGGGCGCGTTCATCGTCGCGCTCATCGCGGCCATCGCCCTGTTCCTGGTGCTCCAGGCCGTGCCGTCCCTGCGGGCCAACCAGGCCGACTTCCTCACCAGCGGTGTGTGGAACACCACCGACCGGGAGGACCTGGCGTTCGGCATCCTGCACCTGCTCTGGGTCACCGTCGCCGTCTCGGTGCTGGCCCTGGTGCTGGCGATGCCGGTCTCGCTGGGGGTGGCGCTGTTCCTGACCCACTACGCGCCACGCCGGCTGGCCCGGCCGTTCGCCTACGTCGTCGACCTGCTGGCCGCGGTGCCGTCGATCGTCTTCGGCCTGTGGGGCATCCGGGTGCTTGCCCCGGCGCTGCAGCCGATCGCCGAGTGGCTGAACGAGAACCTGGGCGGCACCATCCCGTTGTTTGCCCAGGGCAACGTGTCCATCGCCGGCGGCGGCACCATCTTCACCGCCGGTGTGGTGCTGGCGGTCATGATCCTGCCGATCATCACCGCGGTCAGTCGCGAGGTCTTCGAGCGCACCCCGCGCGAGCACATCGAGGGTGCGCTCGCGTTGGGTGCCACCAAGTGGGAGATGGTGCGCACCACGGTGCTGCCGTTCGGCAAGGCCGGCTACATCAGCGCCGCGATGCTGGGCCTGGGCCGGGCCCTGGGGGAGACCGTCGCGTTGTACCTGATCCTGTCGGCCACCAGCGCGGCGCCCGAGCTGACGCTCTTCGACGGCGGGGCCACGATCGCCTCCAAGATCGCCCTCGGTGCCGCCGAGTTCAACGACTCGCTGACCGCGGGCGCCTACATCGCCGCCGGCCTGGTGCTGTTCGCGCTGACCTTCGTGGTGAACGCGATGGCCCGGGCCGTGGCGGCCGGCGGCCGTGGCGGCGGGAGGTGAGGGCCCCGATGAGCCAGGAACGTGGCGCTCGCGGAGCGGTGGCTCGTGGCGGCCGACCGGGTGCGGGTGTCCGGCACGCAGCGGAGGAGTGCGCATGACGACCGCCACGACCGACGTCGAGCGACTCGCCGCCGGGCCGACCTTCCAGGGGGTCAGCCTCGGTCGGAAGATCAAGAACGGTGTGGCGACGACCCTGATCGTCCTGTCGTTCCTGATCGCGGTCGTGCCGCTGATCTGGGTGCTGTGGTCGGTGATCGAGAACGGCCTGCGGCCCATCCTGAACGCCGACTGGTGGAGCCACTCGCTGCGTGGCCTGCGCCCGTACGAGGACCGGGGCGGCGCCTACCACGCGATCTACGGCACCATCGCGCAGGGGCTGGCGACCGCGGTCCTGTCGGTGCCGGTGGGGGTCCTGGTCGGCATCTACCTCGTCGAGTACGCCGAGCGGGGCTGGCTCGCCCGGGTGACCACGTTCATGGTGGACATCCTCACCGGTGTCCCCTCGATCGTGGCGGGCCTGTTCGTCTACGTGCTGTGGATCACGATCTTCGGCTTCTCCCGCAGCGGTTTCGCGGTGTCGCTCGCCCTGGTGCTGCTGATGCTGCCGGTGGTCATCCGCACCACCGAGGAGATGCTCCGGATCGTGCCCGACGAGCTGCGCGAGGCCTCGTACGCACTGGGCATCCCGAAGTGGAAGACGATCCTCAGGGTGGTGCTGCCCACCGCGATGTCCGGCATCGTCACCGGCATCATGCTGGGTCTGGCCCGGGTGATGGGGGAGACCGCGCCCGCCCTGGTGGTCGGTGCCTACGCGGCGAGCATCAACTACAACCTGTTCGAGGGCAACCAGGCCAACCTGCCCCTGTTGATGAACGACCAGTTCGCCAACCCGGAGGTCGCGGGCTTCAACCGCACGTGGGGCGCGGCCATGACCCTGGTGCTGATCATCATGCTCTTCAACCTGCTGGCCACCGTGGTCTCGCGGTTGTCGGCGATCAAGACCAAGTGAGCGGGCGGTAGCGATGGCCAAGCGCATCGACATCAAGGACCTGAACATCTACTACGGCAAGTTCCATGCCGTGGAGAACGTGACCCTCTCCGTGCCGCCGCGGAGTGTCACCGCCTTCATCGGGCCGTCGGGCTGCGGCAAG
>DATCJU010000081.1:0-96705 GCA_036562635.1 Pseudonocardiaceae bacterium
TGAGCCGGAACCGGGCAATGGCCACGGCGAACGGGTTGATGTCCACCCCATGGATGGCGTTCAGCGCCTCCTGCACCCGCGCCTGCGGCTCCAGGCCGGGCGCGTGCCGGTTCCAGCGGTCGAGCAGCCGGGCGAACGCGCCGAGCAGGAAGTGCCCCGAACCGCAGGTCGGGTCGATGAGCCGGAAGCCCTCCAGCGGCCGCTCGGCGAGGGCGGGCTCCAGGGTGCGGTCGAGGATGAACTCCTCGACGAACTCCGGGGTCTGCAGCAGCGCGTAGGTATCCCGTGCGTGCTCGGACAGGTCCTGGTACAGGTCACCGAGGAACCGGGTGGACAGCGACTCGTCGGTCAGGTCGTGCACCAGCTGGCCGTCGTCGCCGCGCTCCCGCCAGAACGCCAGCAGGGCGCCGGCCGCGTCACCCGAGGGCGAGACCAGGTGCAGCGGCGAGTGCTCGTCCACCAGCGCGGCGGTGGCGGGCAGCCCGGCCAGGTACTCGATCGCCTGCTGCAGCCACTCCCGGTCGGTGTGCTCGGGGTGCGCCCGGAAATAGGCGAGCTGCGCGTCCAGCGCCTCCTGCCGCCGGTGCGGCGGCCCGGCGATCCACACCGGCCGGATCAGGCCGTTGTCCTCACAGAACCGGATGAACACGGTGGTGAGCACCCAGGCCACCGCCGCCTGCATCACCCGCTCGTCCCGCCACGCCTGCCAGGACGCCGCCGTACGCTTCCGGTCGAACGCCTCCCGGTACTCGGCGTCCCACTCGGCACGCACCTCGGGCCGGCTCTCGACGCGGGTGCGCAGGTCGTCCTCCAGCACCTTCACCTGCTGCCGCAGGGCGCTGGTGAGGGCGGGTGTGGCGGTCACGGGGTGACTCCTTCCATGGTGGTGACACCGGTCTCGGCGAACCAGTCGGCGCCCAGCCGCAGGAACTGGCCCGGGGCGGCCAGCGGCAGCGGCCGGCCGTCGATCAGCGGGCCGTGGTTGCCGGCGAGCTGCGGCACCACGACCCAGACGGCCTGGGGGCGGCGGGCGGCCAGGTCGGTCCAGCGGGCGAGCAGGTTCAGGTGCCCGTACCGGGCGAGCGGGGCGACATCGGTGAGCACCACCGGCCGGGTGCCCTCCGGCACGCCGCCGGCCACGCCGGTCACTGCCGCCTCCACCTGGGGCAGGGCCTGCTCGACCAGGGCGGCCAGGCCCATGGCGTCGTAGCTGCCGGGCGGCGCGGCGTCCGCGGCCTGGACGATGTCCCAGGGCACCTGGGCCGACTCGGCCCCGGCGCGCAGCGCGTCGACCAGCACCTGGGTGATGTCCACGACCACCGCGCCGTGCCGGTGGCGCAGCAGCTCGACCGCCTGGTCCACCCGGCCCGCGTCGATACCGAGGGCAAGGAACGAGCGGGACCGCGCGCTCTCCCGCAGCCGCTGCCCGGTGTACCCGCCGCCGACCGGCCCGGTCTCGAAGGGGAGCACGGTGGCCAGGCGGGTACCCAGGCCGGTGGTGTCCGGCGCGGCGACCGGTGCGCGGTAGGCCCGCTGCCCCTCGTCGTACACCAGCGGCAGCCGGGCCTCGGCCAGCACCTCGTCCAGCCGGGGACGCTCCGGCAGCGGGCCCAGCTCGGGGAACCGGGCCCGCACCCGGTCCCGCACCTCCTGCGGGGTCACCGGCTGCCGCGCGCCCAGACCGGCCAGGGCGAGCCGGACCGCGGTGGTCGCGGACAGGTCCCGGTCGTGCAGCTCGCCGTGCCCGGACAGGGCCGCCCGGCGGGAGAGCCGCGCGGCCAGCCGGACCAGCCGGTCCATGGTCAGCTCCGCCCCGCCCGGCACCCACCGGTCCGCCACCTCGGCCAGCGCCGCCATCGCCCGCTGCCGGGGCACCAGCGCCTCCCCGGTCTCGGCGGCCTCGGTGATCAGGGCATCGGCCCGGCGGGCGGCGGCCTCGGCGGCGTCAAGCAGGAGCGGATCGGTGGCCAGCAGCGCCACCCGGCCGTCCCGGCGGCGCTGGGCGAGCGGGGCCTCCCCGGAGTCCAGGCCCTCGACCCGGTTCAGCTCCGCCGCGCGGTCCAGGGCGAGCCGGAGCAGGCCGGCCGCGATCCGCTGCGCCTGCGGGGCATCGCTGGGCGGCAGGTGCCCGAGCACCTCACCGGCCAGCTCCTCGACGGTGGCGACCCCGCCCAGGCGGGTCAGCCCCTCCCGGGCGAACCCGGCGACCGCGTCCAGCAGCTCGCGGGACCGCCGGTCGTCCGCCCACAGCCCCTGCAGCTCGGCCAGCAGTTGAGTGCCCCGCTGCCGGGTCTTGCCGAGCGCCTGGGCCAGCTCCCCCTGGGTGGCGAAGGCGTCCAGCCCGGGTTCCAGGCCGAGCAGCAGCCGGGCGGCCTGACGCCGGGTCGGGGTGCGACCGCTGATCTGGCCGGCGAGCAGCTCGGCGGCCGCCACCGGATCGGGCAGGCCGTCCCCGGCCCGCGAGGTGGACCGGGCGGCCTCGGAGGCGAACCGCTCCCGCCACACCTTGGCCCGGGCCGCTACCTCCTTCCGGGTCGGATCGGCCACCCCGGGCAGCCGGTTGAGCCGTACCGGGTCGATCGCCACCAGGTCGGCCACCGTGGCGACGCCGAGCTGCTCCACCGCGGACAGCGCCCGGGCGGACAGACCGGCCTCGGCCAGCGGGGTCTCCGGCCGCGCGGCAGCGGCCCGCCGCTCGGCGTCGTCCGGCGCGGTCCGGCTCAGAGACGCGAACGCGGCACGCCACGCGGCGAGCATGTCGGCGGCGGTGTCGTGCCGGCGCCGGGCGTCCCGGGCCAGCGCGGTGCGGAAGAACGTCACCAGCGCGGGCGCGACCGAGGGGTCGAACATCTCCGGCGCGACCGCGGCCTCGTCGTCCACCACCAGCGGGTCGGACTGCCCGTCCCCGTACACCGGGGGCGCGCCGGTGGCCATCTCGAACAGCACCACCGCTGCGGCGTAGCGCTCGGCAGCGGAGTCGTAGCGTCCCCGGTTCTCCAGGAACGGGTCCAGGTAGGGCGGGGTGCCGGCGGTGACGGCGGTCGCGCCGGCCCGGGCCAGGGAGAAGTCGAACAGCACCAGGTGCTTCTCGCCGCGCCGGTCCTCCCGCACGCCCAGGTTCGCCGGCTTGACGTCCCGGTGGTCCACCCCGGCCCGGTCCAGGGCGACCAGCGCCTCCAGCAGGTCGGTGCCCCACCGCTCCAGCAGGTCCAGGGAGAGCCGGCCGCGCCCGCGCAGCACGTCGGCCAGGGTCTGCTCGCCCGCGTTCTCCAGCAGCAGCGCCCGCCGGGCGCCCACGTCGAGCGGGCCCTCGACCAGCCGCACCAGCCGAGGGTGGCTCAGCCCGCGCAGCACCTCGGCCTCGTCGTCGAGCCGCCGCGCGGCCGGGTCGTCCACCGCGACCTTGAGCACGCGCCGCTCACCGTCGTCGCCGGCCGCGAGGTCGGTGACCAGCAGGCCGACCGCGGTGGAGCCCGCGCCCAGCCGCCGCTCCAGCCGGAACCGGCCGGCCAGCACCGCGCCCGGCGCGGCCTCCAGCGGGTCGACGGCCAGCATGTCCTCGGGCACGGCCAGCTCGCGCTCGACCTCGGCCAGCTTGGCCAGGAAGGTGGGCACGTCCGCCAGCCGCTCGGACACCACCGGGCGGGTGGCGTCCAGCACCAGCCGGCGCAGCGCCGGGGAGACCTGCGGCAGGTCCGCGGCCAGGTCGAGCCC
This sequence comes from Pseudonocardiaceae bacterium, assembly GCA_036562635.1. GTDB lineage: Bacteria > Actinomycetota > Actinomycetes > Mycobacteriales > Pseudonocardiaceae > DATCJU01. The sequence goes on from DATCJU010000081.1 coordinate 3,715, forward strand.
GCCGTCGCGGTGCAGCCGCTCCCGCAGCGCCGCCCGGTCCGGGGCGGGGGCCCGGCCGGTGACCACGTAGTAGGTGAGGGCGCCGAGGGAGAACACGTCCAGCCGCACCCGGTCGGCCGACCGGTTCCACACCCCCTCGGGAGCGCCGAACACCTCGGCGAACCGGCGGTCGGTGTCTACCACGGGCCGCACGACCGCCATGAGCCGCTCGGCGACAGCCGACCCGTCGCCCGGGCCGAGCACGGTGAGGCTGGTGCCGCTCAGCCCGCTCACCGAGGTGTCTCCGACCCGGCCCGCGGTCTGCCAATCGCCGACCAGCACGCTCAGCCGCTCGCCCTCGTGCGGGCGCACGTGCACCGCCATCGGGGTCAGACCGCGGTGCACCACCCGGTGCCGGTGCGCGTAGGCGACGGCCTCGGCCACCTGGCGGATCAGAGCGAGCTGGGTGGCCACCGGCAGGCCGGCGCGCTGCTCGGCCAGCCACAGGTCGAGCCGCCGGAAGTTCTCGTCGTGGGGATAGACCAGCCCGGTGCCCAGCTCGTCGTCGACGATGTCGCGCGGCTTGAGCAGGCCGTCGTGGGCCAGCCGGGACATGATCCGGTACTCGTGCTCGGCGGCCTTCCGTAGCCTCAGCCGCTCCTCGGTAGCCGCGCCCGGGGGTGTCACGTAGAAGCGGATGCGGGCCCGGTCGGTGCCGGCCACCCGGTGGAACGCCGGCCAGTCCTGCCAGCCGTCGCCCTCGGCGAGCGGCTGCTCGTCGATGATCCAGGAGCCGACCTCGCGCTGGCGGCGCTGCACCACGCCGATGCGCTCCAGGAGCTTGGCGATGGTCCGGCTCCGGGCCGCGGGGACCGACTCGGTGGGGGTCGGTGGTTCCAGCAGCCGGGTGGAGATCCCGGGCAGCCCGGTGTCGTTCTCCAGGCCGTCCGGCCCGAACAGGTCCTTCCGCGACGCCGGGGGCAGCAGGCAGCGCAGTCCGGGGTGGTGCAGGAACACCGCCTCCTGCACGTACGGGATCGCGGTGTGCACATCCGGGATGTGGTGGCCCGTCTCACGGGCCCAGGCCAGCAGCTCCTCCTGCAGCTTGGTCTTCAACCGCTGCGCCTTGCGGCGGGCCAGCTTGAGCGGGGAGTCCTCCGCGCGGCGGCCGTCCCGCAGCCAGCGGTGGTCGTCGCCGCGCAGCTCGCCGTTGTAGTACTTCAGCTCGACCAGGTGCAGGTGCCGCCGGCCCACGACCAGCAGGTCCACCTCGTGCCACTTGCCCTGGTTGTCCCGGAACTCGAAGTTCGACCAGGCCCGGAACGGCTCCGCGTCGGGCAGGAGCGCCCGGACGATCGCCAGGCCCTCCCGCTCGTGCGGGAACTGCGATGGTGTCACCTCGAACCAGCGCGAGGTGTCATGCCGCACCGCGTACCTCCCCCCGTCCCCCTGACCTGGACCGATCGGGCGATATCCTGCCACGGCCGTTCCGGTCTGATGCCGTGCTCACCAGCTCGCGGCGGCCGACGGCGGAGCCGCCGACCGGGTGAGTCACGTCACCGAACACCCGGTTCTTCGATCTTCACCTAGCTCCGCGTTACGCGTCCCTTCCACCCGGGGCTCGAGTCGGCCCCCGGACCGTTGACCGGCATCGATCGGGACGCACCGCGGGTACCGAGGAGCCTTCCTCCCGCCGACCCGCGGTCATGCCCGCCACCCGGACCCTCACGGCCGCGGGCACACCGGACGGCGAGTGGTGTGCCGCCCAGTGCCTGGAGGTCGAGGTGGCCGGCCGGGGGGAACGGCCGAGGAGGCACTCGGCAACCTGCGGGCGGCCCCGGAGCAGTACTTCGAGGACGAGCCCGCGCCTCCGGAGACGGCACACCCGCTCGTGACCTCCGCCGACGTCCGTGTCCGGCGTCAGCCCGGCCCCGCCCCGCGTCCCGGGGCGGCGTGTTCTCCAGGCACATCTGGCACCCCGCCGGGCTGCTTGGCCTGCCGCGGCGGTCCCCCGGCGCCCTGAACGCGAGGCGAGGGCATCCGTGCCCTCGCCCCTCGCCCGGGTCCGGTTCAGCCCAGGTCGAGCCGACCGCTCTTCACGGTGTTGATGAACGCGGCCCACTGCACGGCGGGCACGGTGAACACACCGGCGCCGCGGTTCTTGGTGTCCCGCACGTACGCCGCGGCGTCCGTCAGCGCCACCTCGACGCACTGACCCTGTCCCGTGCTGCGGCTGCTGACGCGCCACTGCAGATCCTGCATCACAGCTCCTTTGCGATCTGGCGAATGGTGCTGACCGTGGCCGCGGGGTCCGTAGCCGTGGCACACAGATGCTCCATTATCCGCCGGTACGAGTCGATCTCGGACGACTCCTCCAGATAGAGCCCGCCTACCTGTGTCTCCAGGTAGACCACATCAGGGTCCATGGGCTCGGGAAACTCCAGGATCACGAACGGACCGGCCATCGCAGGGTGGGCACCGGCAGCGAACGGCAGCACCTGCACGGTGACGTTGGGGCGCTCGGCCAGCTTGGCCAGGTGCTCCAACTGGCGACGCATCACTTCATGCCCGCCGACCGGGCGCCGCAGCACGGCCTCGGACACCACGGCCCACACCTCGATCGGGTCGTCGTCCACCAGGCGCTGCTGGCGCTGCATCCGCAACTCGACACGCCGCTGCACCTCGTGGTCAGAAGCGGTGACCAGCATTGCCCTGGTGATGGCGCGGGCGTAGTCCTCGGTCTGCAGCAGGCCGGGCATCACCTCGGCTTCGTAGGTGCGGACCCGCTTGGCCTCCGCCTCCAGCCCGACGTAGGTGGCGTACCACTCGGACAGGATGTCCAGATAGGAGTGCCACCAGCCCTTCTTCCGACTGTCCCGGGCCAACGCCATCAAGCGGTCGAACTCCGGCCCGGTGACGCCGTAGAGGCTCAGCATCATGTGCACGTCGCCGAGCGCGGCGGGTCGGTGCCCGTTCTCGATACGGCTGATCTTGGGGTGCGTGCAGCCCATCTGGTCGGCGACCTGCTGGACGGTCATTCCAGCCTGCTCCCGCAGTCGCCGCAGTTCGGCGGCCAACCTGCGGCGCCGCACGGTGGGGCTTGTGGCCATCGATCCTCCTCCGCGCCAGGTGCGGCCAGTCTGCCGTGCCACGTCGCCTCCACTCCATCACCCAGTCGATACCTAGCGTTTTGGTACGTACCAAGACAAAGTGTTCCGCAAGGAACGCGAAAGGAAGGTACGTATGGAGCGCTGGGGGGGAGCAGTGGAGGGCGTGTGACAGCCCGAGGGGTGGTGGGCTGGGACGCCTTGCGGCTGAAGGGCTTGGGCTAGAGGGCACAACCGGCCAGGAAACCCAGTTCACACCACCTCAGGTCGGGGGGTGACCGTGGTTCCCGACGCTGCGGTGGCTCTGCTGGTCCTGTGCGTGCTGGGTGTTGCCCTGGCCGTGCCGTCCGTGCATCACCTGCTGGAGCACCTGGAGGATCCGGCCGCGCCGGGCGATCGCCACGGGGAGCACCGGACCGGGGTGTCGGTGCACCGGTTGCGCGCCGCCCTGGACGCCGACGCCCCGCCCTCCCGCCCCAGCCCTTCCCCGGTGCGGCCGTACGTGCAGCACCTGCCCGCTCCCGAACCGCCGCCCCCGCCGCCCAGGCGCACGGGGCCGGCCCGGGTCCGCCCGTACGCCGCCCCGGACGAGACCCCGACCGTGCGCATGCCGCACCTGGCCTGGGCGCTGGAGGTCGGCGCCCTGCCGGCGGACGGGGCGGCACTGGTGCGGGCCGGGGGTGAGCGGTGATGCCCTGGAGCTACTGGCACCGCATCGAGTACGTCCGCGTCGACCGGGGGCAGCGGGTGACGGTGCACGCCGAGGACGTGGACGACCACGGCTTCTACCTGGACAAGTCCGGTCCTGACGAGTACCTGCGGCTGTGCGCCGAGGAGTTCCTCACCCGGTGGGGTGCGCCGCCCGGCAGCCGGTGGCGGGCGGTGCTGTGGCGCACCGACGCGGCGGGGAGGGACCGGGTGCGCAGGCTGGCCGAGGTCGAGCTGCACTGGGCCGGTTCACCGGAGCCCCGCCCACCGGGTGCGGGCACCCCGGCCGCTCCGGTCGCGGACCTCGGCAGGGAGCGGCCGTGACCCGGCTGAGCGACCTGACCGAACTGCTCGTCCTCGGCTTCGGGCTGATCGGCGCCGGGCTGCTGTGCCTGGCCCTGCCGCACCTGGTCCCGCTCCTGGCCGCACCGCCCCGGCCTGCTCGCGGGCGCGTCCACCGGCCCGCCCGGCACCGGGCCCGGCCCGGCGCGCTCACCGTCGCAGACCTGCACCGCCGCCTCGCCGCCACCGCTCCCACCGGGGGTGGCCGGTGACCGCCTGGGCACACCACCTGCCCACCCGCGTCGCGCACGCCCTCCGCGCGCAACCCGCCGGAGTCACCGAGATCCCCACCTGGTGCGGCCGGGTCCTGCCGGTCACCGACCTGGCGCGGCTGTCCGCCGGCAGACCGAGCGACCCGGTCTGCCTCACCTGCCTCGCCCGGGCACCCCGCCTCGTCCAGCCCCTCCGGCTCCGACCACGAGACGACACCGGACCACTGCCCGGATCCGGGCCCGGGACACCGATCGCCCGGCGGCGGTCAGCCCGCCGTTCCGTGGACGAGCCGCAGCGGACCACCACCGGCGAAGATCAGCAGCAGGGCGAGGAGCACCCAGCCCGCACGGGCGAGGAGCATTCGCGGGCTGGGCTGCTCGACGGATCGCGCCGGCGCGTCGAGAGCTTCCGCCCGCAGCACACAGGCCAGTGCTCCCGCCCACATCGCACCGGTGACCAGCCAGACCCGGTGGTGGAGAACCCCGATCACCAGCATGGGCACGATGAACAGCCCGAACAGGACCGTCCACAGCATGCGCGACCAGCGCGACCGCCGAACCTCCCGCTCCCGCCCGGACCGTGGGGCGATGTCCCCCGTCCTCACCTGCTGCCGCATGTTCCCCTCGGTTCGTGTGGTCCCGCCGCCCAGCAGAACCGGGGCCTCCGGCGTGACCCTGGCGGAAACGGTCGCACGGAACGTCCGGTTACCTGAGATCGCTCGTCGGTCAGGTCGACGAACACGCCGCGCATCCGCCGGGCGGGACCCGACGGCCGGCGCAGGGCCGGCACCACCGGTAGGACGACCGAACCGGCGCGACTTCGGGGAGAACCACCCGACAGCAGGATCCGTCCCGTCGCAAACTGGTGTGGTCGCTGCTTCCGACGGCCGCCCGGAGTGGGGGGACTGTCCCGGAGGCGGCGGACGGCCGTCGCCGGGCCACCCACCGCGCAGCGCGGACACCACAAGCACGAAGTGACTCCGTTCCCGCAGGTGGTGGCGAGAAAGCCCCGCGCACGCGGAGTCGCCCGTCCACAGGACGAAGCCCCGCACCCAGCCTGGGTGCGGAGCTTCGTCCTGTCGTATCAGGTAGGCAGCAGGGCCAGTTCCTGGACCCGAGCCACCAGTCGGTCGATCACTCCCTGGCGGCTGTCGGCCCCGCCTTCGAAGTAGTGGCTGTGGGTCGTGCGGAGGGTGTTCTCGCTGTCGGCGCCGAGCAGCACGATCTCCAGCTTCGGGTCGGAGGCGTAGATCTCGGCGTGGTGGCGGCGCTCGGCCTCCGCGTAGGCGGCAGCCGCCTGCGCCTCCTGACCGGCCGGGAACACCTGGATGTCGCGCAACCGCCCGAGTTCGCGGTCGTAGAAGAGCAGGAAGTGCTTGATGTCGCTCACGTCACGCGCCTCCGCAAGTACTCGGTCAATCTACGTACCGCCTCGTTCAGCTCGGCCCGCTGCGCCGACGTTACCTCTCGCCCCTGGTCGAGACACGCGAAAGTGTTGCCGAGTACACGAAGGTAGGCAAGGACGTCCTCATCTCCCTGATCGTCCTTCAAGCCACATCGGAGGTGTGCTTCCAGCTCCTCCACATGTTCGGCCCACTGGTGCTGCAACCTGGTCCGCAACTGGATCTCCACGCAGCGGTCATCCCGCACGGTCTCCAGGTGGACAGCCCGGTAACCGCTCGACTGGGGCTCCTCCACGTAGTCCCTGACCTTGCGGATGGTCAGCTTGCGCGCCGCACACTCCAGCCGCTGTTGGACCTTCCGCACGTCGTCCAGAGTCGGCAGCACGGCACGGCAGCCCGCGATGTCGCCCATGCGGTCCAGGCTCATCTTCGGGATACGCCGGAGCTTGTTGATGATCTGCGGCTCCCGCTTGAGCCGCTGGGCCACCGTGCCGGGCCCCATCGTGATCCCAGCCGTCGTGACAGCGGAGCGCAATCCCATGACCACTTTGGTGAGCGGCGCCTGGAACGACGATCGCCACTCGCGAAGAACCAGGATCGCATCCCGGTACTCGTCCTCTGACACGGTGAGGATGCCGCTGACGCTGGCCCACGTACGTAGCCGCTCGCCAGCCTTCCGCACCAGGCTCTTGCTCACCAAGAGGTTGCTCCCTGGGATCGATGTGGAACGGCGTCATGAGATCACAGCCACCTGGCAGCGCCGCTTCTGACACGCCGTCACCGCTCAGCCCCTGTCACCCGGCGACTGCGCCCTTCACATCCAAGCCCGCGCGGGATCCGGCTGTTCCAGGACCCGGCAGGCCTGGAGATGTCCCGGGAAGACTCCGGGAATGTCCCGGAGGCGACGGGCGACGACGGCCTGTTGACTGGTGCCGTGTCCGATGATCATGGGGTGACGACCGGTGCTGGCGGGCGCCGGGCCCGATGGCGTACCGGCCTGGCCATGGTGCTCGTGGCGCTGGTGGCCGTCGTGCTCGCGACGGTGGCGCTGCTCGCGGTCGCCCGGTTCACACCGGTGCCGGCGCTGTTCCTGGGCGCGGGCCTGGTGACGTTCCTCGCCGTTACCCACACGGGGGCGGCTCTGGTCGCGGCCCGCCGCGTGCCACCGGAACACCGACGCACCGCCCGGTGGGCGCTGTCCGCCGGGACCGCGGTGCCGCTGGTGGTGCTGTTCGTGGTGACCGCACTGGTGCCGCCCACCCTGCCCCCGCCGGAACCGGCGATCCCCGGGCAGACCCTGGTGGAGGTGTCCACCAGCTCCCGGCTGGCGGTGATCCGGCTGCCCGCCCGCACCCAGCCGGCCCGCGCACCGGTCGTCGTGCTGCACGGCGGGCCCGGGGTGCCCGACCTGCGGGCCAACGCCGAGGTGTTCGCCCCGCTCACCGAGCACGGGTTCGACGTCCACCTGTACGCGCAGCTCGGTACCGGCGCTTCGACTCGACTCCCCGATCCCCGGGGATACGGGCGGGACCGGGACGTGGCCGATCTGGAGGCGCTGCGGGAACGCCTCGGCCTGGAGCGGATGGTGTTGATCGGCCACTCCTACGGTGGTGCGCTCGCCGCCAGCTACCTGGCCCGCCATCCCGACCGGGTCACGGCGCTGGTGCTCGTCTCCCCGGGGGCTCTGGATCCGGCCGACCACAGCAGCAACCGGGCCACCGCCGGGCTGACCACCGCACAGCGACTGCGGCTGTACGGGAAGCTGCTGGCCCCGCGGGCGCTGCTCGGCTACGGGTTGCTGCAGGTCAACCCCGCTGCCGCGCATGCCTACCTGCCTGACGCGGAGGCCGACGTACGCAACGACAACGTCGTCGGGCTCGCCGCCCCTGGACTGCACTGTCCCGGCGCACCCGCCCGGCCGGCCGAGGGCGGCACCGGGTTCTACGCCATGCAGTACCCACAGTCGGCGACCACACCGCCACCCGATGACCCTCGCCCGGCCCTGCGCGGCCTGCCCACCCCGACGCTGATCGTCAAGGGCTCCTGTGACTACCTGTCCTGGCACTCGGCGACCGAATACCGGGACCTGCTACCCCAGACGCAACTGCTCTACCTGCCCGGCACCGGACACAACGCCCACCAGGACGTACCCGAGCTGGTCCGTGCGGCCGTACTCGCCTTCCTCGATCAACAGCCCCTGCCCCTGGCACCGTACCAGGGTGCTGCTCCACCCGCCGACTACCAGGGACCACCGTGAACGGCACGGGAACAACGCCCGGGCCGTCACGCCTTTCGCGATGTGGGCCTAGGACTGCTTGTCGCCGTGGACGTCGAGGTCCACGAGGTAGCCCACGAACTGCAACTCGCCCTCCACGTGTTCCCAGCCGTCCGCGCTGCTCACCCAGGTCAGCTGCCCGGAACCGGGCACCGGGTGGAGCACCCTGGGGCTCTCGTCGGAGCGCGGTGCGTACCGGGAGTGGACCGCATGGATCCCGGTAACGGTGCCGGTGGTAACGGGAGCGTCCTCGGGAAGCCCGCCGTGATGCTCCTCGGCGTGGGTGACCGACTCGGCGACATCGGGTCCGAGCACGTCCACCGGATACTTGCCCCGGTCGCAGGAGCGGAGCGTCCACTCGACGGTGTCTCCCACCTGGAACGGCTCCCCGCAGCACTGCATCTGCCAACCGTCCACCCACACCCGGATGCGCATGCACTCAGTGTGACGCGATTGGAACGCACCGTCACTGGTCTTCATGTCCGGTTTCTCGGCTCCTCGCCGCTCCGGACGTCGGCTCCAGGCCGGGGGACGACGGGCAGGCACGTGCCTGTCCCGCCCGTCATCCTCCCGGAAGCACCGGCACCATGATCTAGCCCGACCAGTCCTGCATGTACTCCACCAAGGTGACGTCACCGATCTCGTCCCCACCGATCTCGGAGAACGACGCGACGACCTCGAAATCCGGTTCGTCGCTGAACGCGACACGAAACGGGTGTCCGGCGTGATCGGCGAGGAACTTCCAGAGTGCCCTGCCGAGAAGAGGATGCTCCGAGTTCGAGTCGTATCCCTCGCCCGCCAGATGGAAGTGGTCGATGCTCCCGTCCTCCCGGCGCACCGGCTTCCCGAGCGGGAGAAGCACACGACAGGGTGGGCAGGTCAGGTAGGCAGACGTACTCACACTCCGTTCCCCCGACCAGCGGGACAGTCGCGTGCCGACATCGCATCTGCGGAGGCGCTGCCCGGCTGGGGAGCACCCTCCCATACCTGGTGGAGGTGGGTTCTCCGTCGGCGGCCACCCAGTTCACCCGGCACGCCCGGGAAACCCCACCGTTGTGGTGGTCAGCCCGTACCGGGCTGGATCACGTCGTCGTAGTAGCTCACCCGGACCTGGGGGCCGAGTTCCGCAGCCAGTCTCCTCGCCAGCAGCCTGCCGCGCTCCTCCCAGCGGGCTTCTGCTTCCGCGCTGGGGAACTCCGCCGAAGCGGGGTCGTCCGGATCCCAGATCCGCTGGAATTCGGCATCCCACTCGTCGATCTCCGCCGCCAGCTCCGCCGACACGCCGAACCCGGCCACCACATCCCTCGGGGTGGCGTTGTCGACGATCGAGGGGTCTGAGCCCCTGGTGATCCAGAACGGCCCTGTCCGCCACTCCGGTGCGATGCGCACCGAGACCGGAGCGTCCTGCCAACCCACCGCCCGCCCCCAGCGGCTCGGATCCGTCACCTGCACCACGGCCCGCTCCCCGGTGCTGGTGGCCGAGCCGGCGCTCACAACTCATCGGCGCAGCGCCGGCACGGCCACGAGCAACTGCTCAGTCGAACGTCAACGACGCCCGTTCATACGGCTGCGACAGCAAGGCGATCTGCTGTTGCTGCCACAGACTGTCGTTGATGACCAATCGCCCACCACGACGGAGCAGCCACACATCGTCGTGCTCGACGTGGAGCAGTGCGTCGCCGGGAATCCTGGCCAACACACTGAGAACCAGTCGTAGCACATCGGTTTCCTGAGCCTGGAAGTCACCGGACTTGCTCAGGCCGAAGTAAACCTCGACCGTCGGCGCGAAACCGAACTGCTCCTCCACCGGATCCGGTGGGTCGTACTCCGCCACGTCGACCTCGAACCACCCGCCACCGCGCAAAGAACCCTTGGTGCCCTCATAGCTCTCGACGGCCCCCGGGACAGCCTCGACCAGGGCTGACACCACGGCTTTCGGGGTGCACGATGTTTCCAGTTCGAGCTTGTGAACAACGGACACAGATCACGTCCTACGGTCGACACAGGCTCGCCACCGCGCCGGAGCATCGACCTGCACCTGTGTCACGCGGGCCGAGCCCAGGCGCGCAACGATTGTTCCGGTGGAGGACGTGGGCGTGCCGGCAAGACAAGTTCTCGCCTCACCCTGAGGGCAAGGCAGGTCCTGCGGGGTCGACCGGATCAGGACAGAACCGCAGCAGGAACACCCTGCCGGCATCGGCCACAGGATCGCCGCAGCAAGCAGCCACGATCACCGATCTACAGTTGATCCTTGGTTGTGGCTCCGTGCTCCGACCGTCACATCGGCATCGAGCGAGCGTACTGATCCAGGGTGTCGATGAACTCCTGATGCTGCGGCGTTGTGACCGGTATGAAGCAGCCAGCTCGCTGCAACATGACGAGGGCAGGAGCCAGGACGCCACGAAGGAGCTCGCGATAGACGACGTTGTGTGTGGCGCAGTACTCGTCGAAGACCCTGTGGGCAAAGGGTTCGAACAGCTGGAGGTCGACTTCGCTCATGTCGTTGGCGACCGGAACCAGCCCAGTACGACACCCCAGGATTCCAGCGAGCCCCTCCGCTGTGATGGTGAAAAGTTGACCGACTCGGAGAGCGGGACTCCAGACGGTCTGATCTTCGACATCGAAGATGTAGCTCATTGCGCCCATTCCACTATGATCTTGACGCCAGGATTGTCTGCGCGCAACTTTGCGACCGCGCTTTCAACAGCGGCCTTGAAAGCCGGATCCGCCCCCGGATTGGTGAACCTGAAACCTATGGGAGCTTGCTCATAACCGGGGATATACTGCCGAGCATCCAAGTAACTGTTGAACTTCTTGTAGATATGCTTCGAGATCCACTTGTTGATGTCCGCCGCCGTGACCGCGCTTTTCTCCTCCCACAGTACGCCGTTCTCGATGTGGTCGATGTCAGTGATTGTACGCCCGGGGTCCTTTGGGTCATCGACCACTAATTCGCGCTTGCCTTCCAGATTGACGGAACCCTGCGATTGAGTGTTATCCCGTTTGGTAGGCGTGGTGTTGTTCTGATCGGCACTTCGACCAGAACTCCCTACATGCCCTTGGTCCAGCTCCTTACTGATGGCTTGCTGCGCGCTGCCCACGCCCTCGGCCGCGTTGATGTTGCCGTGCTTCTGCGAGGGCTTTCCCGTGCTCTGCGAGGATTTCCCCGTGGAGCCGTTGCCATCACTCCCACCACCAGGCTTCGTGGTTTTCGCCATGGCTGCCCTATCCGTTGAGGAGTTTGGTGAGGTTGGTCAGGCTGCTGATCAGGGCCGTGGTGTAGGTGACGATGCGTGCAGCCCACTTGGCCACCGCAGCGGCGATCTGCGAAGCAACAACCGGAACGGTCACCACGAGCAGTGCCTCCGCCGCCCACACGATCACCCGGGCCACCAGGTCCGCGATCAGGTCGCGGACGATCTCACGGGTCAGCTCCACCAGGCCGCCCGCACCCTCCGTGGCCACCGCCATCGCCGCTGACGCCGCCGCGAGACCACCGATGGCTTCCACGTTGTGCGCCATCAGGCTGCGATACGCATCCGCGGCCTCGCCTTCCCAGCCCGGCAGGTCGTTGTCGAGGTGCGAGCGCAGGTCCTCCGCCATGGAGTGGAGCTCGGAGGCCATGTTGTTCCAGGTCGCAGCATGGGACTGCACCACATCGGGCTTGCCAGTCAGCTCGTCCAGCATTTCCCGCAGTGGTTCGAAGTACTCCATGGCCCAGCCCAGACCGTTGGCCAGCAGGGCACCGAACGGGTCCATCAGGCTCGTCCCGACCTCGACCCCCAGCGCGGCACCGGCCAGGAGGTCGTCGACCCAACCCTCGCTCTGGATGGCCTGGACCAGGCCCTCGATGCTGTCCGCCAGGCCGGACCCGGTCCACGGCTTGCGGGACGACTCGACCGGAGCGATCAACGAGTTCTCGGTCATGACGACCCCTCACCGCCGGCCGAGCGGATCAGGCCGGCGTTCGTGTACTCGAGATCCTCGTACTCGTTCGCGGTGGCCTGCAGCTCCTGCGCCGCCAGGGCGAGGTTCTCCTCCGCACGCGCGAGGAGTTCGTCCTGCTTGACGTGCCGTTCCTCGAGCACACCGGCGATCCAGCCACACAGCAGCCCGTAGGCTTGGTCGTCCCGCGCGATATGCGCGCTGGCGGCCTTCACCGCGGCGAACCGTTCCTTGATCGCCTCCAGGTTGCGCGCATGAGCGCGCAGCTGCTCGACATCGACGTGGTACCCGTCCGCCATGTCACCACCGATCCCGCAGGTAGGAGGGTGCTTCGTACTCGTCCTCCTCGGGGACGGCGGCAGAGCGTTCCGGAGCCGGGCCACTGCGGAAATGCCGCTCGACACTGTCCGCGATCGCCCGCGCCGCAGGCGACTCGCTGCCCATCGTGTCCGTGATGATCTCCTGGCACCGGTCGGCGAGCTTGTTCCTCGCATCAGCCAGGGTGGCCATGATCGTCCGGGCGATGACGGCCGGAGCCACCTGCCGTATTCGGTCGGTCAGTTGCAGGTCCACCAAGGCGCCGGTCGAGTCGACCGTGACCTCGGCCAATCCGTTCGGGTCCCGCGCAGTGACCCGCACCTCCTGCAGCCGGTCGCGCATCGCCCGGGTGTTGGCGGCCAGGTTGTCGATCCGTTCCTTCCAGGCGGCCAAGCGCTCACGAGCAGCACTCGGATCGAGGATGCGCCCGTCCATTCCCCCTCCGATCGACGTTGTGCATCCAGGCCTGCCCGGAACGTAGTGATCGGAGTGCCTCGCGGGAGGCGGAGTCGATCGAATTGACCCGACTGGCCTCACCCGGTTGCAGCAGCGGCACCGGTGCCACCGCGAGCATCAGAGCCGGACGGCGGTGGGCCGCCCGCAGCACACAGCAACGAAGAGGTTGACAGCCCACCGGGGTCCGGCGAACCGGCTCCGGGGCAGGCGCTCAGCCCCGACCGACGGCCGGTGCCGGCATCAGCAGGGCGAGCGCCAGGTAGAGCAGGATCTGCGGACCGGGCAGCAGGCAGGACACCAGGAACGCCAGCCGCACCCTCCCCGGGCTCCACCCGAAGTACTGGGCAATACCCCCGGCCACTCCCAGCAGCACCCGGTCGTGGGAACGGGTCAGTCGCGTCGTCATCTCCGACCTCCGTGGTCACCGGCCGCCCGTTGCGGCCCGACGTGCACCACGATGGCCGGCCCCGGGCCACACCCGCATCGGCCCACGAGCTGGTTCCCCGGTCCTTCCGGAGCGGTACCCCGACCCTGAGCACCTCAGGGTGGCCCCGTACCCGGTACCGGTGGGCACCGACACCCGGGGCGGCACGACGGAGGTCGAAAAAACGTCAGGCCCTCCCGGGAGAACCGGAAGGGCCTGATCGTCAGCGAGCCGCCTGTGGGAATCGAACCCACGACCTACGCATTACGAGTGCGTCGCTCTGGCCGACTGAGCTAAGGCGGCGAGTGCGGTGCTCAGTGTAGCGGGTCCTCCGGGCGTCACCACCACGAGGTCCGCTCGTTGAGCGATAACGTGATGGCGATCACCCGTTCGGAGCGCCGGAGCTCAGGGGAGGTTCGTCGATGCCTCGACGCCTGATCAGATCGTTACCCCTGGTCGCCCTGTGTGTCGGCCTGATGGCCCCACCTGCTGCCGCCCAGATCCCCACCACCCCGATCCCGCCGCCCGCCGACCCCAGTCAGCCCCCGGCCTCCGACCCGAACCCACCACCCACCCCACGCCCCGTGGTGGCCGACGCCGGCACCGGCCTGGCCTTCGTCCGGCTCCTGCCCAACTCCGTCCCGGGTGACTCGACCCTGCCCGACCTGGAGGTCCCCCCGCAGGCCGCCGGGGAGGTCGGTATCGGCCTGGCCGTCGCCCAGGCCAACTCGGAGGCCTACCTGGCCTACGAACGGGCGATCGCCGAAGCCTCCCCCCTCGGTGTGGCCATCGCCGGCAAGGCGCCCCGCCTGCCCATTCCCGGCTCGCTGACCCAGGCCGCCGTTCCGGACAACCCCGAACCCGCCACCTCCGCCCTGGACCTGCCGTCCACCCCGCTCGACGCCGCCCTCACCGTCGGCGGGCTGAAGGGACAGGTGCACGCGCGGTGGAGCGAGACCCAGGGCCCGTGTGTCGATCCCATCGCCACCGCCGAGACCACCCTGGGCAGCCTGTCCGCGGTCAACGTCATCCCGTCCCTGCCCGCCACCCGGGACCTGACCCAGCTGCTCGCCCTCCCCGGAACCGGGAACACCTCGACGTCGACCGACGCCCCGCAACAGCTCGCCGCGCCCCTGCACCAACTGGGCGGTCTGTTGTCCGGCCAGGCCCGTGCGAACGGCCCCGGTTCCCTGCTGCGCGTCCCCGAACTCGCCGCCGCGGTCTCCGAGGTCCGGCTGGTCGACGAGCCCGGACTGCCCGGCAAGGCCGTGCGCGCCACCTCCACGGTGCGACTGGCCCGGATCCAGCTCCTGGCCGGCACCCCGCAGGAGGTGAACATCGAGGTGGTGAGTCCGCCCCAGCTCGTCGCCACCGCCACCGGTGACCCCGCCACCTCGCGCGTGGAGTACACCGCCCCCGTGCTGCGGGTCGTGCAGGGCGGCCGGGAGATCGCCCGCCTGGACGCGGCCAACCCCACCGTCGACCTGCCGCTCGGGCTGCCGCTCGGCCGGAACGGACTCGGTCAGGTGCCGTTGGTGGGCGACCTGCTGGGCGACGGCTCCCTGATCCCGGCCGACCTGCGGCGCATCGACATCGGGGTGCTGCGGCTGCACATCGGGCAGTTCACCAAGAAGCAGGAGGGCTCGGTGATCGGCGGGGTCGCTCGGTTGCTGGACCTGCAGCTGCTGCCCACCGACGCGCTCCGCGTGCCCGGGCTGCCGCCGGCGCTGGCCCAGGTGGTGATCGGTGAGCAAGTCGTGCGGGCCGCCGCGCCCGCCGGCGGGGTCGACTGTTCGACCTCCGCGGCGACTCCGGCGCCCCCGTCCACGACCCCCGACGCGCAGCAACCGGTCGCTGCGGGACCGGACGACCCGCGGCCGCAGGCCGGGGTGCCGCCGCTGGCCTACACCAACGCCGCCTACCACGCGGTGCCGCTGCTGTGGACCGGCGTCGCGCTGCTGTTGGCCGGTTCCGTCCTGATCGCCGCGACCCCGCGGCCACGGCCCGACCGTCCCCGGGACCGGGCTCGCTGATCCGCCGCATCCGCGGTGCCCCGCACACCTCCCACGGCGTCGCGAGGCACCGCGGAACACGGCGGGACACTCCGGGAGTGCGGTCAACCGGTGCGCAGCACCGTGACCATGGCCTCCACCGCGATCCGCGGCTTGACGTTCTGGTCGATCGCCCGTCGGCAGGCCAGCACCGCCTCCAGGCGCCGCAGCACCGACTCGGGCGTCCACTGGGCGGCGGCCGTCCTGATGTCCGCGGCCCGGTCCGGGTGGGTCAGCGGCACCTCCGCACCCAACGCCGTCACCAGCACGTCCCGGTAGAACCCGGCCAGGTCGACCAGCGCTCGGTCCAGTGCGTCCCGCTGGGTGCGGGTGGCCCGGGACTTCTGCCGTCGTTCCAGGTCCTTCAGGGCACCCTGTGCCCCGCGCAGGGCGCCCGCGGTGCCCTTGCCGGTTCCCCCGGCACCCAGCGCGGTCCTCAACGCCTCCCGCTCCGCCTCGTCGTGGGCCGCGCTCACCGCGGACGCCTCGGCCTCGGCGGCACGCACCAGGTCGTCGGCGCAGGTGAACACGTCCGCGGCCCGGCGCAGGGCCAACGGGATGCGCAGCACCGCCTCCCGGCGGCTCTTGGCCTCCGGGTCGGTGGCCAGCCGGCGCGCCCGGCCCACGTGTCCGCCACACACCGAGGCCGCCCAGGTCGCGGTGGTCTCGTCGATGCCGTCCCGGCGCCGCAGCACGTCGGCAATCTCCGCGGCGGTCGGGGTGTGCAGGGCCATCACCCGGCACCGGGAACGGATGGTGACCGACACGTCCTCCGGGTGGTCCGAGGGCGCGCACAACAGGAACACCGTGCGCTCCGGCGGTTCCTCCACCGCCTTGAGCAGGGCGTTCGCCGCGCCCTCGGTGAGTCGGTCGGCGTCCTCGATGAGCACCACCTGCCAGCGGCCCGTGGTGGGCCTGCGGGCCGCGGCCTGCACCAGCGCCCGCATCTCCGACACCGAGATGGACAGGCCCTGCGGCACCACCACCCGCACGTCCGCGTGTGTGCCGGCGAGCGTGGTACGGCACCCGGAGCACTCCCCGCACCCGGGTTCGGCGGCGGTGCACTGCAGTGCGGCGGCGAACGCGCGGGCGGCCACCGACCGTCCGGAGCCGGGTGGCCCGGTGAACAACCAGGCGTGGGTCATGGCGCCCGGTGAGGTGCTGCGCCCGGCCACCAGGTCGGCGGCGGCCCGGGCGGCGGCCTGCAGGGTGCGCACCGCGGCGACCTGGCCGACCACGTCGGCCCACACACCCCAGCGCACGTCCGTGTCCCGGCCCGGGGCCGTCGGTTCCGTCGTGCGCACCGCTGTCATCGCGTCCGTGCCTCCGTGGTGGGAATGCTGTCCGCACCGGACACCGCGACCCGGCGGGCGGCGAGCACCGGGGCCAGGCGGGCACGGACCCGCTCGGCCACCTCGTCCTCGGTGCCGTCGGCGTCGACCACCACGTAGCGGTCCGGGTCGGCGGCGGCCATCTCGGTGAGCAGATGATGCACCCGCCACTGGTACTCCACGCTCCGGGCACCGGTCGAACCGGGGGACCCGGACTCCCCGTCCTCCCCGGCCCGCAGGGTCGTCGGATCCCGGTCCAGCAACACCGTGATGTCCGGCCGCAGCCGCCCGGTGGCCCAGTCGGCCAGACTTTCCAGTTCCTCCTGGTCGATCTCGCCGACCGCGCCCAGTCGGGCCAGCGGGGTGTCCACGTACCGCTCCATCACGACCAGGGCCCCCGAGTCGAGGGCCGGTCGGATCACGCACTCCACCACCTCGGCCCGGACGGCCGCCGCCACCAGCGCGTGTGCCCGGGCGCTGGACAGGGACGCGTTCCGGAACAGCCCGAGCAGTCGACTCTCGTCCAAGGCAGGGTCGGCGGCCAGCACCACCTCACGTCCCTCGGCGCGCAGCCAGTCCGCCAGCCGCCGCGCCTGGGCCGCGGTGTCCACACTGCTGCCCTCCACCGCCAGCAGCAGGCCCTTGCCGTGGCGCCGGGAGCGACGCAGTATCGCCAGCAGGTCCGACAGGATCGGCTCCTTGCGGCGGTCGTCCATCTGCCGGTAGGCGACGACGCCGAGCACCGCGGCGAGCAGACCGGCGCCCAGCAGCACCGGGCGGGTACCGTCGATGATCACGGGGCGGCCGAACAGGCTGATCTCGCGCGCCTTCACCAGACCCACCAGCACCGGCACCACGGCCATGGAGGCCAGCAAGTCGAGCCGGACCAGGGACTGGACGAACGCGACGGTGCGGCCGCGCACCGCGTCCTCCACCTGGGCACCGATGATGGTCAGCCCGGTCAGGAAGGCCACCCCGGCGCAGCAACCGACCAGCACGACCGTGGCCAGGGCCACCCACAGGTGCGGGGCGAAGGCGACCAGCATCAGGACCAGACCGGCGGCGACGATGGACATGCCGAACAGCCGGTTGTGCGGGATGCGCTCCGCGCACTTGGGGGTGATCGCCATACCGGTGCCCAGACCGATGAACACCCCGGTGAACAACATGCCGTAGGCGGCGTCACCGCCGGAGAGGCTCTGCGCGTAGAGCTTGGCGCAGGCGATGACCGCACCGCCT
Organism: Pseudonocardiaceae bacterium; assembly: GCA_036562635.1. Classification (GTDB taxonomy): domain Bacteria; phylum Actinomycetota; class Actinomycetes; order Mycobacteriales; family Pseudonocardiaceae; genus DATCJU01. The sequence continues at coordinate 21,505 of DATCJU010000081.1, forward strand.
GCCGCGAAGGCACCGATGATGCCGATCACCAGGCCGCGGACCAGCGGGGTGGTGCCGACGAACCGCGCACCGTCCCGGAGCATGCCGAACAGGCCCGGCTGCTCACCGGGGGCGGGCCGCTGCCCGGCCCGTCCGGAGATCTCCGGGATACGGGTGGCCACCACCACGGCCGAGGTGAGGAAGGCCAGGCCGTTGAGGACCAGGGCGATGTAGACGGTGACGGTGGCGTTGATCGGCAGGTGCAGGGTCGGGCCGATGGCCGACAGCGCGGAGAACAGACCGGAGGCGACCACGACGGCCACGCCGTAGGTCATCACCAGACCGAGCTGGTTGGCCGTCTCGACCTGGTCGGGGCGGCGCAGCAGGTTGGGGATCGAGGCGTCCTTGGCCGGGATCCAGAACAGCGCGCACACCTGGATGAGGAAGTTCGCGACGAACAGCCACCACAGCGAGCCGACCAGTGGGATCGACAGGAAGAGCAGGCAGCGCAGGATGTCGCAGACCACCATCACCTTGCGGCGGTCGAACCGGTCGGCGAGGACCCCGGCGACGGGCGCGAACAGCATCGCGGGGAGCAGCTGGGTGGCCACCACGCCGCCGAGCGCGAAGCTCTGCGCGGTGTAGCCGGTGGTCAGGTTGTAGGCGAGGGAGGTGAGGGCCAGCAGGGACAGCCAGTCACCGATGCTGCACAGGGCGGTGATCGTCCACAGGCGGCGGAACGCCGGGATGGCCAGCACACTGCGCATCCGGTGCAGGGTGGACGCGCGGGTACTCGCCGAGGTCACCTCGGCCCGGCCTTCCTGGTCGCGTTCCCCCATGCGGATGCCGTACCCTCCCCGCTCCGACCGTGCCCGGTCGTGTACTCCCCACCCAGACTAACCACCGGGTAGTTCTGCCGACCCCCGTCGTTTTCGATCGCACATACCCGGTGGGGTCGGGTCAGCCTAACCCGCCACGGTCTTCCTTCCGGGGAAATCGGTCACGAACCGGTTGCGGGGAAACCACGGTCCGTACCACATCGCACCGCACCGACGAACCAGCCCACCGACGACGAACGGATGCGACCCCCGGGAACGTGCAGGTCCCCGGGGGTCGCATCCGGACTCGTACGGAGTGACCCGGACCGCCGGGAGATGTCGGTCACCACCGCCCGCGCACCACGGCGGCCCCGGCCGGAGCGGAATCCTCAGGCCTTGGCCGCCACCTTCCGGCGGGTGCCGCCCCGCTTGGCCGTCGGGCCCTTGGCCCGCTTCTCCGCCAGCATCTCGACAGCTCGCTCCAGGGTCAGCGTCTCCAGGTCGTCACCCTTGCGCAGCGAGGCGTTGGTCTCCCCGTCGGTCACGTACGGCCCGAACCGGCCGTCCTTGACCACGATCGGCTTGCCCGAGACCGGGTCCGTGCCGAGCTCCCTGAGCGGCGCGGTGGACCTGGCGGCCTGCCGCCCCCGCTTCTTCGGCTCGGCGTAGATCTTCAGCGCCTCCTCCAGGGTGATGGTGAAGATCTCCTCCTCGCTACCGAGCGAACGGGAGTCGTTGCCCTTCTTCAGGTAGGGCCCGTACCGGCCGTTCTGCGCGGTGATCTCCTCACCCGTCTCCGGGTCGACACCGACCACCCGCGGCAGGGACAGCAGCCGCAGCGCGTCCTCCAGGGTCACGCTCTCCAACGACATCGACTTGAACAGCGAGCCGGTGCGCGGCTTGTTCTTGCTGCCCTCGGGCAGTACCTCGGTCACGTACGGACCGAACCGGCCCTCCTTCACCACGATCTCGTGCCCGGTCTGCGGGTCCACCCCCAGCACGCGCCCCTCCGCCGGGGTGGCGAACAGCTTCTCCGCCACCTCCAGGGTCAGCTCGTCCGGGGCCAAGTCCTCCGGCAGGTTCGCCCGCTGCGGCTCGCCCTCCTCTCCCGGGGCGGGCTGCCGTTCCAGGTAGGGGCCGTACCGGCCGACCCGCACCATCACGGTGCGGCCCGCGGCGTCGGTGAACAGCGGGATCGAGTTCACCTCACGCGGGTCGATCTCCTCGACACCCGACCCCACCAGCCGCTTCAGCCCACCGGCACGACCGACCGAGCCCAGCGACCCCACGTCGCCGCCGAAGTAGAAGCCGGTCAGCCAGGTGGTGCGCTCCTGCCGCCCGGCCGCGATGGCGTCCAGCTCGTCCTCCAGCGCGGCGGTGAAGTCGTAGTCCACCAGCCTGCTGAAGTGCTGCTCCAGCAGCCCGACCACGGCGAACGCCACCCAGGAGGGCACCAGCGCGGAACCCTTCCGCCACACGTAGCCGCGCTCCTGGATGGTGCTGATGATCGAGGCGTAGGTGGACGGCCGGCCGATTCCCAGCTCCTCCAGCGCCTTCACCAGGCTGGCCTCGGTGTAGCGCGGCGGCGGGTTGGTGGTGTGCCCGTCCGGGCGCAGTTCCGTCGGGGTGAGCGCCTGGTCGCGCCGCAGCTGCGGCAACCGGGTCTCGGCGTCGTCGGCCACACCGCCCGCCTCGGCGTCCACCGCCTCCACGTAGGCCTTCAGGAACCCCGGGAAGGTGATGGTGCGCCCGGAGGCGGCGAAGACGCACTCCTCACCACTGGCCGCCGTGCCGGTGAGACGGACGCTGAGCGCCGTGCCCCGGGCGTCGGCCATCTGGGAGGCGATGGTGCGCTGCCAGATCAGCTCGTAGAGGCGGAACTCGTCGGCGTCCAGTTCCCCGGCCACCTCGGCGGGGGTGCGGAACACCTCACCGGCGGGTCGGATCGCCTCGTGCGCCTCCTGGGCGTTCTTGACCTTGCGGGTGTACTGCCGCGGCTCCGGGGACAGGTACTGCTCGCCGTACAGCTGGCGGGCCTGGGCGCGGGCCGCCGCGATCGCCGTCTCCGACAGCGTCGTGGAGTCGGTCCGCATGTAGGTGATGTAACCGTTCTCGTAGAGCCGCTGCGCGGTGCGCATGGTCCGCTCCGCGGAGAACCGCAGCTTGCGCCCGGCCTCCTGCTGCAGCGTCGACGTCATGAACGGGGCGTACGGGCGCCGCGTGTACGGCTTCTCCTCCACGCTGGTGACCACCAGCGTGGAGTCGGCCAGCGCCTCGGCCAGGCGGTGGGCCTCGGTCTCGTCCAGCACCCGCACGTCGGGGTTGCGCAGCCGCCCGTCGGGCCCGAAGTCACGGCCGGTGGCGACGCGGGCGCCGTCCACCGTGACCAGGCGTGCCCCGAAGGTGCGCGGCTGGTCGGCGTCCTCGACGCCGTCCGTGGCCAGTGTCGCCGAGATGTCCCAGTAGGCGGCCGGCACGAAGCGCATCCGCTCCCGCTCGCGCTCGACCACGATCCGGGTCGCCACCGACTGCACCCGGCCCGCCGACAGCTTCGGCATGACCTTCTTCCACAGCACGGGGCTGACCTCGTAGCCGTAGAGCCGGTCCAGGATGCGGCGGGTCTCCTGCGCGTCGACCAGATGCTGGTCCAGCTCACGCGGGTTGGCGGCAGCGGCCTGGATGGCGGACTCGGTGATCTCGTGGAACACCATGCGACGGACCGGCACCTCGGGCTTGAGCGTCTCCAGCAGGTGCCAGGCGATCGCCTCGCCCTCCCGGTCGCCGTCGGTGGCCAGGTAGAGCTCCTCGGCGTCCTTGAGCGCCTCCTTCAGCTCGCTGACCGTCTTCTTCTTGTCCGGGGTCACGATGTAGAGCGGTTCGAAGCCGTGCTCCACGTCCACGCCGAGCCGTGCCCACGGCTGCCCCTTGTACTTGGCCGGCACGTCGGCCGCCCCGCGCGGCAGATCACGGATGTGCCCACGGGAGGACTCCACGACGAAGTCCCCACCCAGGTACGAGGCGATCTTGCGTGCCTTGGTCGGGGACTCGACGATCACCAGCTTGCGTCCCCTGGCGCCCACCGCACCGCGGCTCTTCTTCGTCCGTGTCGTCCCAGCCACCCTGTCCGCTCTTTCGTCCTGCTGCCTACCCGACCCGCCAGTGTGCACCGGAGACGGCGACTGCGCGCTGTCACGGGCGACCGATGAGACTTGCACAACTCGGACCTACCGGCAGGTCGGTCCACCCATCGGCACCCGTCCGGCAGCGGGCGTACCCCGCCCACCCGGCCCGGCGCCGGGGAAACGGCGCCCGGGCACCGGTGGTTCCCCGTTGCCCATCGCCCCCTCCGGTCCCGGCGTTGCGTCACGCGTCCCGATCGCGACACGTCTCACGGGATTACCCCGTTGCCGGCAACCTCACCACATCGGTTCGGCGGCCCAGGCCACATCCGAACCTCGCGGTGCCGCAGGCGACGGTACCCCGTGACCGGGAACGAGGCCCGGCAACTCATACGGAGGGCCAGTCCACCTCCCCCGGACCGGTGGGCGCCGGACCCACCAGTTCGACGAGCCGAGCCAGTCGACGCCGCCCGGAGACACGCAGCGCCGGACCCCCGCCTCGCGGGCCGAGCAGTTCGGCCGGCAGACCGGCTCGGGCCAGCACGCCCCGCAGCGGCTCGTGGGTGTCCGGGGCGTGGACGTCCAGGCCCAGCAGATAGGCCCCACGGTCCCGGCGTCCCGCGGCCAGCGCCCACACCCGCAGTGCGGCACCGTCCAGTTCGAAGTCCTGCGGAACCGCCTTCACCGCCCCACGCAGCCAGGCCGTGGCCAGGGGAACCAGGTCGGCCCGGAACGGTGTCCGCATCAGGGGCCGCCCCTCGGCGGTGCGCGTCACCTGGGCGTCCACCCCACGCTCACCGCACACCGCGGCCAGGGCATGCGCCCGCCAGGGCTCGTCCACCACCACGGACACCCGGGCTGCGGTACCCCGACCGAAGCTCACCGCCTGCCCGGGACCGCACAACAACCCGCCCAGGTCGGCGATGCGGGGCTGCCGCGCCTCGGCGGAGAAGAAGGACAGCTGCCCCACGGGGGCAGCCTAGAACATCAGTTCGACGACGAGAACACCATGATCCGGGTTCACCCCGACGAACCCGGGGCGCCACGCAGCACGCACCGGTGGGGCGGGAACGGTCAACGGGGGCCGGTGTCGAACGCTCCCAGCCGGAGCAACAGTCGACAGTTCGGGGCCCGCCGTACCGCGTCACCGAACTCGTTCCCCTCCCGCAGCAGGTCCTGCACCGTGCCGCGGAACCGGTCCAGCTCCTGCCCCAGCCGGGAGAGCACGTCCTCGACGGTCCGGCCGAACGCCGTGGGGTCGATCGTGTCGGCCCGGTCGATCTCGGCCCTGGCGGTCTGCAGGCTGTCCCTGGCCCGACCGAGTTGTTCGTGGAGCCGTGCGGCGGCGTCCGCCGCGGTCGCGTGGGGTGGGGAGGCCACCAGATCCGTGACCTGATCGTCCGCCTGTTCCACACCCGCCACGGCTCGCCCCAGGTACGCGTCGAGCACGGCCCTGGCCCGTTCCGGCGTGGCAGCCGCCTGCGGCCGGGGTACGTCCTGCAGGTCCATCGCCAGGTACAGGGCCGTCCCGCAGAACCGGGCGGCCCACCGGGTCAGCCTCTGATCCGGGGACGGAACCGAGGACACCTCGGTCGCGGACGGTGTGGGAGGAGGCGGCGTGGGCTCCGGCTCGCCCGAGCACCCGGCCGCGAGCGGCAGGGCGATCGACGACACGAGCAGCACGACGGCAGACCGACGACGGGCCATGGTGTCCCCCTGACCTGCGCCTCGGAACCTTCGTCCGACGCTACGCCGGGAGTGGGGAGGCCGCGTGGCGACGGGCCGGCACGTTCACCCGACAGATTCGACATGCGACGGGCTCCCCTCGACGGGACGTCGGTCGCGCCGAGGGGAGCCCGCTGCTCGTCCTGTCTGGTCGACGGCTCGGGGTGGTGAGCCGCCCTGCACCGCCTAGACCACCGCGCCGTCGACCTCCTTGGCCGTGGCCTGGGCCGGTACCTCGGCGATCGCGGTGGTGCGCCGCTTGGACAGCACGACCGCCACGACGATCACCAGGACGGCGACACCGGCGATGACGAGCCGCCACACGGTCGAGGCGTTCGTCCCCACCGACAGGGCGACGACGGCCGGGGCGATCAGCAACGAGACCAGGTTCATCACCTTGATCAGCGGGTTGATCGCCGGGCCTGCGGTGTCCTTGAACGGGTCGCCCACCGTGTCGCCGATGACCGTCGCGGCGTGTGCCTCGGACCCCTTGCCACCGTGGTGGCCGTCCTCGACCAGCTTCTTGGCGTTGTCCCAGGCACCACCGGAGTTGGCCAGGAAGATCGCCATGAGCGTGCCGGCCGCGATCGCCCCGGCCAGGTAACCGGCCAGCGGGCCGACCCCGAGTCCGAACCCGACCGCGATGGGCGCCATGACCGCCAGCAGACCGGGGGTGGCCAGCTCACGCAGCGAGTCCTTGGTGCAGATGTCGACCACGCGGCCGTACTCGGGGCGGACCGTGCCGTCCATGATCCCGGGGTTGTCCCGGAACTGCCGGCGCACCTCGAACACCACGGCACCCGCGGCGCGGGACACCGCGTTGATCGCCAGGCCGGAGAACAGGAACACCACGGCCGCCCCGATCGCCAGGCCGACCAGGGTGCTGGGACTGAACACCGCGAAGTCGCCGGTGTCGAACGTCCGGCCCACCTCGGCCAACGCCTGCCGGATAGCGTCGTTGTAGGAGCCGAACAGCGCCGTCGCGGCGAGCACCGCGGTGGCGATGGCGATGCCCTTGGTGATCGCCTTGGTGGTGTTGCCGACCGCGTCCAGCTCGGTGAGGATCTGCGCACCCTCGCCCTGGACGTCGCCGGACATCTCGGCGATGCCCCGGGCGTTGTCCGACACGGGGCCGAAGGTGTCCATGGCCACGATCACGCCGACCGTGGTGAGCAGGCCGCAGCCGGCCAGCGCGATGGCGAACAGCGCCACCGTCACCGAGCCGGAGAGCAGGAAGGCACCGTACACCGCGGCCCCGATCACCAGCGCCGTGTAGACCGCGGACTCGAAGCCCACCGAGATACCGGACAGGATCACGGTGGCCGCACCGGTCAACGAGGTCTTGCCGACATCGCGGACCGGACGGTGCTCGGTGCCGGTGAAGTACCCGGTCAGCCAGAGGATCACTCCGGCCAGCACGATGCCGATGATCACCGCGACGGAGGCGATCAGCGCCGGGTTGCCCGCCACCTGCTCACCACCGTTCAGCTCGGCGAAGCTGCGGGGCAGGTAGAGGAAGGCGGCCGCGGTGCACAGCACCGCCGAGATGACCGCGGAGATGTAGAAGGAACGGTTGATCGCCTTCAGGCCGCCCTCGCCGGAGCGGGCCCGGGTGACGTAGACGCCGATGACGGCGGTCAGCACGCCGATCGCGGGCACGATCAGCGGGAACAACAGGCCCTGGACCCCGAAGGCCGCGGTGCCCAGGATCAGCGAGGCGACCAGGGTGACCGCGTAGGACTCGAACAGGTCCGCCGCCATGCCGGCGCAGTCGCCCACGTTGTCGCCGACGTTGTCGGCGATGGTGGCCGCGTTGCGCGGGTCGTCCTCGGGGATGTTCTGTTCCACCTTGCCGACCAGGTCCGCGCCCACGTCGGCGGCCTTGGTGAAGATGCCACCGCCGACCCGCATGAACATGGCGAGCAGAGCGGCGCCGAAACCGAAGCCCTCCAGGACCCTGGGAGCCGCACCGGCATAGGCCAACACGACCACGGCGGCACCGAGCAGACCCAGTCCGACGGTGAACATGCCGACCACACCACCGGTGCGGAAGGCGATACGCATGGCCTTCTCCCGGCCGGCCTGCTCGTTCGCCGCGGCGGCGACCCGGAGGTTCGCCCGGGTGGCCAACCACATGCCCAGGTAGCCGATACAGGCCGAGAAGAGCGCACCGACGACGAAGAACAACGAGCGGCCGATCCGTTCCCCGGTGCTCGACGCCGGTAGCAGGAACAGCAGCAGGAACACGATCACGACGAACACGCCGAGCGTGCGGAACTGACGGTTGAGGTAGGCCGCCGCACCCTCCTGCACCGCCTTGGCGATGTCCTGCATTTTCGGGGTGCCCTGGCCTGCGGCCAGCACTTCCCGGAGCAGGACATACCCGACGGCGAGGGCGGCCAGCGCTACCAGGGCGACCACGGCGACCACGCCGCGGTCACCCCCGGAGAGCTGCAGGCTCTCCGCGAGGGTCAGCCGGGACATCCGTCCTCCTGGTGTTTGGGGGCTTCATCAGCGCGGCACCGACTCACGTTCGCCCGCCCCGCGGAGCGGGGAGGACGAGCGCCACCCGGTACCGGTGACACCACGGGCGCGCAGTTTATTGGGAGCACAAGTGTTGCAGGTCACCATGTGACCTTCGTCGCTCCGAAGATCACCATACTGGCGTTATCTGTATCGATTAACAATCAACGGAACGTGGTGGTTTTGTTGCACTGCGCAGCGAAACGACCCGGTTCCAGTCTTGCGGCCCGCCGGATCGGCCGCTCTCCGCACCCCTCACTCGAAAGATGGATTTTTCGGAGTCGGAAACGCACATTTATGTTAAGGGTTTCATCTTTCGCCGTTCGACGAACGGATGAGTCCCGGTTCCCTGGCCGCCCTCTCTCCGGCGCCCTCGGGCCCGGTCGACGGCCCCGGTGATCCGCCCCGGGAAAGCCGATGTTCCCGACGCAGCGGTCTGTCCGCCTCCTGTGTCAGGCTCGGAAAGGTGAGAGGTCAGGACCGGGGTCGTGCGCTGCTGGACCGGGTGCTGGCCGGGGTGCCGGCCGGCGAGTCCCCGCTCACCCACGTGTCGGAGCTGCCACAACGCCCCGCCCGGCACACCGACTGGCCGGACTGGGTACCCGACGAGCTCGTGGCCGCCCTGCGACGTGGTGGAGTGGACCGCCCCTGGGCCCACCAGATCCGGGCGGCGGAGCTGGCCCGGGCCGGACGGCACGTGGTCGTGGCGACGGGAACCGCCTCCGGCAAGTCGTTGGCCTACCAACTCCCCGTGCTGGCTCGGTTGATCGCCGAACCCCGGGCCACCGCGCTCTACCTGTCACCCACCAAGGCCCTGGGGGCCGACCAGCTCCGTTCGGTCACCGCACTCGGCCTGTCCGGGATACGTCCCGCCGCCTACGACGGCGACACGCCCCGTGCGGACCGGGAGTGGGTCCGCGCCCACTCCCGGTGGATCTTCACCAACCCGGACATGCTGCACCGGGGTGTGCTGCCCGCCCACGAACGATGGGCGCACTTCCTGCGGCGTCTGGCCTACGTGGTGGTGGACGAGTGCCACGCCTACCGAGGAGTGTTCGGCTCGCACGTCGCACTGCTGCTGCGCCGACTGCGGCGGCTGGCTCGCCGCTACGGGGCGGACCCGGTCTTCGTGCTGGCGTCGGCCACCTCCGCCGACCCTGCGGCCTCGGCCACCCTGCTCACCGGTGTGGAGTGCACCGCGGTCACCGAGGACGGCGCACCCCGGGGTGCGCGGACCGTCGCGCTGTGGGAGCCACCGCTGCTGGCGGACCTGACCGGCGAACACGGTGCTCCGCTGCGACGCTCCCCCGGTGCCGAGGCCGCCCGCATCCTGACCGACCTGGTACTGGAGGGAGCCCGGACGCTGGTGTTCGTCCGGTCCCGCCGTGGAGCGGAGCTCACCGCGCTGAGCGCCCGGCGCCAGCTCGCCGAGATCGACCCGGAACTGGCCAGCCGGGTGGCGGCGTACCGGGCGGGCTTCCTGCCCGAGGAGCGGCGGGCGTTGGAGGACGCGCTGAGCCGCGGCGAGCTGCTGGGTGTCGCCACCACCAACGCCCTGGAGCTGGGGATCGACATCAGTGGGCTGGACGCAGTCGTGGTGGCCGGCTACCCGGGAACCCTGGCCTCGTTCTGGCAGCAGGCCGGGCGGGCCGGACGGACCGGGGACGGCGCCCTGGTGGTGTTCGTGGCCCGGGACGACCCGCTGGACACCTATCTGGTGCACCACCCCGAGGCGCTGCTGGAGCGCCCGGTGGAGAGCACGGTGCTGGACCCGACCAACCCGTACGTCCTCGGGCCCCAACTCGCCTGCGCCGCGGCGGAACTGCCGCTCACCCCGGACGGCCTGGTCGACTTCGGCGGCACATCCGCGCAGGAGGTGCTGGCGGAACTGGAGGCCGCCCGACTGCTACGGCGCCGCCCGACGGGGTGGTACTGGACGATCCGGGAACGCCCGCACCACCAGGTGGACATCCGTGGGTCCGGTGGTGAGCAGGTCGCCGTGGTGGAGGCGGACACCGGACGCCTGCTGGGCACCGTCGACCCCAGCTCGGCCTGCGCCACGGTGCACCCCGGCGCGGTCTACCTGCACCAGGGGTCGTCCTACGTGGTGGACGAGCTGGACCTGGAGCAGGGGCTGGCACTGGTGCACGCCGAGGACCCGGAGTGGACCACCTCGCCACGGGACGTCGTGGACATCTCCGTGGTGCGCCGGTTGCAGCACCGTCGGTACCGGTCCCGGAGCGGGCACGAGGTCTCGGTGTGCCTGGGTGAGGTGGAGGTGACCACCCAGGTGGTGGGGTACCTGCGCCGCCTGCCCTCCGGGGAGGTGCTGGACCAGGTGCCGCTCGACCTGCCGCCGCAGACGCTGCGGACACGAGCCGTGTGGTACACGGCCACCCCGGAGCTGTTGTGCGGCAGCGCGCCGGGGGGCGCCGGGCTGGATCCGGCGCGCGTCCCCGGCGCGCTGCATGCTGCCGAGCACGCGGCGATCGGCCTGCTACCGCTCTTCGCGACCTGCGACAGGTGGGACATCGGCGGGGTGTCCACCGCACTGCACGCGGACACCGGGGAGGCGACGGTGTTCGTGCACGACGGTCACCCGGGTGGCTCGGGTTTCGCCGATCGCGGTCATGCCGCGCTGGTCCCGTGGTTGGCCGCTACTCGGGAGGCCATCGCATCCTGCGAGTGCCCGGCCGGATGCCCGTCCTGCGTTCAGTCGCCCAAGTGCGGGAACGGCAACGAACCGCTGGACAAGGCGGGGGCGGTGGCTGTTCTCGGTGCGGTGCTCGACGTGTTGCGCGGAGGTGAGGAGGTCGAGCCCGACACCGTACTGGCCGGCGCGACAGGTCAGGAGGAACGGCCTGCGACGGCGAGCGACTGACCAGCCTCGACGGCTCGGTGCCGCAACACCTCGCACAGCACGTCCTGCAGCTGGGCGGAGGGAGGCAACTGCCAGCCGCAGACCTGCGGCTTCACCCGCCAGTGGACCACCCCGTGCGGGAAGGGGGACGGGGGCAGCGGCACCCAGCTCCCGGTGCTGTGCAGCACCACGTCCGGGTGCGCAGCGAGTTCCTCGCACAGCGGCGTGCCGGACTGGGTGAAGAACAGCCACCGGCCCGTGGGAGTGGCCGCGATGGGGACCGGGGTGTCGGTGAGACGCAGCGCCCGGGCGGTGCGCCACCCCAGGTCCGCGCTCACCTCGATGACGTCGAGCACCAGGCCGGTGGCCACCAGCAGGGTGTACGGCCGGCCGTGCCACCAGGTGACCCGCTCGGCGGGCGAGCTGTCGAGCCGATCCGCCCAGTCGGGCTGCGCCGGCGCGGGGACGCCGTTCCCGGCATCGCTCCCGCCGCCACAACAGGCCCCTGTCGGGTAGGTGCCCGGCAGGACCGGCCACCCTCGCCATGCCAGGCTGATCGCCTCAGCTCGTAGCTCGATGCGGAAGGCTTCGTGCCAACTGTCCGCCCATTCCATCGTCCGGTGCCTCCTCCAGTTGTTCCGTACGCCTGGCATGACGTCCTGTGACTTAGGAAACGGCACGTCCAGGGGAAGATGAACTTTCTGTCGATGACCGGTACGCCTTGCACGGCGAGTGACCGAAGCCGGGGAGCACGGCCGAACTCCCCTGCTCAAGGACAGTCGTGCCGCCGGGACGTACCTCGTTCACCCGGGCCCGCTCGTCGCCCGGCAACGACCGCTCGTCGTCGGGCGGCGCACCGGTCATCGGCGATCGGTCCCTCCGGGGTTCGGTCCGACCGTGCACCGTGCCGCCACCACTCCCCGCAGCAACCGGTGTGGGCCCTGCCCTCGATCAGGGCGATCCGGAGGTGACGGTGGCGGGCCCGGCTCTGGCCCGGGCCAGGGCCCCGTCGAGTCCGGGCAGCGGGGTGTTCCGGCGCACCTGTACCTCGACCAGGGCGTCCCACTGCTCGAGGCGGCAACCCAGCAGGGTCGCGCCCATCCGCTCGGCCACCCACCGGGCCCGGCCGCAGGCGACTTCCTCACCGAGGACGGCGTCGCCCGCCGCGGCCAGTGCCGCCAGATCGGCGGCGCCGGCCGCCTGCCGACGTTGGACCGTGGCCCCACCGAGGTGCAGCACCAGTCCGCCCAGTACGAGCAGTGCGGCTGTCACCACGGCCGCCACGACGGTGGCCGAACCCTGATCTCCCTCCTCGGTACGAGCCCCGTCGCCGGGGCCGCGCCACGCACTCATCCTGGTTCCTCCGCCGAGCCGACACCGTTGTCGGCGCCGTGCCGTACCCCGGGTTCCAGCACGGCGTAGGCGTGCGCGGCCACCCGGACACCCGGCAACAGTCCGCCCACAGGTTCACCGGTGACCTCCACCTGCACGGTGTCGCCCTGTATCCGCACCACCACGTGTGCGCCGTCCGGTGCGATCCGTCGCACCACCTCGTCGACCCGTTCGGGCTCACCACGCGACACCAGGCGGGCAGCCTCCCGGGCCGCATCGGTGCAACGCAGCTGCGCAGTGACCGCGGCGATTCCGGCCACCACCATCGCCAGCACCACGGTGATCGCGCACAGGGCCAGCGCCGCCTCCACCGACACCGCACCGCGGTCCCCGGGCGGCCCGGTGGTGCGCCGGGCCGTGAGCCGATGTCGGAGCGAACCCGTCCCGACCATCAGAAGCTCACCGACAGGGCCCGCTGGACCAGGGAGGTCAGCGCCGAAACCACCGAGTCACCGGTCAGCACCGTGTACAACAGGGCGGCGAAGGCCGCGGCCGCGATCGTGCCGATCGCGTACTCGGCGGTACTCATGCCGTCGTCGGCACGCGCCATCCGGCACAGTCGCCCGATCCAGCCGCGCCGCCGGCTCGTCCGGGTCACGCCGGTGTTCCGGGCGTTCGACGTGGTGTCGGGGATCTCCCGACGGATCACCACGCTCCTCGTCATCGTTCAGCTCCTTTCCGGCACGCTCGTGCCGTCGTCTCACCACGTCTGCAGCACCTGCCCGGCCAGTCCCACCACCACGGGCACCACCCCAAGGCAGAGGAAGGCCGGGAGGAAGCACAGGCCCAGCGGGCCCGTGACCAGCACCGCGGCCCGTTGCGCTCGCGCCTCGGCGCCCTCGTGCGCCACAGCACGGGCGTCCGCCGCCAGGGCCGTCACACCCGCGGCCAGCGCGCTCCCCGAGCGGGCGCTCCGCCGAGCGATCCGGGCCAGTCCGGCAAGAGCCGGGTCCCGCACCGCGGGAGCCCACGCGGTCACCGGGTCGGCGCCGAGCGCCAGCGACTCGGCAACCCGGCGCAACACCTGTGCCGGCGCGGCGGGCAGTTCCGCGGTGGCCACCCGGATCGCCACCGGAACCGGGAGCCCCGCAGCCAGACAGGCCGCCAACACGTCCCACCCCGCAGCCAGCCGCAGCGGGTCGGAGGCCTCCCGCCCGCCCTGCCGCGCGGGACGACGCAGCCACCGGCGACAGACCAGGGCGGCGGGAGCCACGAGCACTCCACCTGTCAGAGCCCCGAGCGGGCCACCGAGCAGTACCGCGACCAGGGCAGCACTCGCGACGCCCGCCAGCCAGGGCAGCCACCGCTCGCCCCGGGGGCGAGACGGGTCCGGGACGGAGGTGAGCAGGTTCCGCAGCCGGGCCCGGACCAGTTCCGGTCCCGGCACGGCCGCCACCGCCCCGGCCAGAAGCAGCGCCGCCACCGCCTGCGTGGTCACGGCAGCACCGCCCGTTCGGTCAGCTGCTCGCTCCAGCGCAGGCCGGCGCCCACCAGCAGCACGCCCACGACGAGCAGGACCTGGCCGGTTGTCGTGCTGCTGAGCACATGCCAGGGGCGACCGCCGATGGCCTCGCCGAGCAGCAGCCCGAACACCGGCAACCCGGCGAGCACCGCGGCGGTGGCTCGGGGACCGGCCATCCTGGCCCGCACCTGACGTGCGAAGCGTGCCCGGTGTTCCAGATCGGCGCGTACCGCGTCCAGTAGGTCGGCGAGGGGAACACCGTGTCGTTCCGCGAGCGTCCAGGTCCGGGCCAGCCGACCTGCCGCGAAGGCCGAGCCCGGGTGTTCGGCACCGATCCGTTGCAGTGCGGCACCGACATCACCGCCGAGCCGGGCAGCGGCGGCCAGCCTGGTGAGCAGTCGGGCGGCGGAGGGCTCGGCCTCGACCGCCGCTCCCTCGGCGGCCGCCGCGGGGTGTGCCCCGGCACGGAGTTCGGACACCATCAGGCGCAGCGCCTCGGCCAACCCGGCGGTGGCCCGGATCCCGTCCTCGGCCGCCCGGTGCCGCCGCCATCGAGTCCGGGCGACCGTGACGAGGATCGCCGCAGCGAGTGCCCCGCCCACCCCGGCAAGCACGAGGCCCGCACCGGCAGACGCCACGACCGTCACCGAGGCGAGCAGACGCTCCGGAGTGTCCCGCCCACGGCACCGTTGCGGGCGAAGCCGGCGAAGGCGGTGCCGACCGGGGGCTACAGGCCAGACCAGAACCGCGAGCGCCAGCAGCAGGACCGCGCCCGGCCGCGCCGCATCGGGGACGGTCACCATGGGAGCTCCTCCCCCCGCTCGGCCAGCAGCCGGGCCAGCCGGTCCCGTCCCTCGCCCCAACCGGCGCCCCGCCGCCAGGCCCGAGTGACCTGCACCCGGTCGCCGTCCCGATCGAACGCGCCCACCTCGGCCAACACCCGTTGTCCGTCGGGGCACCGACGCATGTGCAGTACGACCTGGACTGCCGCGGCGAGCTGGCTGTGCAACGCGTCCCTGGGCAGCCCGCCGAGGGCGGCGAGCGCCTCCAACCGGGCCGGGACCTCGGCTGGCGAGTTCGCGTGCAGGGTGCCGGCTCCCCCGTCGTGGCCGGTGTTGAGGGCGGCGAGCAGTTCGCACACCTCCGCCCCACGCACCTCCCCCACCACCAGCCGGTCCGGGCGCATGCGCAGTGCCTGTCGCACCAGGTCCCGCAGGGTGACCTCGCCGCTGCCCTCCACGTTGGGCAACCGGGCGACCAGGCGTACCACGTGGGGGTGGTCGGGGCGCAGCTCACCTGCGTCCTCCACGCACACCACCCGTTCCCTACCGGGCACGCAACCGAGCAGCGCGGCGAGCAGCGTGGTCTTTCCCGAACCCGTGCCGCCTGTCACGAGGAAGGCGAGCCGGGCCCGCACCATCGCCCGGAGCACCTGTGCCATGTCCTCGTCGAAGGCGCCGAGCCGACACAGGGCGTCCAGGTCGTGGGTCGCAGGCCGGAGCACCCGCAGTGACAGGCAGGTACCGTCGGCTGCGATCGGGGGCAACACGGCGTGCAGCCGCACCGATCCCTCGGCCGCGCCGCCCACACCGGGCAACCAGGCGTCCACGTACGGCTGTGCGTCGTCCAGGCGCCGCCCCGCGGCGAGGGCGAGACGTTGGGCGAGCCGCCGCACCGCGTCCTCGTCGGGGAACCGGACATCCGCTCGCCGCAGGCCACCACCACGGTCCACCCACACCGCGTCCGGGGCGGTGACCAGCACGTCGGTCGTGGCCGGGTCACGCAGCAGGGGTTCCAGGGGACCGGCGCCCACGAACTCCTGCTGCAGCAGGCGGAGGGCGGTGAGCACCTCGGTGTCGCCGACCACGCCGCCCGCCTCGGCACGGACCGCCTGGGCCACCGTCGCCGCGGTGACGGCCTGCCCGGAACCGGCGAGCCGCTCCCGCACCCGCTCCACCAGGCCCGTGTTCAGCTTCGTGTTCATCCCGCCCTCCCGGCACCGACCGGTGAGCGGCCGTCCGGAGAGGCACCGACCTGCTGTCGGGCTGCGGTACCGGCCAGGGCGTCCAGCACCCGGCGGGCGACCCGCGACAGCGTTCCGCGCCGGCCGGGGAGCCGACCGTGATCCAGGACCTTTCCCACCGCGGGGTCGTCCCGGACACACGCCAGGACCGGACACCCGAGTGCTCGGGACACGTCACCAGGAGTGAGCCCACCGGGTGCAGGCAGCCGCACTACGAGGCCGAGTCGGGCCCCTCGTTCGGCCAGGCGGGTGGCGGTGACCGAGGCGGCGGCGCAGGAACGTACGTCGGCCGGCACCACCAGCAGCACCAGGTCGGCACGGTCGAGTGCGACCAGGGCGAACTCAGGCAGGTGTCGGGGCAGGTCGCACACCACCGTCTCGCCGGCACGCCGAGCCGAGTCGACCACGGCCGCCACCGCGTCGGGGGCGGGCGCACGACCGGAGCGGTCGCAGGACAGGACGGTGAGGGGTGTGTCGCCGCACTCGGTGGCGGGCAAGGCGGCACGCAGTGAGGACGCCGCGACCCGCCCACTGCCCAGTGCCAGTTCCGGCCAGCGCAGGCCGTCGGCCGTCTCCAGCCCGAGGGCGAGGTCGAGACCACCGCCGAGCGGATCACAGTCCACCAGCAGGGTCCGATCCCCGCGCCGGGCGGCGGTGACCGCCACCGCCGCCGCCAGGGTGGAGGCACCGGCCCCGCCCCGTCCACCCAGGAGTGCCAGCACCCGTCCGCGGCCGGGCCCCGGGGTCTCCACGGCATCGGTGAGGGCGGCGACCAGCCACTCCTCGTCCCGTGGCAGGCTGACCACCCTCTCCGCCCCGACGGCCACCGCGTGCGGCCACAACTGCGGCGGTGGTTCACCGGCACAGACCACCAGGACACCGGGGCGCCGCGGGGGCACGGCGGCGGCACACCGCGCGACCCCGGCGGGGTCGAGCAGTACCAACGGGGCCGTGCCCCAGTCCCGGCGGAGCGCGACGGCGTCCGCCACCCGGTGCAGCTCGCATCCGGCGGCGGCCGCCAGCCGCAGCAGGTCGTCCAGCAGATCGGTGTCCTCGGCGAGTACGAGGGGCCGGTTGCGGTCCACGTCGTCATCCCCCATCAGTCCGGTCCACCCGCGCCCCGGAGAACCGGAGACGCAGGAGCAGGAACGGGGACCACCGTGCCGGGACCGCCCCCTCGCCCCAACCCACCGCGATCGATCTGTGGACAACCGCAACGGATGTGGACAACATCCGGCCGAAATCCACCCGGAAACCCGGATCGGTCCGTATCGCGCGGAAGATGTGTGGGCGAGACGGCGACGAAACGAATCAGGAAGAACGAGCACCGGTGCGACGACCGGCACCGGATGTCACCGGAACGACCGCACACCACCGCGCCGACATCCGGCCACGGCTACAGCACGATTCACCCGATCGAGATGACATCCCCCGGATATGGGACGACCCCCGCCAGGGGGGAGGGACGGGGGTCGTCGAAGGTTCAGCCCCGGGGGGTCGAGCTGAACCCGTCCGGTGGTTACCGGACAGGACTACTGTATCCGTTGGGCGGAACGAAGGCATACGTTTCGGACCGCTGAGTCGTAACGGCCCGTTTCACGACGCGTTTCCCGTACACCACCCGACGACCCGATCCCGACCTATGCTGTTCGGCGTGGCAGCCGCCGGCACCGAACAGCCGCCCGTCCCCGGTACCCGTGTGGCGGCGTTCTTCGATCTGGACCGAACGATCCTCGCCAGATCCGGGACCCTGGCCTTCGGTCGCTCCTTCTTCCGGGAAGGCCTGATCAACCGCCGGGCCGTGCTCAAGAGCGCGTACGCCCAGTTCGTCGTCATGCTCTCCGGTGCCGACCCGGACCAGGTCGAGCACATGCGCGCCCACATCACCTCGCTGTGCGCCGGATGGGACGTCGAACAGGTGCGGGCGCTCGTCGAGGAAACGCTGCACGACATCGTCGACCCCCTGGTCCACAAGGAGGCCACCCAGCTGATCGCGGAGCACGCCGACCAGGGGCACGACGTGGTGGTGCTGTCCGCATCCGGTGAAGAGCTCGTCGGCCCCATCGCGCAGATGCTCGGGGCGACGCACACCGTCGCCACGCGCATGAGCGTCGTGGACGGCCGCTACACCGGAGAGGTGACGTTCCACTGTTCCGGGCAGGCCAGGGCCGACGCGGTGCGTGAGCTGGCGCAACAGCAGGGGTACGACCTGGCCCGGTGCCACGCCTACAGCGACTCGGCCACCGACCTTCCGCTGCTGGAGGCGGTCGGCCACCCGACCGCGGTGAACCCGGACCACACCCTGCGCAGGATCGCCTCGGAGCGCGGCTGGCCGATCCTAGCCTTCTCGCACCCGACGCCGCTGCGCGCCCGCATCCCCACCCCGTCGGGTACCGCGGTGGCGGCCGCTGCGGTGGGCCTGGGCGCGGTCGCCGCGGCGGGTGTCGCCTGGTTCGGGCTACGCCGCCGGGGCCGCCGGAGCGAGGACTCGAACTAGGCGGAGCCGCGTCGCGGGAGCGGAACCCGGCCGCGGAACCCGCACCGGGACCGGGGTGCTTCCCCTCCCGCACCCGGGTGATGGCCCTGGAGAACACCAGGCCCGTGAACTGCGGTTTTTCGCATTCCCGTCACGCTGTGTTGCTGTAACGGTGCACTCAACCGAGCGCTTGCTGTGATGCGCAACACAGACTACAAAGGAGGTGCGGACCCCTGGAGGCCAGGGGTGATGCGCAGAGAAGCACCACCCACCCCGACAGGGCTCCGCACGTAAGTCACGGGCACCCACGCCGAGCACGCCGCGGGAGGCATTGTCGACAAGGGGCTGCGTCACGGGACGCCGGACGCCGAGCCCTGGAAGTGCGACATGAGTGCACGCTTGGTAACCCGTGGACTTACGGTGGCTGACGGCGCCAGCTGGAGTAGCTCCCAGCCAGGCGCCGTTGGCGTGTCCGGGCAGGTACGGCGTGGGCCGTCGGGCGTCGATGCCCCGTGGAGCCCTGGACACGCCCCTGCCCACCCACCAGGGACCCGGCTCCACCGGTCCCCACCCGACCGGGACACGGTTTCCCGACACGCCGGTTGCGCGGTGTACACGACCGTTGACCACGCACTGTGGCGCAAGTAACTTGCCAGGAAAACCACAACCTGGTGAACAGGTTTCCACCCGCCTGGCAGGGAGGCCACAGTGCACGACTCCCCCGCTCCCAGGGCATCCCGATCGCGCGTGTCCCGATCCACCGCGGCGGTCCTGGCAGCGCTGACCGCGGCGACCGTCGCAGGCTCGGCGCCTGCCGGCGCGGAGCCCACCGCACCGTCCCATCGGCCGCCCCAGGCCGAGGCCGCAGCGCACGGCTGGGCCATCTCGACCCTGCGCCGCATGTCGCTGGAGGAGAAGGTCGGGCAGCTGTTCGTCACCTACGCCTACGGCAGCACCGCCGACACCGCACACCCGCAGAACCGCGAGGAGTTCGGGCTGGACACCCCGGCCGAGATCGTCCAGCGCTACCACCTCGGCGGTGTCATCTACTTCGCCTGGACCGACAGCTTCCACAACCCGCGTCAGGTCGCGGAGCTGTCCAACGGCCTGCAGCGGGCCGCACTCAGCAGCGGTGCCCACGTGCCGCTGCTGATCTCCACCGACCAGGAGCACGGCGTGGTGGCCCGCTTCGGCCCACCCGCCACCCAGTTCCCGGGCAACATGGCACTCGGTGCCGGCCGTAGCGTGCAGGACGCCGAACTGGCCGCGGCCATCGGTGGCGCCGAGCTGCGGGCCGTCGGCATCAACCAGAACTACGCCCCGGTGGCGGACGTCAACGTCAACGCCGCCAACCCCGTGATCGGGGTGCGGTCGTTCTCCTCCGACCCGCAGCTGGCCGCCGACATGGTCGCCGCCCAGGTGCGCGGCTACCAGAACGGGTACGACCGCAGGCTGGGCGTGGCCGCCACGGTCAAGCACTTCCCGGGCCACGGCGACACCGACGTGGACAGCCACACCGGCCTGCCCGTGATCACCCACGACCGGGAGCAGTGGGAACAGCTGGACGCCCCGCCGTTCCGCGCCGCCATCGCCCAGGGCGTGGACATGGTGATGACCGCGCACATCGTGGTGCCCGAGCTGGACGACTCCGGGGAACCGGCCACGCTCTCCCGGAACGTGCTGACCGGCATGCTCCGCGAGGAGCTGGGCTTCGACGGCGTGGTGGTGACCGACTCGCTGCAGATGGACGGCGTGCGCCAGATGCACTCCGACGCCGAGATCCCGGTGCTCGCGCTGAAGGCAGGTGCGGACCAGCTGCTCATGCCGTGGCGGTTGGACGTGGCCTACAACGCGGTGCTCGACGCGGTGCGCTCCGGTGAACTCACCGAGCGGCGTATCGACGAGAGCGTCTACCGCATCCTCAAGCTGAAGTACAAGCGGGGCATCGTGCACCAGCCCCTGGTCGACCCGGCCGCGGTCGACGCAACCGTGGGCGTCCCCCGGCACCAGGAGGCCGCCCAGCGCGTCACCGACCGCACCGTCACCGCGCTGACCAACGACGAGCTGCTGCCGCTGCACGACCGGCCGGGCACGGTGTTGGTGACCGGGTGGGGTGCGACCACCACCGCCACACTCGCCCAGCGCATCGCTGCCCGCGGCCCGCAGACCACGGTGGTGGAGACCGGCCTGACCCCGGACGAGCAGCGCATCGCGCAGGCCGTCGCCGCCGCCGAGCAGAGCGACCTGGTCGTGGTGCTCACCAACCGGGCCTGGAGCGACGCACAGCAACAGGAGCTGGTGCGCAAGCTCGCCGCCACCGGCAAGCCCGTCGTCGGTGTCGCCGTCCGTGACCCCTACGACGCGGCGTACCTGCCGGAGGCCCGGGCCTGGCTGGCCACCTACTCGTACACCGCGGTGTCCATGGAGTCCCTGAGCCGGGTGCTGTTCGGCGAGGTGTCCCCCGCCGGGCGGCTGCCGGTGAACATTCCGTCCCCGACCGACCCCGGCACCGACCGGTTCCCGTTCGGCCACGGACTGACCTGGTGAGGGGTGAATCGGTGAACCCGCTGAACCGACGCCGTTTCCTGACCGCCTCCGCGCTGGCCGCGCCGGCTCTCACCGTCGCGGCCGGCGTGACCGGGGCGACCGGGGCCGCGGCCGCCCCCGCGTCGAGCGCCCCCGCCAAGGGACCGCGCCCGGGCCACCAGGTGCTCACCGGCGCCGCCCGGCTCGCCCAGGACAACTGGCGGCTGCTGGTCGGCCGCAAGGTGGGCATGGTGACAAACCCCACCGGCATCCTGCCCGACCTGGTGCACGTGGTGGACGCCATGCACACCGACGGCCGGGCGCGACCGGTGGCGGTCTTCGGCCCCGAACACGGCTTCCGCGGCACCGCACAGGCCGGCGGGTCCGAGGGCGACTACATCGACCCCCGGACCGGCATCCCGGTGTACGACACCTACGGCGCGGGCGTCGACAAGATCGCCGAGATGTTCCGCAAGTCCGGTCTGGACACCGTGGTGTTCGACATCGCCGACGTGGGGGCCCGCTTCTACACCTACATCTGGACGATGTACCAGACGATGCAGGCGGCGGTCGCAGTCGGCGCCTCGTTCGTCGTGCTGGACCGGCCCAACCCGGTGGGCGGCCAGGCCCACGGTCCCCAGCTCGACCCGGCCTACTCGTCGTTCGTGGGACTGCGCCCCGTCGTGCAGCAGCACGGCATGACCATCGGCGAGCTGGCCCGTCTGTTCGACGCCGAGTTCCTGCCCGCGGACACCGGGCGGCGGCTGGAACAGCTGGAGGTGGTCGAACTGCGCGGCTGGAAGCGCAGCGACCTGTTCGACGCCACCGGCCTGCCCTGGGTGCCGCCCAGCCCGAACATGCCGACCCCGGACACGGCCCTGGTCTACCCGGGGACCTGCATGTTCGAGGGCACCGTGTTCTCCGAGGGCCGCGGCACCACCCGGCCGTTCGAGCTGATCGGCGCTCCCGGCCTGGACTGGCGGTGGGCCGAGGAGCTCAACGGCATGAACCTGCCCGGGGTGAGCTTCCGCGAGGCGTACTTCACCCCCACCTTCTCCAAACACGCGAACACGGTGTGTGGGGGTGTGCAGCTGCACCTGACCGACCCGGCGAGGTTCGACGCGGTGCGCACCGGCACCGCGATGATCGTCACCGCCCGGCGGCTCTACCCGGACGTGTTCGCCTGGCGCTCGGACAACTGGATCGACAAGCTCACCGGCTCGGACCGGTTCCGCCGCATGGTGGACGCCGGGGCCGGGGTGGACGAGGTCGTCGACGCCTGGAAGTCCGAGCTCGCCGAGTTCCGTCGTCGGCGTGAGCCCTACCTGCTGTACCGGTGAGGTGGTCCGTGCGTCGTCTGCTTCCCGCCGCCCTGCTGGCGGTGCTGACCGTGGCGGGCTCGGCCGCCGCCGCGGCACCCTCCTCCGCGGAGGGTGACCCGATGACGGCCGGCACGTCCGGCCGGTTCGACCGGCCGTGGAACGGGTTCGCCCCGGCGTCCACCGTGCTCCGGAACGGCACTCCCGAACAGGTGGGGCTGGACCCGGCTCCGATCGAGGCGGCCCTGCGTGGGGTCGAGCAGCTCGCGGTGGACGGTGGGTCGGGGCGGCCCATGTTCTCCGCCGCGGTCACCCTGCTGGTGCACGACGGGGTGGTGGTGGCCCGGGAGGCCACCGGCTACGCCCTGCGCTACGCGCAGGTCACCTCGGACGGCGAAGCCGTGGAGCTGCCGCGCGAGGAATGGGTGCCGGCCCGGACCGACACCATCTTCGACATGGCCTCGGTCTCCAAGCTGTTCACCTCGATCGTGGTGCTGCAGCAGGTGGAGGCCGGGCGGGTGGACCTGGACGCGCCCGTCGCCCGCTACCTGCCCGAGTTCGCCGAGGGCGGCAAGGAGACGGTGACCGTCAAGCAGCTGCTCACCCACACCTCGGGGTTGCCGGCTTGGCTGCCGCTGTGGCAGAGCCACCCGGACCGCGAGTCCCGGATCCAGGCGGCACTGCGGGCCCCGACCGAGTACACCCCGGGCACCGGCTACGTCTACTCCGACCTCAACCTGATCGCCCTGGGTGTGCTGGTGGAGCGGGTCACCGGCTCCACACTGGACACCCTGGTGCGGCAGGGGATCACCGAGCCGTTGGGCATGCGCGACACCGGCTACAACCCGCCGGCGTCGGTGCGGGACCGGGTCGCGGCCACCGAGTACCAGGCCAACCCGCCCCGCGGCATGGTGCGCGGTGAGGTCCACGACGAGAACGCCTGGTCGCTGGGTGGGGTGGCCGGACACGCCGGGGTGTTCTCCACCGCCGACGACATGGCGATCCTGGGGCAGGCGATCCTCAACGGCGGTAGCTACCGCGGGGCTCGCATCCTGCGCCCGGACACGGTGCGGCTGATGCTGACCAACTACAACCAGGCGTTCCCGGAGAACTCGCACGGCCTGGGCTTCGAGCTCGACCAGCGCTGGTACATGGACGGGCTGTCCGGGCCGCGTACCGCCGGGCACACCGGGTTCACCGGCACCTCGATCGTCATCGACCCCGCGTCGCGCTCGATCGCCGTCCTGTTGACGAACCGGGTGCACCCCACGCGGAACTGGGGCGGCAACAACCCGGCGCGGCGGCTGGTGGCCCAGGGCCTGGCCCAGGCGCTGGGTGTGCGCCCGGTGCACGGGCCGGACGCCTGGTTCTCCGGCGTGGCCGAGAACGCGAACGCGGTGCTGTCCACCGGCCCGCTGCGGGCGAAGGGGACGGTTCGGGTGTCCTTCGACGCGTTCGTGGACACGCAGAACGACCCGGACGGGGTGGACCAGCTCGTACTGGAGTCCAGCGCCGACGGTGTCACCTGGCAGACCGTGCCGATGGTGGCGCACGGACCCGACGCCCCGGGTGCGGTCGAGGCGCTGAGCGGGGCCGGTCACCGGCGGTGGTGGCAGGTGCGGGCCGAACTGCCCGCCCCGCAGTCCGGTGAGCTGTACCTGCGCTGGCGCTACACCTCGGACTCCCTCTACACGGGACGTGGGGTGTACCTGGACGGCATCCGGGTGTGGAGCACCGGTGGGGTGTTGTTGGACGGTGAACGCGAACCCGGGCGGTTGACCGCCGAGGGCTGGCGGCTCGCCACCCGCTGAAGCACGGGATCCGGAAACGTCGAGGACGGGTCCTCCCCGCCGGTGTCATCGGGGAGGACCCGTCCTCGTGTGGACAGGGATCGGGAAGGAGTCGGTGGTCCGGTCTCAGGGCCGGGAGCCCATGGTGGCGGCGGCCTGGATCAGCTCGCCGACCTGCCCGATCAGCCGGTTCCGGTCGCCCGGGGCGAAAGTGCACCACCGGCGGCCGTCCGGTCCGGGCTTGTGCTGGACGAGGTAGCGCCCACGGGCGGTGTCGATGTAGTCCACGGTGAACGGCACCCGCATGGTGCGCCCGACGATCCGGTCGTGGTGCTTGGCCCCGATCTGCCCGCCGCCGGTCCGCTCCGCGGTCAGTGCCTCCGCCACGAACTCCGCCTCGTCGTCCCGCATGCCGGTGGCCCGCAGAGCACCGCGTACCGCAGTCGGTGACCCCGCACCCGAGACCTGCCCGGCCGCGGCCCTGAGCTGGTCGGTCGGCAGGGTCACCGACATCCCCCGCCCGGCCGGCCGCTCCGGCAGCATCGCCACCAGGGCACGGGGCGCGGACGCCGGATACAGGTCCTCCAGCACGAACTCCCCGTCCCGCACGGTCGCCAGCGCGCCGAACTGCCCGTACATCGCCACGAACACGGAGCGGCGTTCCTCCCGGTGCTCGCTGAAGTAGGCGTGCACCGAGATCTGCGGTCGGGCGAGCAGGGCGAAGGCGTCCTCCAGCCAGGGGTCGAGCACGCCGCCGGGCCGGCCGAGCCCGCGGGCGATGATCTCGTCCCAGCCGCGGCGCAGCAGCACGGCGCGCTCGTCCATGTCCTCCCCGTGCGAGGGAACGGGCAGCGCCTCCGGCAACCTGATCCGCAGGTGCTGGCGGATGGTGTCCACGGCCAGCAGGGACAGCGTGATCCGGTTACCCACGGCGTGCCTCACATGCCCGGCGGCCGCTCACCGATGACCGGGGGAGCCACCCGACGTCCGTCGTCGAAGATGTCCTCCATCTCGATCAGGTAGTCGGGGCGACGGTGCTCCTTGTCCTCCTCGCCCTGGCCACCCCGGGCGCCACCGGCCATCCCGGCACCGACACCGGTCACGGCACCGCCACGGCCGCCCATGCCGCCGCGCACACCGTCCTCCGGGCCGAGACCGGCGCCCGGGCCGAAGGCACCGCCGGGGCCGAAGGCACCGCCGGGGCCGAAGCCACCGCGGCCACCCGGACCACCGGCGCCGACACCACCACCGGCACCGAGACCGCCGCCGACACCGGCGCCGCCCCCGACACCGAGAACGCCACGGCCACCGGGACCGAACCCGGAACGGCCGCCCGCCTCACCGAGGCCGCCGCCGAACGGGCCGGTACCCCTGCCGAACGGGCCGGTGCCGGGTCGCGTACCACCGCCACCGGAGCCCGTGCCGGGTCCGGGCAGCGGCCCGGTCGGGATGCCGGGACGGGGACCCGGGCTGTTCGGCCCGGGCAGCGGGTAGGTACCGGGCGGGGTCACCGGACCGGGGTTGCCGCCCTGCGGCGGGGTGCCCACGGGGGTCCCGGTGCCGCCGGGGCCACCGGGACCGACCGGCGTGACGACGTTGCCGGTCGGGTTGGTGACGCCGTTGTAGTACGCCGCGTGCGTGTCCGCCGGCTGGGAGCTGCCGGTCTGGTAACCGGTGCCCATGCTCCGGTCGTAGCTGCCGGTCCCGCTCGAGTACGGGGAGCCCACCTGCTGGCCACCGCCGGCGTCGGCCACCGAGAACGTCGCCGGGGGCGGTGCCTCGAAGGTCGGCATGCTGGCCAGGTTGCTGTTCGTGTTGGCCTCGTACGTGCGCATGGCGTCCCGCGCCTCCTCGTTGCGGCGCTCATACTCGGCCATGGCCTTGTCGTAGTCCGACTCGCCCGGGACCAGCGGGTTGTACCAGGGCTCCTCGGGCTTCGACATCGCCTCGGGCATGGCGGCCATGGCCTCGGCGCGGTACGCGGACTGGTCGGAGATGCGCTCCGCGACGGCCTCGGCCTGGAGCCGGGCGGCCAGGGCGTACCCGGCGAGCGGGGAGATCGCCGACCGCTGGGCGTCGGCCGCCGCACCCTCCTGGGCGACCACCGCCGTCTGCATCGACTTCTCGATGTACTCGCCGATGGCCTGGAACTCGGCGGCGATGTCCTTCCACTCGCTGACGTAGTCAGCGAAGGTGCCGTTGCCCCCGGTGATCTCCTCGCGGATCGTGTTGTGGTCCTTGCTGTCCCAGTTCTCGTGGGTCTGGTTCAGCGTGAGAGACACGGTGGGAACCCCTCACTTCCCCGCCGGCAGGCTGGCGAGCACAGCCTGGGCAACCTCGCGCACCTTGGCGCAGGTGTCGAACGTCTGGCCCGGTCCTCGGGTCCCCTGGACCAGGATGGCTTGCGTTTCCGCGATACCGACGAACATCTCGCATTGGGCGGGATCCGAGTACAGGCCCACCCGCACCGCCGGGTAGCCGTCGATCTCCAACGGCTCGAACTCGGCGTACATGTCCTGCCGGTCGTAGAGCTCGTCCATCCCCTCCCACGTGGTGTCCGCGGAGACGTCCACGGCGAACGCACGGTCGGAGGTCCGCCAGTTGCAGGGAGCGAAGCGCCCGGTGGGCTCCACCTCGGTACCCTCGGGCTCCAAGCCGATGGCAATGGCCCGGTCCGGCTTGAGCAGGTCGCACGGAGCAAGCCCGC
This sequence comes from Pseudonocardiaceae bacterium, assembly GCA_036562635.1. Classification (GTDB taxonomy): domain Bacteria; phylum Actinomycetota; class Actinomycetes; order Mycobacteriales; family Pseudonocardiaceae; genus DATCJU01. Next base: position 48,224 of record DATCJU010000081.1, read on the forward strand.
CAGCGTCCTTCGGGTCGGTCACCGACGGCGCCGCCTGCGAGGCAGCCGCGCTCGAGGTGGCGGCCGAGGTGGTCGTGCCGTTCCCCTTGGCCCCCTGCGGGGTGCCCGACTCACTCCCGCCACATGCGGTGAGCAGGGTGAGCAGGGACAGGCCGGCAGCCCCGACGGCGATCCGCTTCGTCCTCCTCATCACTGCACCACTCACATGTGGGGGTAGGGACCGACGGGGTTCGGCCGGGAGGGCTCCTCGAACGGCCGGGCCTGGACCGTGTTCAGCTCCTCCACGTTCCGGTAGGCGGCGTAGCTCTTGCGCAGCGCCTCGATCGCGCCGTCGATGGCATCGCGGTACGCCTTGATGGCCGTGTAGAGCGAGCCCTCTTGCGGGTCCATGGCAAGGCGGCTGATCTGCTTGGCCGCGTTGACACTCACCTTGTCCTTGCCAGGCGTATCGAGGGTCCTGGTGTGCCCTACTCGGGTGGCCCAGCGATCCAGCCTGTCCAGCCGTTCGCGAGCCTCCTCCAGGTCGCGGATGACCTGGGGTGCCATCTCCAGGTCGATCCTGAAGTGGCCGCTGGAGCTCTGGATGAGCTCGTTCACCCGCGCCTGGGTGCTCGCATCGCCGTACCGCTGCGCGCCCGACGTGACACTGTGCCAGGCATCGTTCAACAGCATCGTGTCTTCTCCCTGCTGTTCCGCAGCGATCGTCCGTCGTGCCGAACCCATCTTGCCGTACCCCGCCGTGATCACGATCACGGGCACGGCCGGTTTCGGTCAGCCACCCCTTGGGACGTGGTGGGCGCGTGCCAGGTTCCCCGCTTTCCGCGCGCGACACCGCTTCTTTCGACGCCCTCCGTGGCGGGTCGGCCGACACACGGTCCCGAGTGGACGGCCCGGTGGTGGCCGGACACCCGGTGGGGGGTGACCGTCGCGCGTGGGGTAGTTCATGATTTTCGGACCCAGACCTCGGAATTTCGGGCCTGCGTCCTGCCCTGACAGAGCAATGTCGCGCGGACTTTAAGGAGAACGACGGTGCCGAGTTCGACGGTACGTACCGACGACCGGGTGAGAAGTTGGAAAAATTCCTACTTTTGAGTGATGCACTTGGTGATAAGGAAACAAAGTGCAGTGATTCGCCGTCTCCAACCCCTGTCACCAGCACGATCACCTTTGCTGGCGTTGACTCGTTCGGATAATGTTAGTAAGTTTCCCACGTGACCAAGCGCAGCGACCCACACCCGGAGACCACGGGGACGGGGTCGGCACCATCCCGGGAGCCCGGCCCACTGGTCCGGATCCGCTCACTGCTCCCCGGCCTGGCCCGCGCCGAACAACGGGTGGCCCGTGTGGTGCTGGAGAACCCTGCCGCCGTTGCCCACCGCAGCATCACCGAGGTAGCCGAGGCCGCCGGGACCAGCGAGACCACGGTGACCCGGTTCTGCAAGGCCATCGGAGTCGGGGGCTACCCGGAGCTGCGGATCGCCCTGGCCGCGGAGACCGCACGCTCGGAGGCCCGTACCGAACAGGACCTGGGCAGCGACATCTCCCCCACCGACGACCTGCGTAGCGTGGTGGCCAAGGTGGCCTACGCCGACGCGCGGGCGGTGGAGGAAACCGCCGAGCAGCTGGACGTCGACGAGCTGCAACGTGTGGTCGACGCGGTCGCCACCGCCCGCCGCATCGACGTCTACGGCGTGGGCGCCAGCGCTTTCGTCGCCCTGGACCTGCAGCAGAAGCTGCACCGCATCGGGCTGACCAGCTACGCGTGGAGCGACACCCACATCGCCCTCACCTCCGCGGCCGTCCTGCGGCCGGGCGATGTCGCGGTGGGCATCTCCTACACCGGCTCCACCGCCGAGATCGTGGAGGCCCTGCGGGTGGCCCGGCAGCACGGTGCCACCACCGTGGCGCTGACGAACTTCCCCCGCTCGCCGATCTCCGAGGTGGCCGACCACGTGCTCACCACCGCCGGCCGGGAGACCACCTTCCGTTCCGGCGCCATGGCCAGCCGCATCGCCCAGCTCACGGTGATCGACTGCCTGTTCATCGGAGTGGCACAGCGGCACCACGAGTCCGCCAGGGCGGCGCTGGAGGCAACCTACGAGGCGGTCAGCGGGCACCGGCTCGGCTCGCGTCCCGACGGCCGCCGCCGCCACCGGGAGGGTGACGCATGACCGGTACCGGAGAGCGGACCACGACCCCCGGGTCCCCGGGTGCCGGTGACGCCGTCTACGTCGAGTCCCCCACCGAGCAGCGCAACCCCCGCACGCTCGACATCGACCAGCTGCCCACCCTCGACGTCCTCCGACTGATCAACGACGAGGACCGCACGGTCCCGGAGGCGGTGGCCGCCGCGCTGCCCGACCTGGCCCGGGCCGTCGACATCGCCGTGGAGGCACTGCACGCCGGGGGACGGGTGCACTACGTCGGCGCCGGCACGTCCGGCCGCCTCGCCGTGCTGGACGCCGCGGAGCTGGTGCCGACCTACAACGTGCCCCCGGACCTGTTCGTGGCGCACCACGCGGGTGGGGAGCGCGCCCTGCTCCGCGCGGTGGAGAACGTCGAGGACGACGCGGAAGCCGGCGCCGAGGCGATGCGGCGTCACGTCACCGACCGGGACTTCGTGCTCGGGCTGGCCGCCTCCGGACGCACCCCGTTCGTGCTCGGTGCACTGGCCGAGGCCCGGCGGCTGGGCGCCCGCACCGGCCTGGTCTCGTCCAACCCGGCCATCCGGGACAGGGTCGAGGTCGACGTGCCGATCGTGGTGGACACCGGCCCCGAGGCCATCGCCGGGTCGACCCGGATGAAGGCGGGCACCGCGCAGAAGCTGGTGCTCACCGCGTTCTCCACCGCCGTGATGATCCGGCGTGGCCGCACCTACTCGAACCTCATGGTCAGCGTGGTGGCGACCAACGCCAAGCTGCGCGGTCGCACCCTGCGGATCCTCACCGAGGCCACGGGCCTGGACGAGCAGGAGTGCAGCCGGGCGCTGGCTGAGGCCGGGGGTGACCTGAAGGTGGCCCTGGTGCGTCTGCTCTCCGGGGCCGACACCGAACGGTCGGCCGCCGCACTGGCCGAGGCCGACGGGCACGTCCGTGCCGCACTGGCCGCGCTGGCCGGCTCCGCGACGGCCTGACCCGGTCCCGCCGTCTCGCCGTCCCGTCGGTCCCGCAGCTCCGCCCGCTCAGCGGCCGACGGCATCGGCGATGGAACGCGCCTCCCGAGCCCCGGCGCGCAGGGCCTCGCAGCAGTGCACGATCCAGGCGGCCACCCGGTCCGGGTCGCCGGTGGCGAAGCCCTCCGCGGCCTGCCGGTACTCCTCCCGGCGGCGCAGGTGGGCCACTTCCGGCACGACCAGTCCCTTGGGGTCCAGCCCGGTGGCGATCGCGGTCAGGCGGGCGGCAGCCCGGGCCACCACCCCGTCGGCGGTGCCGAACGGGCGCAGGGCGAGCAGCTCACCGTGCACCACAGCCATCAGCACCGGTCCCGGGGCCGCGGTGCCACCGGTGACGAGCTGCGCCAGCAGGGCGAGCCGGGAAGACACCTCGTGGTCCACCCGCGGCCGGCCCAGCTGGTCCTCCTGGTCTGCGGGCACCAGGTCGGCGGCAGCGAGCACGTGGATACGGGCCAGGGCCTGCAACGGAGCCCGCCCCCAGGTGGTGAGCAGCGGACCCAGGGCCTCCGCCACCCGCAGCGCCCCGGCGAGCACCGGGTCGGTGACCTGTCCGCTCTCGGGGATCTCCACCCCGCCGCCGTCCAGTGCCGCCGAAGCACGCGCCGCCCGGACCGACGCCTCGGCGGCGGTAGTCGGCCAGCCCCGCCGGTTGGTGGGGTGCCGGTGCACCTCGTCGACGGCGTCACGGGCCGCCCGGACCGCCTCGGTGACGCCGGGGAGATCCAGCAGCGGCCGCAGAGGATCGGAAGCCAGCGTGCCCACGGCGGCGCACAGTACCCGCTGCCCCGCACCCGCCTGCCGCGGCGCACGATCCCAGGTGATTCACGTCACTCACCGCTTGCCCCCGGTGCCGGCGGCGTGGGTGTTCCCGCAAGGCGCGGCACCACCGCGTTCCTGATCGTCCGGGGGATACGCCACCCCGGTGGGACGTTCGATGGGGTGGTTCCCGGGCCGGCCGGAAACCGACCGCGTGACTGGTTCAGACCATATCCGGGCCGACGGCCTGTTCGAGTGGCCTTCGTCGCACTAGGTTCGTGGTCAGCGACACACCATCCCCAGCACAGGGAGGTCTCCGCGATGACCCAACAGACCGGTCAGAGCCCGGCCTTGGACAACCTGCTGTCCGAAAACCGGTCCTTCCCGCCGAGCGAGGAGTTCGCCGCGCAGGCGAACGCCACGGCAGAGCTGTACGAGGAGGCCTCGGCCGACCGCGAGGCCTTCTGGGCCAAGCAGGCTGAGCGGCTGCACTGGGAAACCAAGTGGACCCAGGTGCTGGACTGGTCGAACGCACCGTTCGCCAAGTGGTTCGTCGGCGGCCGGCTCAACGTGGCCTACAACTGCGTGGACCGGCACGTGGAGGCGGGCCACGGCGACCAGGTGGCCATCCACTGGGAGGGCGAGCCCGGCGACACCCGCACCATCACCTACGCCGAGCTCAAGGACGAGGTCTGCCGGACCGCGAACGCCCTGCTCTCCCTGGGGCTGCAGGCCGGTGACCGGGTGGCCATCTACATGCCGATGGTCCCCGAGGCGATCTTCTCGATGCTCGCCTGCGCCCGACTCGGCATCACGCACAGCGTGGTCTTCGGCGGCTTCTCGGCCGAGGCGCTGCGTTCCCGCATCGAGGACGCCGAGGCCAAGCTGGTCATCACCACCGACGGCCAGTACCGGCGTGGCAAGGCCGCCCCGTTGAAGGCGGCGGTGGACGAGGCGGTGCAGCACACGCCGAGCGTGCGGAACGTGCTGGTGGTGCGCCGCACCGGGATGGACGTGTCCTGGACCGAGGGGCGTGACCTGTGGTGGCACGACGTGGTCGCTCCCCAGTCCACCGAGCACAAGCCGGAGGCCTTCGACTCCGAGCACCCGCTGTTCATCCTCTACACCTCGGGCACCACGGGTAAGCCGAAGGGCATCCTGCACACCTCGGGCGGCTACCTCACCCAGGTCGCGTACACCCACCACGTGGTGTTCGACCACAAGCCGGGCGTCGACGTGTACTGGTGCACCGCCGACATCGGCTGGGTGACCGGCCACTCGTACATCGTGTACGGGCCGCTGGCCAACCGGGTGACCCAGGTGGTCTACGAGGGCACGCCGAACACCCCGCACGAGGGCCGGCACTGGGAGATCATCCAGAAGTACGGGGTCTCGATCTACTACACCGCCCCCACCCTGATCCGCACCTTCATGAAGTGGGGCAGCGACATCCCCGCCAAGTACGACCTGTCGTCGCTGCGGGTGCTGGGCAGCGTCGGCGAGCCGATCAACCCCGAGGCGTGGATGTGGTACCGGGAGCACATCGGCGGCAACCGGTGCCCCATCGTGGACACCTGGTGGCAGACCGAGACCGGCGCGATCATGATCTCCCCGCTGCCGGGGGTCACCGCGTGCAAGCCGGGATCGGCCATGGCGCCGCTGCCCGGTGTCTCGGCCAAGGTGGTCGACGACACGGGTGCCCCGGTCGGCAAGGGCGGCGGCGGTTACCTGGTGCTGGACCAGCCGTGGCCGTCCATGCTCCGTGGTGTCTGGGGTGACGACCAGCGCTACCGGGACACCTACTGGGCGCGGTTCGCCGAGCAGGGCTACTACTTCGCCGGTGACGGCGCCAAGTACGACGAGGACGGTGCGATCTGGCTGCTCGGCCGGGTGGACGACGTGATGAACGTGTCCGGCCACCGCATCTCCACCACCGAGGTGGAGTCGGCGTTGGTGTCGCACCCGAAGGTGGCGGAGGCGGCGGTCGTGGGTGCCACCGACCCGACCACCGGCCAGGGCATCGTGGCGTTCGTGATCCTGCGCGGCGGCGGTGACGGCGGGGACGGCGACGACCTGGCGAAGGAGCTGCGCGACCACGTGGCCAAGGAGATCGGCCCGATCGCCAAGCCGCGCCAGATCCTGGTCGTGCCGGAACTGCCCAAGACCCGCTCCGGCAAGATCATGCGCCGGCTGCTGCGGGACGTGGCGGAGAACCGTTCGCTGGGTGACGTCACCACCCTGCAGGACTCCTCGGTGATGGACCTGATCACCGCCGGCCTGAAGGCACGCAAGAGCAGCGACGAGGACTGAGTTCCACCCGTCCGGCACACACGGGGGCCCGCACCGCGAGGGTGCGGGCCCCCGTACGTTCCGGAGCCACGGGACGCTCAGTCCGCGGAACGGGCGCGGCGGCGTCCACCGAGCAGGGCCCGCAGGTCACCCCAGACGGTGCGCACCGCCACGAACACCAGCAGGCACCCGAACAGCGCATCGGACAGCGCCGGGTCCATCACCACCGACCACTGGCTGGTCGCCACGGTGGCCACCACGCCGGACAACCCGATCCACACCGCGTCACGCAGCGAGCCGTTGCCCTGGCGCAGGTTCCGCCAGCCGCCCAGCAGCGAGGTGGGCAGGATGACCAGCAGCGAGGTCCCCCTGGCCAGTGCGGCGGGCACCTGGAAGCCGAGCTGCATCACCGGCACCATCAACGAGCCACCCCCGATACCGGTGAGCGCCGAGACGATCCCGATCACCACGCCCACCGGCACCAGCAGTGCCAGCCGCCACCACTCGTGGTGCACCGCACCGGCCGGCACCCCCGGGTCCAGGATCAACCGCAGGGCGGTGGCCAGGGCCATCAGGGCGAACAACCAGCGCAGGAAGCTCAGCGGCGCCTTCGACAACAGTGCGGCACCGATCCAGGCACCGATCATGGTTCCGGCCGCGAGGCACACGGCGATCAGCACGTCCACCCTGCCGTGCACCCCGTAGCCGAACACCCCGGCGACGGCCAGTGGGGCCAGGGCGATGAAGGAGGTGGCCACGGCCTGTCGCTGGTCGTAGGCGCACCAGGCGACCAGCGCCGGGACGATCACCACACCGCCGCCCACGCCGAACAGACCGGCGAGCGCGCCGGCGAGGAGTCCGATGAGCACGAGCTTCCACCCTGGTGACCGCACGCAAGCACCCTAAGCCGACCCGACCGGAATTCCGCCGGTCCGATACGTCACACCTGTTCGGCGGACATCCCGTGACCACGGCGGACACTCCGTGATCGAAAAGACAAAAGCGGGCACCGACCTGCTCGGTTAGCATCGGGACGGGGCGTGCCGGGAAGTCTGGTCGGCGAGGGTTCTCCCCTGCCCGCCGTACGGTCACCACCTGGAGGTGCCTGGTTTGACCCGCCCCGCCCTCAACGAGTTCGCCCGCTACCTGCGCACCGAGACCGTGGGTGGCATGGTGCTGCTCGGCGCCACCGCCATCGCCCTGATCTGGGCGAACTCCCCCTGGGGCGACAGCTACCGGGCACTGCGGGACCTGCGCGTCGGCCCGGAGGCGCTGCACCTGAACCTCACCGTCGGGGAGTGGGTCACGGACGGGCTGCTCGCCCTGTTCTTCTTCGTGGTGGGTCTGGAGCTCAAGCGGGAGCTGGTGATCGGTGAGCTGTCCCGCATCAAGGCCGCGGCCCTGCCCGTGATCGCCGCCCTCGGCGGCATGGTGGTGCCGGCCCTGCTGGCGTTCACCGTCAGCCACGGCACCCCGGGCGCGGACCGGGCCTGGGCCATCCCGGTGGCCACCGACATCGCCTTCGCCCTCGGGGTGCTCGCCGTCACCGCGACCCACATGCCGAGCAGCGCCCGGATATTCCTGCTCAGCCTCGCCGTGGCCGACGACCTCGGGGCGATCGCGGTGATCGCGGTGCTGTTCACCCAGGGCTTCGGCCTGGTCGCGTTCGCCGCGGCGATCGCCCTGTGCGGGGTGTACTGGTGGCTGCAGCGCAAGCGGGTCACCTCACCGTTGCTGTACGTCCCCCTGGCCGTGGCGGTGTGGGTCGCGGTGCACGCCTCCGGTATCCACGCCACCATCGCCGGGGTCGCCCTCGGTCTGCTCACCCGGGTCCGGCGCGACCCGTACGAGAAGGAGTCCCCGGTGATCCGCCTGGAGCACCGGCTGCAGCCGTGGTCGGCCGGGCTGGCCGTGCCGGTGTTCGCGCTGTTCGCCGCCGGGGTCCCCGTCAGTGCGTCGGCGCTGGGCGAGATGTTCCGGGACCGGGTGGCCGTCGGGGTGATCGTCGGTCTGGTGGTGGGCAAGCTGGTCGGCATCTTCGGCGCGTCGGCACTGGCGGTGCGGCTGCGCCTGGCTACCAAGCCGGCGGACCTGGGCTGGCGGGACATGGCCGCGGTGGCCATGCTCGGCGGCGTCGGGTTCACCGTGAGCCTGCTCATCGCCGAACTGTCCCTGCAGGGGGACGCCGCGGAACGGGCCAAGGCGGCCGTGCTCGTCGCCTCCCTGATCGCGTCGCTGCTCGCCGCCGTCATGCTGGTGCGCCGCAGCCGGGTGCACCGTGACAACGCTTCCGGATCATCCGGCACCCGCTAGGGCGCGGCATTCCGGCCGGTGCGTGCGGCACATGGCACGATGACCATCGTGACCAGCCAGCACAACCACAACGGTGGCGAGCGCGGCGGACGCCCGGCCGCCGGGCTCCCGCCCGTGCCGTCGATTCCCCTGTCCGACGAGAGGCTCGCCGGAGGCGCACACATCTCGGGCGGCTCGCCGAACGGGCAGTCCATCGGCGGGCTGGTTCGCGAGGCGACCATCCACCTGTCCACCCTGATCCGTTCCGAGGTGGAGCTGGCGAAGATCGAGATCGCCGCCGAGGTGAAGAAGGGGCTGCGCGGCAGTGTCTACTTCATCCTCGCGCTGTCCGTCCTGATCTTCGGCTCGTTCTTTTTCTTCTTCGCCCTCGCCGAGCTGCTCGCCGACCTCGGGCTGTACCGCTCCGCCGCGTTCGGCATCGTGTTCCTCCTGATGCTGCTCACCGCCGCGCTGTTCGCCCTGCTCGGCTACCGGCGGGTGCGCACGCTGCGCAAGCCCGAACGCACCATCAACGCGGTCCGGGACACCGCGTCCACGCTGGCGCACCTGGGCCACGGCAACGGGCAGCACGACAGCCGGGACACGGACCGACCGAGCCACCGGCCGGTGGCCTGAGCCCTGCCCGTTCAGCATCGGGATGGTGCGGCGAAGACCACCGGATCCGTCCGTGGTGCGGATCAGCGGCCCGTGGACCCACCGGGACATCTCGGCGAACGGTATCCGGCTGCACGTCGCGGAGGCCGGGAGCGGCCCGCTGGTGCTGTTGCTGCACGGCTTCCCCGAGTTCTGGTGGTCCTGGCGCCACCAGCTCATCGCCCTGGCCGACGCCGGTTTCCGCGCCGTGGCCGTGGACCTGCGTGGCTACGGCGACTCGGACAAGCCGCCACGCGGCTACGACGGCTGGACCCTGGCCGGGGACGTGGCCGGGTTGGTCCGGGCACTGGGTGAGCGGAAGGCGGCGCTGGTCGGGCACGACTGGGGCGGGCTGCTCGCCTGGACCGCGGCCGCCCTGCACCCGCGGCTGTTCACCCATGTCGCGGTCCTGGCCGCCCCACACCCGCTGGCCCTGCGGCGGGCGATGTGGCGGCGGCCGCGCTGGCAGGGGCTGGCGGCGGCGCACGTACTGAGTGCCCAGCTGCCCGTTCTGCCCGAACGGCGCCTGGTGCACCGGTCGGCTGCCCTCGTGGAGCGGATGCTGCGCAACTGGTCCGGTCCGAAGTGGACGGTCGCCCCCGAGTTCGACGACGTGGTGCGGAACAACCGGACGGCCATGCAGGTCCCAGGGGTGGCGCACTGTGCGCTGGAGTACTTCCGGTGGGCGGTGCGGTCCCAGCTACGCGGTGAGGGGCGGCGTTTCGCCGAGGCCGTGGACCGTCGACTGCAGGTCCCGGTGCTGCAGCTGCACGGCGCGGAGGACCCCTGCCTGCTGGAGTCCACGGCCCGCGCGTCGTCCCCCTGGTTCGGTCCGGGCTCGACGTACCGGGTGCTGCCCGAGGTGGGGCACTTCCCCCACCAGGAGGCCCCGCACACCACCAGCCGCATCCTCACCGAGTTCCTGAGCGGCGGGACGGGCCGGTAGCGGCCCGCCCTGCCGTCCGGACTAGAGCGCGCAGGCGCCGGTGGCCACCCGCCGGTCGAGCTGGGCCGCCTGCCGTACCTCCTGGGCCACCTCCTCGGCGGTCAGCACGAACCCGGTGTCCGGGTCGTCCACGGCGGCCCCGAACACCACACCGAGCACCCGGCCCTGCGGGTCCACCATCGGCCCGCCCGAGTTCCCGCTGCGCACCAGGGCGCGGACCGTGTAGACCTCGCGCTGCACGGTGCGGTCGTCGTAGATGTCCGGGCCGCGCAGGGTGATCCGGTCCCGTATCCGGGCCGCCGAGGCGGTGTAGGGCCCGTCCAGGGGGTAGCCGAGCACGATCGCGTCGTCCCCGGACCGGGCGGGTTCCGTGGCGAACGGCAGGGGTTCCGCGGTCAGCCCCGGCACGGCCAGGACGGCGATGTCCTTGGCGGCGTCGTAGTGCACCACGACGGCCTCGAGCTGTCCCCGGCCCACCTCGATGCTGACCTGGTCGGTGCCGGCGACCACGTGCGCGTTCGTCATGACCCGTTCGGGGGCGACCACGAATCCGGTGCCCTCCAGGGCGCGGGAGCAGGACGGTGCCCGGCCGCGCACCTTCACCACGCTGGCCCGTACCTGCTGCACCACCGGGCTGGACTGCAACGCCGGGTCGGGCGGGTCCACCGCGGTGACCGGTGTGTCCGCGAACGGGGCCAGCGCCGCGGGAAAACCGGAGGCGTCCAGTAGTTTGCGCAGGTCGTTGGGGAGTTCACGGGCGGCCGCGGGCATCATCCCGTCCACCGCACCGAGCACCCGGGAACTGCGCAGCGCCCCGGTCAGACCGGGCATCCCGCTGACGTTGGTCAGCGGCAGCGCGATGAGCCAGGCCACGACGAGCACCACGAGGCCCTGCACCAGGGCGCCCAGCGCGTTGTCCACCCCGGCCAGGCGGCGGGAGGTGATGCGGTCCCGCATCGCCCGGCCCAACCAGACCCCGAGGGTCTCACCGAGGGCCACCAGGAGCACCACCACGGCCACCGCGAAGGCGACCTTGGTGGGCACGCTGGTGAACTGCTCCACCAGCAACGGAGCCAGCCGTACCCCCAGGACGGCGCCCAGCAGGACGCCGGCGAAGGCGGGCAGGGCGGTGAGCATGCCCTGACGGGCGCCGGAGATGGCGGCGAGTACCGCGAGCAGCACCACCAGCAGGTCGACCCAGTTCACGTCCGAACCTCCGGCGTCGCACCGCTCACGCATCCACCTCCGACCCGACGGCGCGGAGCGCCGCATCGAGATCACGTACGTCCGAGACGTCCCACGGCCGCTCCCATCCGCCCAGGCGGAGCAGGGTGGACAGCACACCGCCGGTGAAACCCCACACCAGCATGCCGGGTGCCGCGAAGGCCGGGCCGACGTACCCCGAGGCGTGTCGCACCCGGAACCGGTTCGCCGGATCGACCAGGTGGGCGACCGGGATGCGGGCCACGGCGGCGGTCTCGCCGGGGTCCACCGGTGCCACCGGGCACGGCTCCTGCCAGTGCGCCAGCACCGGGGTCACCAGGAATCTCGACGGAGTGACGTACAGCTCGGGCAGCAGCGCCACCGGCCGCACGCCCTCCGGCAGCACCCCGACCTCCTCCCGCGCCTCACGCAACGCGGCGGCGATCGGGCTGTCGTCCTCGGGGTCGATGCGGCCGCCGGGGAAGGCGACCTGGCCGGAGTGCGAGGTCAGTCCGTCGGCTCGGCGCAGGAGCAGGACGTCCGGACCGGTCCCCGGCCCCAGACCGTCCTCACCGAACAGGACGAGCACCGCAGCGGGGCGTCCCTGCCCGTTCTCCGGCGCCCGGACCCGGGTGAGGGCGCTCGCGGTGAGCCCGCGGGTCGCCTCCACCAGGCGCCGGAGCCACACCGGAACCGTCTGCGGGTCGACCAGGGGTCCGCTCGCGCTCATCCACCCTCCCGTGTCCTGCGGGGCACCCGCACCCGGCGATCGGCTCTCGTGAACCTGGCGCTACAGGCTTCACGACGGCGGCTCATCCGGCCTCCTGTGTCCTGCGACGCACCCGTGTCCGGTCGGTTGTCCCGAGCCCGGGGACGTGGGCTCCGTCGCCCTGGCTCACGGCGTCTCCTGTCCCAGAAGCCGGGTGACCGCCTCCCTCACCTGTTCCGAACTCCGGAAGGGCACGGGTGGTTCCACCGGCCGGATCCGACCGTCCGCGGTCACCAGGTAGGACAGCGGCAGCACCGGTGCCGTGCCGAGGGCGCCGCGCACCCGGTCGTCGGTGTCGTGCACCGCGAGCAGTCGGACGTCGAGTGCGTCGAGCAACCGCAACCCGTCCTCCTGGGAGCTCTGCACCTGGAGCGCGACGACCGGTACCGCGTCGGGCTGGGCGGCGTACTCGGCGAGGGCGGGCAGTTCGTCCCGGCACGGCTGGCACCAGGAGGCCCACAGGTTGACCAGGACGGGCCGGCCGGCCAACAGGGTGCCCAGGTCCACCGAGGTGCCGTCCGCCAGGCACGTGACGGTGATCCCGGTCAGGGCGGCGGGTCCCGTAGCGTCCGGCTGGGCCGGGGCGCAGGACGGGAGCGCGGCGGCGGTGCGCAGCTGGGCCAGTTCGGCGGGGTCCGCGGTCCGCGCGCTGCCGACCGGGGGTGTGGCCGGGTCGGAGCCGGTGTCCTGGCGCGGCCACAACGCGACCAGGCCCGCCACCGCCAGCACCACCACGACGACCGTCCAGCGCAGGGCGCTGCGGACCTCGGGGTCGGTCACCGCCCCGCACCTCCGGGGGTGGTCGCGTTCGGACCGGGCGTCGGGGTGACCACCCGGTCGTCCGGGGTGGTGTCGGTCCCGGCGTCCGTTCCCGCCCCACCGGGGGTGGGTCCGAGCCCGACCAGGGCGAGCAGGTGTTCGGTCTCCGGGCCCCGTACCAGCCGTGCCGCCTCCCGGGGGTCCACCGGTCCGACGCCGAACGAGGGGCAGTCCCGGGCCAGGAAGCAGGCCCCGCACGCGGGCCGGCGGGCGTGGCAGATCCGCCGCCCGTGGAAGATCACCCGGTGGGAGAGCATGGTCCATTCCTTGCGGGGGACCAGTTCGGCCACCGCCTGTTCCACCTTCACCGGGTCGGTCTCCTGGGTCCAGTTCCAGCGACGAACCAACCGGCCGAAGTGCGTATCCACGGTGATACCGGGTATGCCGAAGGCGTTCCCGAGAATGACGTTGGCGGTCTTGCGGCCCACCCCGGGCAGCTTGACCAGGTCCTCCATCCGTCGCGGTACCTCGCCGCCGTGCCGCTCGACCAAGGCCGCGCCCAGGCCCATGATCGCGGCGGCCTTGTTCCGGTAGAAGCCGGTGGGCCGGATCAGCTCCTCCAGTTCGGTGCGGTCGGCTCCGGCGTAGTCGGCGGCGGTGCGGTACCGGGCGAACAGGGCGGGGGTGACCTCGTTGACCCGCTTGTCGGTGCACTGCGCGGACAGGATCACCGCGACGGCGAGTTCGAGGGGGTTGGAGAAGTTCAGTTCGCAGTGCGCGTCCGGGTACCCCTCGGTGAGGGCGCGTACCATGCGGCGCACGCGTCGCACGAGCGCGAGGCGGGACTCCCCGGCCGGCTGGGTGGGACCTCGGCGGGCGGTTGCGGGCACGCGGTCCAGACTACGGGCCGCGCCGGGACGTGGGGTGGGCCCGCACCGGTCAGCCCGTGTACGCAAACCAGTGACCGCCGTTCGAGTGAATCATTCACCCGAATTAGCGAATCTCACACATGGTTTAGATGACACGTGGTGTTGGCCACCCCGCCGCGTGGCGCGGAAACCGAATACGGGAGGATCCGTGACGTCATGACTGCCTGGTTCGTCGCCCTCGTACCGCTCGCCGTGATGGCGTTCGCCCTCTTCATGGAACGCGTGGAGAACCGTCTCCGGCACGTCGCAGTGCAGGAGGACGAGGTCGAAGCGCTGCTGGAGAACGCCCGCCCCGACGAGGTGCGGGCCCTGTTCGGTTCGGGCATCGGCCGGGCCCTGGAACTATTCCGGCTTCGCCGAGTCGGTGGGCGTACCGGCAACCGCCGCCCCACCCGTTCGTCCAGGCAGTCCTAGACTGCAGGGAGTGATCGGCGGCAATTCGCCGGCTGCGGGGCCTGCACGCGCTCGCGGACCGGCACGTCAGACGGCCGCCGCGTCTCGACAGGAGGGACGAGGTGGACGAGACCCTGGCCCGCGCAGGCATCTTCCAAGGGGTTGAGCCGGCTGCCGCAGAAGCGCTCGCGCAGTCGCTGGAACCGGTGGAGTTCCCGCGCGGCCACGTGATCTTCGCGGAGGGTGAGCCCGGCGACCGGCTGTACATCATCCAGTCGGGTAAGGTCAAGATCGGCCGCAAGTCCGCGGACGGCAGGGAGAACCTGCTGGCCATCATGGGTCCGGCGGACATGTTCGGCGAGCTCTCCATCTTCGATCCGGGGCCGCGTACCTCGACGGCGACCACCGTCACCGAGGTACGGGCGGTGAGCATGGACCGCCCCGCACTGCGGGAGTGGATCTCCAAGCGCCCGGAGATCGCCGAGCAGCTGCTGCGCGTGCTGGCACGCCGGTTGCGCCGGACGAACAACATGCTCGCCGACCTGATCTTCACCGACGTGCCGGGTCGTGTGGCGAAGGCACTGCTGCAGCTCGCCCAGCGTTTCGGCAGCCAGGAGGCCGGACTGCTGCGGGTGACGCACGACCTGACCCAGGAGGAGATCGCCCAGCTCGTGGGCGCCTCCCGGGAGACGGTGAACAAGGCGCTGGCGGACTTCGCGCATCGCGGCTGGCTGCGCCTGGAGGGCAAGAGCGTGCTCATCCTGGATCCGGAGCGGCTGGCGCGGCGCGCGCGCTGAGCGGAAGCCGACCTCACCGGCCCGTCGCACCTCGGTGCGGCGGGCCGGTGTCGTCTGTCCTCCGGTTGCCCCTTCCCCGCTGCGGGTGCGACCCGGGCCCGGACACAACACGAGGGGCCGGATGCCGCCCCCGACGCGACATACCGGCCCCTCGTGCTTCGGCGTGGTCCGTCCCCCGACCGACCACGCTCCCCCGCCTCCGGCGCTCCGGCCCCGACCCGGATTCCGGAGGAACATCATTCTGGAGGGCTGTTGAGTTGTCCATGGAAGGGTTACCCGTTCCGGGGACCCTGACACCTCCTCGGCGCCGCGGCCTTCCCGGCGGGTTCGAGCCCTGTCATCCCTCCTGACGGCTCGCTCCAGTACTTGGTTGCCCGGATTCACCCGAGTTCCGTACCTCCGTTATCGAACCGTTACAAAAATCCTGGTTTCCGGGGCAACCGAACCGCGTGTGACCTCGTCGGTGACCAAGCCCACCGGAAAACAACTGGTACGCCCGTACCAGACTTGGGCACACTCCTTGCGTGCCCCACTCCACCACCCTTGCCGACTATCGCGCCGCGCTGAGCACACCCGGCGCCCGCGGCCCCGTGATCGCCGCGCTGTTCGCCCGGCTCCCCGTCGCGATGATCGGTCTCGCCCTGCTGCTGTACGTGGAGCGGGCCACCGACTCCTTCGCCGTCGCCGGGTTCGTGTCGGCCAGCACCCTGACCGGAGTCGCCCTCGGCTCCGTGCTGCAGGGCCGCCTGATCGACCGCTTCGGTCCCTCCCGGCCGCTCTACGCGGCCTCCACGGTGTTCGCCCTGACCGTCTCCGGCGAGATCCTCGCCGTGGAGACGGGCGCCCCACTGGCGGTGCTGGCCGTTCTGGCCCTGCTCGTCGGATTGACCCAGCCCACGGTCGGCTCAGCCTCCCGAGCACTGTGGACCCGCCTGCTGCCCCCGGGCCCCACCCGGGAGGCCGCCTACGCCTACGAGGCGATCAGCCTGGAGGTGTTCTTCATCCTCGGGCCCGGCCTGGCCGGTCTGCTGGCCAGCCTGCCCTGGCCCGGCACCGGGGTCGCGACCGGTGCGGCCCTGATGCTCGTCGGAGCCCTCAGCTTCGCCTCCACCCGGACCGTGCGGGCGTGGCGACCCGAGCCGAGCTCCACGGCTCCCTCCCGACACCTGCTGGGCGCGCTGCGTGCCCCCGGCATGCGCACCGTGGCCCTGGCCGCACTCGGGTTCGGTGTCACCATCGGCTTCGTCGAGGTCGCGGTCCCGGCCGCAGCCAACGAGGCCGGGAACCCCGCGATGGGCGGCGTGCTGCTCAGCGTGTGGTCGCTCAGTTCGGTGGCGTTCGGCCTGTACTACGGCACCCGCCCCTGGCCACGCCCCATCCACCTGCGCCTGCCCGCGTTGCTCGGCGGGTTCTCGCTGCTCATCGCCCTGCTGGCGCTCCCGTCGTCACTGTTCGGCCTCACCGTGGCCATGCTCGTCGTGGGTGCGCTCATCACCCCCCAGGCCACCGCCCACTCCTCGGCCATCGAGCTGGCCGCCCCCGCCGAGTCCGTCGCCGAGGCCTTCGGCTGGGTGGTCACGTCGGTCACCCTCGGCCTGGCCGCCGGACAGTCGCTCAGCGGCCAGCTCGTCGAACGGAGCGGCCCACCCGCGGCCTACCTGGCCGCCACCGCCTGCGGCCTGGTGCTCGCCGCACTCGTGTGGCTGCGCCGACGCACCCTCCTTCCGGCCACCGGCACACCCGCGGACACCCCCGCCCCCGAGAAGGAACTGAGCACCCACTGACCCGAACGACCCGGCCGGTCCCACCACCCCGGAAACGTCGGGGGCGCGCCCTAGCGTGCCGGGCATGCACCTGACCGCGAGCACCGCCGAGCTGGCCTCCGCCGCGGGGGACGCCGTCCGGCTGCTCCCCGGCCGCACCCTCGATCCGGTCCTGTCCGGGCTCCTGCTCGTCGCCGAACCCGACGGGCTCCTGCTCGCCGGGAACGACCGGGAGCGGGGTATCCGGCTGCGCTGCCCCGCCGTGGTCCACGAGGAGGGGCGGGTCCTGGTCCCGGCACGGCCCCTAGCCGAGACCCTGCGTGCCCTCGGCGCCCCACAGGTGAGCCTGCGCGTCGAGGGCAGCCGCCTGGCGGTCCGCACCGACACCTCCCGGTTCGCCCTGCCCCTGCTGGACGTCGACAGCCACCCGGGAGTGCCGGAACCACCGGCCCCGGCAGGGCGGGTCCACGGGGAGGTGCTCGCCGGCGCGGTGGCCCCGGTGGCCGCGGCGGCGTCCCGTGACGACGCGCTGCCGGTGTTCACCGGGGTCCGACTCCACACCCGGGGCGAGCAGCTGGTGCTGGTGGCCACCGACCGGTACCGCATGGCGGTCGCCGCCCTCCCCTGGCGACCCGAGCGCGGCGGACTGGACGTGCTGGTACCCGCCACCCTGCTGGCCGAGGCCGCCCGGCAGATCCCGGCCGGTACCGAGGCGGTGCTGTACGCCGACGAGGACCGGGCCGGGCTGAGCTGGCCGGGTGTCACCGTCACCACCGCGGTGCTGGCCAGCCCCTTCCCCGACGAGACCAGGTACCTGGAGGCCGACGCCGCCTGCACGATCGAGATCGACGCGGACACGTTGGCCGCGGCGGTGCGCCGGGTGGCGCCCTACGCCGGTGCCCGGGGTGTGGTCCAGCTGGAGACCGGCGAGGGCGAGCTGCGGGTGTGCGGGGCGGACCCGCAGTCCGGGGAGGCGGTGGAGACGATCAAGGCCACGGTGGGCGGGGACCTGCTCGCCCCCGCCTACCAGGCCCGGTTCCTGTCCGACGCGCTGCGGGCGTTCCCCGGGTCCAGGGTCCGGATCGCCGTGCAGCAGGGCCGACGCTCCACCCTGCTGTGCCGGGCCGAGCCCGACCCGAGCGGTGTCGACCTGCGCTACGTGGTGGTGCCGATCCTCACCCAGCGCTGACCGCCCCGGGAGAGCCGGAAGACCTCAGGCCCACCCGCGCAGGTACTCCAGCTGGGCCCGCACCGACCACTCGGCCGCCGGCCACAGCGCGCGGTCCACGTCGGCGTACACCAGCTCGACCACCTGCCGTGCGGTGGCCTGCGGTCCCAGCTCGTCCAGGGCACGCCGGACCTGCTCCAGCCGCTTCTCCCGATGTGCCAGGTAGGCCCGCGCCGCCTCCCCGGCGTCCGGGAGCTCGGGACCGTGTCCGGGCAGCACCGCGGTGCCCGGCGGCAGGTCGGCCAACCGGCGCAGCGACTCCAGGTAGTCACGCAGCCGCCCGTCCGGATGAGCAACCACGGTCGTCCCACGGCCCAGCACGGTGTCCCCGGTGAGCACCGAGGACGGCCCGTCCCCCTCCAGCAGGAAACACAGCGAGTCGGCGGTGTGCCCCGGGGTGCCGAGCACCCGGATCACCAGTCCGGCGGCCTCCACCACGTCCCCGTCGGCCAGCCCTTCCGAGCCCAGCCGCAGCGCCGGGTCCAGGGCCCGCACCGGGGCGCCCACCAGGTCGGCGAAACGCCGAGCACCCGCGGCGTGGTCGGGGTGGCCGTGGGTGAGCAGCACGAGCGACACCGGTCCCTGCTCCGCGACCCGCCGCAGGTGGGTCTCGTCGTCCGGCCCGGGGTCGACCACGACGCACTCGGTCGTGCCCGGCGCACGCAGCACCCAGGTGTTGGTGCCGTCGAGGGTCATCGGGGACGGGTTCTCCGCCAGCAGCACGCCCGCCGAGGCGGTCACCGGGCGCAGCTGTCCGTAGGCGGGGTGCTCGGCCCGCACCCCCTCCGGTCGTCCGCTCACCACAACCCCCTCTCCCGACGAGCCGGGCACACCGGACCGACACCCCGGACGCGCCCGGCCGCGCGGCGTCCACCGCTCCGACTCACGGGGTCTCCAGGCGGTCGTCGGGGCGCGCGTCCAGGTGGCCCGGGGCCGACTCGTAGCCGGGCTCGCCGGGCAGCACCACGCGGATCACGTCGCCCTGCCGTACCACCCTGGGCACGATCTTGGCGATCTGCCGGGGCACGGCCAGCGCCTCGGCCACCGTGTGCACCTCGGCCAGCTCGGCCAGCGTCATCCAGGTGGGAGGCAGCAACGAGCGGCGACCGGCCTTCCAGTCCTCCAACGCCTCGGCGGGACGCTGCCACCCCGAGTCCTCGGCCTCGGTCGTCACACCGTCGGCGTGCTGGCCGGGAGGCAGCGCGGCCAGGAAGAACCGTGCGTCGTAGCGGCGCGGCTCCTCGGGCGGCGTGACCCAGTTCGCCCACGGCCGCAGCAGGTCCGCCCGCAGCACCAGTCCGGCGTCCGCGAGGAACTGGGCCAGGGACACCTCCCGGGACTCCAGCGCCTGCCGGGCCTCGGCGTAGGGGGTGGTGTCGGCGACGACCGAGTGGGCGTCGGGGCCGGCCAGCAACACCCCGGACTCCTCGAACGTCTCACGCACCGCCGCGCACACCAGGGCCCGGGCCAGGTCGGGCTCGCAGCCGAAGCACCGGGCCCACCAGGACGGCTCGGGCCCGTGCCAGGCCACGGAGGTGTCGGCGTCCCTGCGGTCCACCCCGCCGCCGGGGAACACCGTCATCCCGCCGGCGAAGGCCATCGCGGTGACCCGGTGCAGCAGGAACACCTCCAGGCCGGCCACGCCGTCCCGGACCAGGGCGACGGTCGCCGCGTCACGCGGTACCGCGGGGACCGCCGGCGGCTCCTCGGGGAACATCTCGGGAGGGAGCGTCAGCTCCTCGGGCAGTCGAGGCACGGTGAAGACCCTACGACCCGGGGGAAGACCTCGGGTGAGGTCTGCTTCACGCCCCACCGGCCCGGCCTGCCGGGCGCTCCGCCCGACCGGAGGCAGGATGGGCCCGTGGAGCAGCAGTTGCGTGTAGGACTCGTCGGGGCGGGGCCGTGGGCACGCAGGGTGCACGCCCCCGCCATCGCCGACCATCCGGGCACCCGGCTCTCCGCGGTGTGGGCCCGGCGCCGGGCGGCCGCCGAGGAGGTGGCGGGCCCACACGGTGCGCAGGTGGTCGACAGCCCGGACGAACTCCTGACCGGTGACCTGGTGGACGCGGTCGCGTTCGCGGTGCCGCCCGACGTGCAGGCCGAGCTGGCGATCCGGGCCGCCCAGGCCGGGCGACACCTGATCCTGGAGAAACCCGTCGCCGCCACCCTGGCCGACGCCCGACGGCTGGCCGACGCGGTGGAGCAGGCAGGAGTGGCCTCCCTGGTGGTGCTGACCCGCCGTTTCGCCCCGGAGACCCGGGCCTGGCTGGAGGAGCTGCGGCGGCTCGAGGGCTGGACGGGTGGCTCGGCCCGCTGGCTGTCCGGTGCCCTGCTGGGTGGGGACTACAGCGCCTCGGAGTGGCGGCACCGCGACGGCGGGGCCCTGCTCGACGTGGGCCCGCACGCGGTGGACCTGCTCGACGCGGCCCTAGGCCCGATCACCGAGGTGCTGGCCGCGCACCGCTCCCCACGGGACCTGTGGCACCTGGTGCTCGGGCACTTCGGGGGTGCCGTCAGCACGGTCGTCCTCTCCGGGCGGTTGCCGGTCCGCCCGACCATCGTCGAGTTCTCGGTGTACGGCGAACACGGCTACCGCTCCCTGTCCGGCCGAGACACCCCACCTCTGGAATGCTTCACCAACCTGCTCGACGACTTCGTGGCCATGGTGGTGAGCGGCACCACCACCCACCCCTGCGACGTCCGGCGCGGGCTGCACCTGCAGTGGGTGCTGGACACGGCCTACCGCATGACCATCGGGTGATCTGCCCGGCCGGTGGTACCCGCACAACGGTGCGGACAGTGGCTACCCTGCCCGGGACCATCCGCCCTGACGACCGTCGACACGCGTGAGGTGCCCGGTGAGCGGACCACCGGCGGAACTGCTGGCCTACTCGATCGACCCCGAGACGCTGCACGAGGTCCCGCAGCAGCCCGAGCTGCTGGCCCGGTGGCTGGAGGACGCCCTGGAGTGGCCGGAGCCGGAGGACCGGGTCATGGCGTACCGACAGCACACCTGGATCGGGCAGGCCGCACGCATGATGCGGCGGCTCGACGTGGCCGAGCAGCACCTGACGGCGGCGCTGCGGTTGGCCGAGGGACACGGGTCACCGCAGTCGGTGCTGCTGGCCCGGATCCGCCTGGCCCACGTGCACCAGTGGCAGGGGCGGTTCCGGCAGGCCACCACCGAGTTCGAACGCTGTCTGCGGGAGGGCCGGCAGGAGCTGTCGGGGGAGAACTACGCGTTCGTGCTGCAGCACGCCGGCAAGGCGTACTACGAGGCCGGGCACTGGACCCGCGCCCGCGAGCTGTTCGCGGAGGCGCTGCGGTGGCGCACGGAGCACGGGGTGGACCGGAAGCTGGTGGACTCGTCCCGGCTGGCTCTGGACGGGGCGGACGCCTGTGTGGTGGCGGAGAACGTGGCCACCGTCCTGGACCGCCTGGTGGCGCAGGCGACGGAACGAGCGGGTGGGCGGGCCGCCGACCTGGTCGCCGAGCACGGGCTGTCCGGGCGGCAACGGACGGTGCTCTCCGTACTGCGCCCCCTGCTGCTGGCCGGTCCGGTACCGGTGGACCTGGCCACCGGGGTCCTGGACGCCGGCGAGGAGGAGCTGGCGCCCCGCACGGGAGCCCGCCTCGCCGAGGAACTGGCCGCCGGACTGGTGCCGGGCGCGGTGGGCTGGGCCAGCGCCGAGGAGGACCTCCACGGGGCGTTGTCCGACCTGGTGGCGACCGGCTGGCTGCAGGAGCAGGAGGGGTGGTTGCGGGCCGAGGAGCGATGTCGCCGGCTGCTCGTCGAGCTGACCACGCTGCTGGACCGGGTGGCCGGGGAGCTGTGGGCGGCCTCCGGCCGGGTGCCCGTGCTGCTCGACCTGACCGGCGAGGTGATCGACCTGGCGGTGGGCACCGCCCCGGGGAGGGGGTTCGGCGCCGTGGTCACCGCGCTGTCAGCCACCGACACCGGACCCGCGGGCCGGTTGCTCGACCGGTTCGAGGCGCTGCGCCTGTACCGCGCCGAGGCACGGCAGGCGGCTCGGGACATCGGCCGCCGTGCCCAGGACACCGGTACGGCCTGGATGTTGGTCTCGGCCGCCACCGGACGGGTCGCCGCCCGACCGTACCGGCTGCTGGGTGCGGAGCGGCGTGCGGTGCTCCTCGCGGAACTCCGGGCGCTGCTGGGCCACCCCGCGTGAGCCACACCCGCCGGCCCACCGGACCGGGCAGGGCGCCGATGTGCGTCGGCCACGACGGTGGTCGGACGGGGATCAGCCCTCCGGCTGGTATCCGGTGGGGTAGGTGGGGCGAGGGTAGCCGTTGGGCACCGGGTAGCTGGGGTTGGTGTTGGCGACCGGCCACGGCCCGCTGACGGTGGCACCGCTGTAGCCGCCGTACCCCACGCCGTTGGTGCCCGGTGCGCTCTCGTCCTGCCCGTGCCCGGCGTCCTCGGAACCGGGCAGGGACGAGTTGTTCGCCGCCTGCCACAGGTCGCCGCCGGAACCGTTGTTGCCGTTCTGCTCGCGCTGGGCGAGCTCCTCGTGCAACTTACGCAGCAGGTTCCGCTCCCGGTCGGTCAGCTTCGCGTCCACCGCCGCGGGCAGCTTCACCCGGGTCGGCATCGCCTCCGGGGCCAGCTCGCTCATCCCGTTGGACTGGTTCCGCGCCGGTTCGCCGGGCAGGCCACCCGACTCCCCGTGGTCCACCTGTTCCAGGCCGGAGTGCGTGGAGGAGTGCGTGGCGTAGGAGACCTCGGTACCACCGGCGGGTGCGAGCGCACTCGGGTCGACGGCGGGCAGTACCCGGGTGGGCTGGGGAGCGTCCAGCTCGTTCCGGGGCCCCTCGTCACCGATTCCGGCCAGTTCCAGCCGGGTGTGGTCGTTCTCCGGCAGGTCGACCTCCGCCGGGGGCGGCTGGAGCGGGCGCAGGGCGGGCTCGACCCGCTCGGCACGCGGGGCGCGGGTCTCGGCGCGACGGGCCGCACGCTGCGGACGCCGCTCGGCGACCGGCTCGGCACCGAGCACGCCACGGTCCACCGACACCGGTCGGGCCGCGGCCAACGCCCTGCGGTGGTACTCCGGGGGATCCATGTCAGCCGGGATGACCTCCACCGACGCCCGCACCCCGGCGCGACGCAGGGCCCTGGCGACCAGGTGGGTGGTCGCGGTGGGTACCCCGTCGGCGCCCAGTTCGACCAGCACCACCCGCTGCGGCACGGCACCGGAGGTGGCGCCGGCGGGGGTGGTGCGCCAGGTGGCCAGCACGGCGCGGACCGCGGGCAGCCGGCGCAGCACGCCACGGAGCGTCTCGCTCAGGCCACCGGCGGGGTCGTCGGCGTCGCTGAACCGATGCTGGCCGGTGGGGAGGGAGTCGACGACGTCCAGTCGATCGACCAGGGTGACGTCCATCAGCGCCGCTTCCGCCATGCGGCGCAGCTGGTACTGCTCGTCCGAGGTGACAGGTGTCCGACCTGCGATCAGGCAGCCGAGCAGCAGCTCGACGGCCCGGTCGGGCTGGGCGAGCGCGATGTAGTCGCGGGCCAACGTCAGTGCGTCATCGTCCACCCGCCCGGCCATGGCCAGCAGCAGGCGGTGCAGCAGCTCCGGCAGTGCGACGGCGTCCACCACGCAGCGTCTCCTTCCGGCCCGCCGGCGGCGACGGGCATCGCGGTCCCCTGTTCCGGTTCTGGCCTGGCAGCCGTTTCCTGGGCGGTCCGGTCAGCGCGGTGGCCGAGTCACCGCACCGACCACGCACCGCACCGTACACACGCCGATTCACCCTAGAGGGTTAAAGCCGCTCGGATCACCTGCACCACATAACGAACCGAGGAAAGCCAGGAAACCGGAACCACACGGAAACCGGTCCGTCAGGCACCGCTGCTCGCCAGGGAGTCCGCCCCGGCGCACACGAGTATCGACGCGTCCAACGCCTCCTGGTGGTAGGGCGAGGGCTGGTAGTCCGCCGGCAGCACCTCGACGCACGGCTCGTGCTCCCCGAGCGCGCGCAGCACCCGCTGCAGCTCCCCGGTCAGTGCGACGACCTCGGCCGAGGCGGAGGTGGTCACCAGGATCACCCGCTTGGCCGCGTCGGGGTCACCCCCGGCCGGGTACCGCCAGCTGCAACGCACCTCACGTACCCCGGGGCGGCCCCGCATCGCCGCACCGAGCACCACCGCCGCCTGGTCACCGCCACCCCCGCGCGGATCGTCGGCGGTGAAGGACCAGTCCCGCAGCCCGAACCCACCGGTGTCGTCGAGCAGGGACACCGAGAGCACCGCGGCCCGGTCCGCGCCCAACGGCAGCAGCGCGGCACCCAGCAGCTCGTACTCGGCCTCGGTCAGCCCGATCCGGTCCCGCAGCAGCGCCCGGGGCAGGGCGTGGACCAGCACGTCCACCGCCCCGCCCGCCAACCAGTCCCGGTACCGCCACAGCAGCTCGTCCGGGAGCCGCCCGGCCAGCCGCAACAACAGCTCGTGGCACCCCAGCTCAGGGTCGGAATGCATGGGATCAACCCACCTCGACGACGAGTTCCACCTCGACCGGGGCGTCCAGCGGCAGCTCCGCGACACCCACGGCGGAGCGGGCGTGCCGTCCCGCATCCCCGAACAGCTCCACCAGCAGCTCCGAGGCACCGTTGAGCACCACGGGCTGCCCGGTGAAGCCCTCGGCCGAGGCGACGAAACCGACCACCTTCACCACGCGCACCACCGAGTCCAGGCCGACGAGGGCGTCCACCGCGGCCAGGGCGTTGAGCGCGCAGGTGCGGGCGTGTTCCTTGGCGGCCTCCGGGCTGACCTCCGCACCGACCTTCCCGGTGGCGGCCAGCACGCCGTCCACCATCGGCACCTGCCCGGAGGTGAACACCAGGGAGCCGGTGCGCACGGCGGGGACGTAGGCGGCCACCGGCGCCGCCACCGGGGGCAGCTGGATGCCCAGCTCGGCGAGGCGCTGTGTCCAGCGACCCATGTGTCAGGCCTCCTTCGGACGCTTCAGGTAGGCCACGTGCTGCTCGCCCGTGGGGTTGGGCAGGACGGTCACCAGCTCCCAGCCGTCCTCGCCCCACTGGTCGAGGATCTGCTTGGTGGCGTGGATGAGGAGCGGGACGGTCGCGTACTCCCACTTGGTCATGGCGTTGGAGCGTAGTGCAGGGTGGGGGTGTCAGGGCCACGACATCGCCGACCTGACCATGGTCCGGACCGGTGACATCAGCTTCACAAAACGTGTCCGGACGCTACCGTGATCACATGGAGACGTGGCGCGTGGTGGCCGCCGGCCTGCTGGCCCTTAGCGGGCTGTTCCTGACGCTGGTCGCCGCGGCGCAGGCCCGGGACCGGCGGGGCCGCATGCCCGGGGACGTCCGCCGGACGGTACTGATCACCCTGGGGATCGTGGCGGTCGCGGTCTGGCTCACCGCGACCGTGCTCCCGTCCACGGTGGCCTGGGCGCTCGTGGCCGCGTCCGTGAGCATCATTCTCATCATCACACTGGCCGACTGAACCTACGCCGACCAGGGCATATCCCCGTCGCGCACCGGTTGGGAACCTCACACCGGTCGAGCCCCCGGAGCAGAGGACTTACGCTGCTCGTGTGACGACCCCGCCGAACGGCTGGACCGACGAGCTGGCCCGAGCCCGGCTGCACGTGGTCACCGGCAAGGGCGGGACCGGCAAGACCACCATGGCGGCCGCCCTCGCGCTCGCCCTGGCCTGGCGGAGACGGCGGGTCCTGCTGGTCGAGGTGGAGGGTCGCCAGGGCATCGCCCAGCTCTTCGGCGTTCCCCCGCTGCCCTACGCCGAGCAGCACATCGCCCGTACCCCCGGCGGTGGTGAGGTGCGCGCACTGGCGGTGGACGCCGAGGCGGCGCTGCTCGAGTACCTGGACATGTTCTACAACCTGGGCTTCGCCGGGCGGACGCTGCGCAGGATGGGTGCGATCGAGTTCGCCACCACACTGGCTCCCGGGCTGCGGGACGTCCTGCTCACCGGCAAGGTCAAGGAGTGCGTCACCCGCACCGACTCACGGGGCCGGCACGTCTACGACGCCGTGGTGCTGGACGCCCCGCCGACCGGCCGGGTGGTGAAGTTCCTCGACGTCACCAGGGCCATGGCCGACCTGGCGAAGGTGGGGCCGATCCGGGACCAGAGCGAGGGTGTGGTCCGGCTGATGCACTCCGGGGACACCGTGGTCCACCTGGTGGCCCTGTTGGAAGAGCTGCCGGTGCGGGAAACCCTGGACGCGGTCGAGGAGCTGGACGCCGCCGACCTGCGTCCCGGGGCCGTGCTGGTGAACCGGGTCCGACCCCCACGACTGCCCGCACGGTCGATCAACCCGGCCGCCGACGGCCGGGTGGACGCCGGACGGGTACGCAACGGGCTGCTCGCCGCCGGCCTGGACCTGCCGGCGGAGGTGTTGGACGGCCTGGTGGACGAGACGGTGCAGCACGCGACGCGGGTCCAGATCCAGCAACAGGCCCGCGCGCAGCTCACCGCCGCCGACCTACCGTTGCTGGAGGTGCCGGAGTTGACCAGTGGAGTCGACCTCGCCGGCCTGTACGAGCTGGCGGAGCTGCTGCGCGACCAGGGGGTTCGGTGAGCACCGGCGGGCCGCGCAGGAGCGGCCGGGCCGATGCCGTGACCTCCGCGGGGAAGGAGAGGAACGGACCTCCCGGCGCGGCGGACGACGATCTGGCCGGACCGGAGACGCCCCGGCCCCCGCAGCCGCATCCCGCACCCCGGCCCCCGCACCTGGACGTCGACGCCCTCCTGGACGACCCGTCCACCCGGGTGGTGATCTGCTGCGGATCCGGTGGCGTGGGCAAGACCACGACGGCGGCCGCCCTGGCGTTGCGCGCCGCCGAGCGCGGGCGACGAACGGTGGTGCTCACCATCGACCCGGCACGCCGGCTCGCCCAGTCGCTCGGGTTGCGTCAGCTCAGCAACCATCCCCGCCGGATCGACCTGGGCGACCGGGCCGCGGCGGACGGGGAACGCGGCGAACTGTACGCGATGATGCTGGACATGCGCCGCACCTTCGACGAGATGGTGCTCGCGCACTCGGGGCCGGAGCGGGCCGAGCAGATCCTGGCCAACCCCTTCTACCAGACCATCTCCTCCTCGTTCTCCGGAACGCAGGAGTACATGGCGATGGAGAAACTGGGCCAGCTGGCCGCCTCCGGTGAGTGGGACCTCATCGTGGTGGACACCCCGCCGAGCCGGTCGGCCCTGGACTTCCTGGACGCCCCGCAGCGCCTGGCCGGGGTACTGGACGGCAAGATCATCCGGATGCTCTCGGCCCCGGCGCGCGCGGGAGGGCGTGGCCTGGCCCGCCTGGTCAGCACCGGGTTCGGCCTGTTCTCCAAAGTCGTGTCGACGATCATCGGCGGTCAGCTGCTCGCCGACGCGTCCGCCTTCGTGCAGGCGTTCGACTCCATGTTCGGTGGGTTCCGGGAGCGGGCCCGGGCCACCTACGAACTGCTGCGTTCCCCCGGCACGGTCTTCCTGGTGGTGGCGACCCCGGAGCCCGACGCGCTGCGCGAGGCGGACTACTTCGTGGACCGGCTGGCCGGTGAGCGGATGCCGCTGGCCGGTCTGGTGCTCAACCGCATCCATCCGGTGCTGGCCGATCTGCCCACCAGCCAGGCCCTCGAGGCCGCCGAGCGGCTGGAGTCCGCGGGCACGGCGCCGCTGGCCGCCGCCGTCCTGCGGCTGCACGCCGACCGGGTGGCGATCGCCGCCAGGGAACAGCGACTGCTCGCCCAGTTCACCCGGGCCCATCCCGACATCGCCGTGACCACGGTTCCCGCGGCGACGGACGACGTCTACGACCTGGACGGGCTACGGGAGATCGGCGCGTACCTGGCCGAGCCCGCCCGACGCTCCTGACACCGTTCGGTGACGTCGGACGACGACCCGGGAACGGCAAGGCGTCCGGGGCGTCGGGCGGGCTGTCCGCTCAGCTGGCCCGCAGCCGCTCCTCGGCCGCGGCGTTCTCCAGATGACTCTGTCGGGCCGACTCCAGCAGGGCCCGCCACGACACCACGTCCGGGCGGCGACGCAGCAGCGCTCGGCGCTCCCGCTCGGTCATGCCGCCCCACACTCCGAACTCGATCCGATTGTCCAGGGCCTCGGCCAGACACTCGGTGCGCACCTTGCACCCGAAGCAGATGACCTTGGCCTTGCGCTGCTCGGCACCACGGACGAACAGACAGTCAGGGTCCTGGTCCCGACACGCGGCGTAAATGCGCCAATCCCCCTGTTCGAAGAACATGTCCCCCAGCTCCTACCGTTGTCTCGACCTTCGTCCGGCGCTCCCCTGCACCGGAACCGGTGACAGTCACCCCCTTCGGGAGGTGAACTCCACGCGGTGCTGTCGTGAGACGTTGACGGACTGTAGAGGCAACCGGTTCCACTGCCAACACCGGGTTGCGTAGCTGTTACGTCGGGTCACCAATTCGGGCGGCAAGGAGAGGCCTGGGTCACATCTGCGACGTACCCTCAGGTTGTGCGGGCCAGATACGCGGTGTTCAAGCTGCTCGGACTGTGCGTGCTGGGGGGAGTACTGCTCGCCGGCGTGCTGTTCCCGTTCGTCGGTGCGATCGGACTCGCCTCGAACCGGGCCGGGGAGACCGTGGACGCGCTCTCCGCGGATCTCGTCGCCGCCGAACCACCGTTGGTCACCACGATCACGGACATGCACGGCACCCCGATCGCCTATCTGTACGACCAGTACCGGGTGCTGACTCCGCCGGAGATGATCGCGGACACCATGCGGGCCGCGATCATCGCGGTGGAGGACCGACGCTTCTACGAACACCACGGGGTGGACTGGTTCGGCACGATGCGTGCCTTCGTCACCAACCAGATCCAGGGCGAAATCGCACAGGGTGGTTCGACGCTCACCCAGCAGTACGTGAAGAACTACCTGTACCACGTGGTGGCCAAGACCCCGCTCGAACAGGCCAGAGTCCGGGAGCAGACCCCGGCGCGCAAACTGCGGGAACTGCGGATCGCGATGCAGCTGGAGACCCGGCTGTCCAAGGACGAGATCCTGACCCGTTATCTCAACACGGTGCCGTTCGGCCACCAGACCTACGGGATCGCCGCGGCCGCCCAGGTGTTCTTCAACACCACTCCGGACAAACTCACCATCGCGCAGTCCGCACTGCTGGCCGGAATCGTGAACCGCCCGGGCGAACTCAGTCCGGTGAGCAACCCCGAGGGGGCGCTCCAGCGGCGCAACTTCGTCATCGACAAGATGGTGGAGACCGGCAGTATCACGCCGGAGATGGGTGAGGCGGCCAAACAGGAACCGCTCGGCGTGGTCCAGCCGCTCAACCGGCCGCCCAACGGTTGTGTGGGCGCAGGTCCAGCACACGGTTTCTTCTGCCGGTACGTGGTCGACTACCTGCAGCGGGCCGGTTTCTCCATGGACGAGCTGCGCCGGGGCGGTTACGTCATCCGGACCACCCTCGACCCGCGGATCACCGACGCGGCCAAGCAGGCCGCGGAGCACCACGTGCCCAAGACCACGAAGGGCATCGCCAACGTCATGGCGGTGGTGGAGCCGGGCAGGGACAAGCACAAGGTCCGCGCACTGGTGGCCAACCGGGACTTCGGACTGGACGCGGACAAGGGTGAGACGTCGTACCCGCTGCCCAGCGGCGTCACCCCGTTCGGCGCCGGCTCCATCTACAAGATCTTCACCGCGGCCGCCGCCCTGGAGAAGGGCATGGGCATCAACAACCGCATCGACGTGCCGGGCGTGTACGTGTCCAGGACGTACAAGAACGGCAACGCTCCCTACACCGTGCGCAACGCCGGTAACTACCCCGGGAGCATGACGCTGCAGGACGCACTGGCCACCTCGCCGAACACCGCGTTCGTCGCGTTGCAGGAGCGGATCGGCCTCGACGCCGTGGTGGACATGGCCGCCCGGTTGGGCATGCGGCAGAGCATGCTGGAGGTGAACCACGGGGGCGCGCCGCTCGCCCCGGACGGTTCCAACGGACCGTCGCAGGCACAGTTCATCAAGGAACGCAACATCGGCGCGTTCACCCTCGGATTCACCCCCACCGGGGTGCTGGAACTGGCCAACGTCAGCGCGACCCTGATCAGCGGTGGCGTGTGGTGCCCACCCACCCCGATCGAGTCGATCACCGACCACAACGGTCAGCCGGTGGCCATCACCGAGGCGCCGTGCGAGCAGGTGGTGGACGAGGGCCTGGCCAACAGCCTGGCGGTCGGGCTGAGCAAGGACCACCTGCCCGGGGGCACCGCCTACCACGCGGCCCAGACCGCGGGCAAGGGCTGGACCCGCCCGATGCTCGGCAAGACCGGCACCACGCAGAACCACCAGTCGGCCGGGTTCACCGGCGCCACCCCGCAGTACGCCGGGGCGGTGCTGACCTTCAGCGACGGGGTGGCCCCGCAGGGCATCTGCGACACCGACCCGCCGCGGTTGTGCGGGAGCGGCGGCAACATCTACGGCGGCAAGATCCCCGCCCGGACCTGGTTCGAGACCATGGTGGCGGTGCACGAGGGGCTGCCGGTGCTGCCGCTGCCGGAACCCGATCCCCGCTACGTCGACGGCAGCTCGCAGGTGCAGGTGCCCAACGTCGTCGGCATGCGGGAGAACGAGGCCAAGGCGGTCCTGGAGCGGGCCGGGTACAAGGTCGACCGGCGCTCGGTGAACAGCGAGCAGCCGCGGGGGGTGGTGGCCAGTCAGAGCCCGCGGGGCGTGGTGCTGCCCGGCGAGACGGTCACCATCTGGGTGAGCACCGGGTACGTGCCGCCGCCGCAGCCCTCCGAGACCGAACAGCAGGAACCGGCGACGGGGGGCGAGGGCCAGACGCCGGCCGAGCCACCCGATGAGGGGCCACCACCGACGTCGGCGCCGTCCCCGGAGCCGGGTGACGACTGGCTGCAACCCCCGATACCCGGTGTACCGGGAGGCCCTGGCAACGGTGGACCGATCATCCTGCCGCCGGAGGGCCCGAACTGAGGGGCCGCCCCGGTCGTGACATGGTCGAGCGGTGGGCATCCCGCGGAGAACAGATCCGCGGATGACCCACCGCTCGTCGCTGTCAGGGGTCGTGGAGCCGGATGCGGCTCAGGACTGCTGGAGCAACGACTTGACGGCGGCGGCCACCCGGCCGCCCTCGGCGCGTCCGGCGACCTTGGCGGTGGCCACCTTCATCACCTGGCCCATCTGCCGCTGGGTCGGTGCCTGGCCGATCTGGGCCGCCACCTCGTCCACCGCCTGCTGCGCCAACTCGGCCAGCTCGGTGTCGCTGAGCTGCCGGGGCAGGTAGCGCTCGAGCACCTCGCCCTCCGCGCGCTCCTTGGCGGCCAGCTCCTCCCGACCGGCCGCGGCGAACGCCTCGGCGGCCTCGCGACGCTTCCGGACCTCCCGGCGCAGCACCTGCTGTACCTCGGTGTCGGTGAGTTCCCGGGCGGAGGAGCCCGAGACCTCCTCGTTGGTGATCGCAGCCAAGGCCATGCGCAGGGTCGACATCGCGACGCTGTCCTTTTCCTTGATCGCGGCCGACAGGTCGGCCTGCAATCGGGCCTTCAACTCCGCCATGGCAGTTACGCTAGCCGCAGGGCGGCGAATGATCCTCATGAAATACCCGCTCCCCACCCGCGTTCCGACACGGGGAGCGACGGCCGTCACGCAATAGTGGCACCCAGGTACTTCGATCCGGTCAGGTAATGCCCGTAGGCTCGGGGGCGTGAATGCTGTTGGTCGTGCCCTGCTCGGAACCGTGGCGCTCGGTGCCGCCGCCATCGCCTACTCCGCCGGCTACGAGCGGCGGCGGTGGACGCTGCGGCACGCCACACTGCCGGTGCTGGCCGAGGGCGCTCGCCCGCTGCGCGTGCTGCACATCTCCGACCTGCACATGACGCCCAACCAGCACTCCAAGCAGCGCTGGGTGGCGTCGCTGGCCGAGTTGGAACCGGACCTGGTGGTCAACACCGGGGACAACCTGGCCCACCCGCAGGCGGTACCCGCGGTGATCCGGGCACTCGGGCCGCTGCTGGACCGGCCGGGCGTGTTCGTCTGGGGCAGCAACGACTACTTCGCGCCCCGCCCCAAGAACCCGGCCCGGTACCTGCTGCCGGCGCACAAGACCAAGCGGATCCACGGGCGGCCGCTCCCGTGGCGGGACCTGCGGGCCGCCATGACCGAGCGCGGTTGGCTGGACCTCACCCACGTCCGCCGGACCTTCACCGTGGCCGGACTGAAGATCGTCGCCGCCGGGGTGGACGACCCGCACCTGCGCCGGGACCGCTACCAGGACATCGCCGGCCGCCCCGACCCCACCGCCGACCTGCGTCTGGGCGTCACCCACTCACCCGAACCGCGGGTGCTCGACGCCTTCGCCGCCGACGGATACGACCTGGTGCTGGCCGGGCACACCCACGGCGGTCAGCTCCGGGTGCCCGGCTACGGAGCGATCGTCACCAACTGCGGGCTGGACCGGTCGCGGGCCCGGGGTGCCTCCCGGTGGGGCGTGCACACCTGGCTGCACGTGTCCGCCGGCCTGGGAACCTCCCCCTACGCCCCGGTGCGGTTCGCTTGCCCGCCGGAGGCCAGCCTCCTGACCCTGGTTCCACGGTCCCAGGAGGGGCTCATGAACGCCTCCGATGTGCGTTCCGCAACACGCGGACCAGCGCATTTCGGTTCTGGGGCTGACATCCGCTAAACTCGTCCGCGTCCAACGGGGTGTGGCGCAGCTTGGGAGCGCGCTTCGTTCGGGTCGAAGAGGTCGTGGGTTCAAATCCCGCCACCCCGACGTGGATGAACGGACAGGCCCGGGGTTCCGACAGGAGCCCCGGGCCTGTCCCTGTTCGTGGGCCGGGTCGGTGCCGACACGAAGCGTCCCGACACCGGAGCAGCCGACCGGGACGACGCGGTACCGGTCGCACCACCGACCCCGACACGCTCGCCGTCCCCCCTTCCCTCCTGCCCTCGCCGCCGGCCGCCCCGCCCGGGACGACTCCGAACGCCGTTCCCCCCGGTGCGCGACGAGTGCGCACGGACATGCGGAACCCACCGCAGGAACCGGCCCCACCCGACGAACCGTCGGGAAAACGCGGAAAACCGGCGCCATCGGGAAGGACGACGAACGGGTCCGTCTCCACGGACGGGCGCGGAACGTTGTCGACACCATCGTCATCGCGGTACCACGACGAGACGTCGACCGTCCCCCGTTCCGTTCTCCGGTCGTGCGGTTTCCGCACCGGGTGGTGTGACGGGAAAACACAGTCCCACTCCGTTTCCGCAATCGACCGGAAAACCTCTCACTCTCCGGTTCCCCACCACCGGACCGGTCCGGTGATTTCCCCTCCGCCGCGTGACCCGATCCGGAAAGCACGGGAAGGAAAATCACCACCGGAAGCGGTCACCGGTCCCGAACGGGAAAAGGGTTCGACACTCCGAGAGGTGCCGAACCCTTTTCCCGTCTCGATCCGCTCGGACCGGAACACCGTATTCCGTCACCGTTCCGGTCCCGGTATCCGCGCCACCAGCACGGACACCGTGCAGGATCACGCCATCTGCGGGTGCAGGACGACCTTGGTGTAACCCTCGACGCGCTTGTCGAACTTCTCGTACGCCTGGGGAGCCTGCTCCAGGGGCAGCTCGTGGGAGACCACGAAGCTCGGCTTGGCCCGCCCGGCGATGATCAGGTCGCGGAGCTGGCGGTTGTACCGCTTGACGTTGCACTGCCCGGTACCGAAGCGCAGGCCCTTCTCGAAGGCCCGCCCGATCGCCACCAGCAGCATGCCGCGCTTGGCCTGCTCGTTGGGGGCGCCCGGGTCGGACGGCACGTAGAGGCCGGGGATCCCGAGCATGCCGGTCGGCCGCACCGTCTCGATGAGCGAGTTCAGCACGGTCGCCGGTTCCTCGCCCTCCTGGTCGTGCGACACGGCCTGGTAGCCGACGGCGTCCACACCCTTGTCCGTGCCCTCGCCGTCGGTCTGGTCCTTGATCTGCTGCACCGGGTCGCCCTCGGCGAAGTTGATCGGAATGGCACCGATCTCCTCAGCCTTCTGCAGACGCTCCGGCACCCGGTCCACCACGAACACCCGGGAGGCCCCGCGCAGCATCGCCGAGTAGGCGGCCATCAGGCCCACCGGGCCACCGCCGTACACCGCGACGGTCTCCCCCGGGGACACCTGGGCGAGCTCGCAGCCGTGGTAACCCGTCGGGAAGATGTCCGCCAGCAGGACGAAGTCGGTCTCGTGCTCGGTCCCCGGCGGGAGCTGGAGGCAGTTGAAGTCGGCGTAGGGGACCTTGATGTACTCGGCCTGGCCGCCGACCCACGGCCCCATGGCCACGTAGCCGTAGGCACCGCCGGCGAAGCCGGGGTTCACGGTGAGACAGAAGCCCGTGTAGCCCGCCTGACAGTTCCGGCAGAAACCACAGGCGACGTTGAAGGGCATGACCACACGGTCACCTGGTTTGACCGTCCGGACGCCGTCGCCGACCTCCTCGACGATCCCCATGTTCTCGTGCCCGAACACGATGCCGGGCTCGGCCGCGGTACGGCCTTCGTACATGTGCAGGTCCGAACCGCAGATCGCGGTGGACGTAATGCGAATGATCGCGTCGTTCGGGTGCTCGATCCTCGGGTTCTCGACCTCCTCCACGGCTACTTTGAACGGTTCCTTGTAGACGACCGCCCTCACGGCCATCACCTCCGATGACACAGCCAGTGCCTGCCGTGTTTTCGAGGGGGACGAGGCCGTCGACGGACTGCTACCAACAACACACACGGCGTGATACGACGACCGCGACAATCCCCCCTTGTGACCCGAATCTCATGGTTCGCCCATAGGGAGCAAAGGTCAAGGCGACTACCGTCGACACCACCTAGCCCGTAGAGGTGAATCTGCAGTTCAACATCGACATTTCCCACACCGAAGGCTTCGACGTCGACGGTTTCAACATCGAAAGGACGGCGGGAAAGTGGAACCACGCATCGGGACCCTGCTCGTTCCCGTGACCGGACTGTCCGGCACCACCTACCCGCTCGGCACCCGTGTTCACATCAGCGGCCGCGGTGAGGCCGTCGACGGTTTCGTCAACGGCGACTGGCTCCCCCTGTCGTGGTGGGAGTTCGCCGAGGGGCACTCCGAGCAGCAGAGCGCCTGAGCCGACCACACGTCGCACCCGGCCCCGGCACCCCGCCGTCCCCGGACCAGCGTGCCGGGGCTGCCGGTTCAGTCGAGCTCCACGACGTAGTGGTCCGGGTCGTAGAGGTCACGCAGCGGCCAGAACTGGAGCAGGTACCGCACCACCCCGGTGGGCCGCTCCTCCCCGCTGCTCGGGTCCCACTCCCGCCGCAGCCGGGCCGCCTCCGCCGTGCCGGTGCGGTGCACCCGCAGACCGTAGGCGTGGTGCGGCGGACCGATCGGGAACTCGTTCCACCCGGGTCCGGTCAGCGTGCCCAGTCCGACCTCGCCGTGACGCGAGGTGAACGCCACGGAGCGGACCTCCTCCCACTCCCCCGGTGCCGGCGGCGGCTCACCGTCCCAGGCCTGCAGCCGCACCCGCGGGTGGAGGTCGTCGTCGGAGCAGGGGATCATCATCGCGCCGTGGTGGATCTCCCACCCGGTCAGCGCCTCGCGGTCGTCCTGGTCCATCCCCTCCTCCAGCAGAGGGTCGCCCCCGTAATCCGCCAGGACGAAGCACCCGTACTCCGGGGTGATCCGCTCCTCGCATTCCCGTAGCAGCCGCGCCATCCTGCTCCCTCCGGTCCCCGTCCCCCTGGTGGAGCAGGAGTATGGAGATCGTCACCGACAACTCCGTCCGGTGAGACCGGCGCCGGCGACCCGACCACCGACACGCGCGCCACCGGTCGTGGTCGAGAGGGACGAAGCCGAAGAATCAGGCAGTATCGAGGGGTGACGAACCACCCGAGCGCCGAAGTTCCCGAGCGGTTGTTCGAGGACGCGGCGGCGGAGGCCCGCTGGCGGGCCCGTTTCACCGCGCCGCGCACCTCGCTGCCCGACTGGGCACGGGACGCACCCGACCGCAACCTCTACATCTCCAACGCCAGCGGGGTGTGGGAGATCTACGCCTGGGACCGCTCCACCGGTGAGCACCGACAGGTCACCGACCGCCCCAACGGCACCTTCCACGGGACGGTGAGCCCGGACGGTCAGTCCATCTGGTGGTTCGCCGACACCGACGGCGACGAGTTCGGCAGCTGGGTCGTCGAGCCGTTCACCGGTGGTGCCGAGCCACAGCCCGCCGTGCCGGGCACCCACCCCGGCTACCCGGCCGGACTGCACCTGGGCCGGGAGGTGGTCGTGCTGGGCATGTCCACCGACGACGGGACCACCATCTGGACCCACCGCCCCGGCCAGGACGCCCAGGTCCTCTACCAGCACAAGCAGGACGCCGGGGTGGCCGCGCTGTCCCGGGACGAGCGACTGGCGGCCATCTCCCACTCCGAGCACGGCGACAGCCGCCACCCGGCGCTGCGGATCCTGCGGGTCACCTCGGACGGGTACGGGACCGTGGTGGCCGAGAAGTGGGACGGCCCGGGCAAGGGCCTGGACGCGCTGGCGTTCGCCCCCGTGCCCGGTGACCCCCGGCTGCTGGTGCTGCACGAGCGGCGTGGCCGGGAGGAACTGCTGATCTGGGACGTCGAGGCGGACACCGAGACCGAGATCGAACTGGACCTGCCCGGTGAGGTGGTCGCCGACTGGTACCCGGACGGCAGCGCGCTGCTGGTGGTGCACACCCACCGGGCCCGCAGCACCCTGCACCGCTACGACCTGACCACCGGCGAGCTGGTCGACCTGGAGGTGCCGCCCGGCACCATCGGTTCGGCCGGTGTCCGCCCGGACGGGGTGATCGAGTACAGCTGGTCCTCGTCCGCGCAGGCCGGGGTGGTGCGTGCCCGACACCCCGACGGCACGGACCAGGTGCTGCTGGAGCCCCCGGGTGAGCGGGCGCCCGGCTCCCAGCCGTTGACCGACGCCTTCGTCCCCGGCCCGGGCGGCCAGGTGCACGCGCTGGTGGCGCGCCCGGAGAACGCGGGGGACGGGCCGCTGCCCACGGTGTTCCTGTTGCACGGCGGCCCGCACGCGGCGGACGAGGACCGGTTCTCCGCCTACCGGGCGGTGTGGTTGGACGCCGGATTCGCCGTGGTGCACGTGAACTACCGGGGCTCCACCGGCTACGGCTCGGCCTGGCGGGACGCCATCGAGGGCCGACCCGGCCTGACCGAGCTGGAGGACGTCGCCGCGGTGCACGACTGGGCGGTGCGCAGCGGACTGGCCGACCCGAACCGGTGCGTGGTGGCCGGTGCCTCCTGGGGCGGGTACCTGACCCTGCTCGCGCTGGGCACGCAACCGGAGCGCTGGGCCGCCGGGGTGGCTGGGGTTCCGGTCGCCGACTACGTGGCCGCGTACGCCGACGAGATGGAGCCGCTACGGGCCTACGACCGAGCGCTGTTCGGCGGCTCCCCCGAGGAGCTGCCCGAGCTGTACCGGGAGTGCTCGCCGATCACCTACGTGGACGCGGTGCGCGCCCCGGTGCTGGTGCTGGCGGGGGAGAACGACCCGCGCTGCCCCATCCGGCAGATCGAGAACTACCTGGAACGGCTGGCCCAGCGCGGCGCCGAGTACCAGGTGTACCGGTACGACGCGGGCCACGGCTCCCTGGTGGTGGCCGAGACCATCCGGCAGACCGCGGCCGAGGTGGCGTTCGCCCGCCGCGCGCTGAAGATGGCCTGATCCGGCGGGTACGTTCCCGGACGGCGCAGGGCCCCGGGTCGCCGCTCGGCGACCCGGGGCCCTGTCACGTCGTCGTGTCGAACGCGTCGATCCCGAAGGCGATACCCGTCCGATGTCCGCTCAGGTACTCCCGGCCGGTGGTCGTGCGGTCACTCGTTCTCGGCGAGCTGGGCCTGCCACATCCAGCGGGCCTCCTCCAGCTTGGCCGTGACCTCCAGGAACAGGTCCTGGGTGACCAGGTCGGTCTTGTCGGTCTCGTCGATCCGGCCACGCATGCGCAGGGCCACGACGTCCAGGGTCTCGACGATCGCCTGGATCACGTCCCGGTCCCGCTGCCAGCCCTGAGCGAACTCCGGCAGCGCCGACCCGGCCGCCACCGTGCGCACTCGCCCGTCCGGCGGGACCCCGATGGCGGCAGCCCGTTCGGCGACCCGGTCGGTGTAGGTGCGGGCGAGGCTCACCAGCTCGTCGAGCTGCCGGTGGACGGAGCGGAAGTTACGACCCACCACGTTCCAGTGGGCCTGCTTGGCCACCAGCGACAGGTCGATCAGGTCGACGAGGGCGGACTGGAGCGCCGCTCCCGTGACCTCCCGTTCCCCCTGGCCGAGCGTGCTGGTGATCGGAGTGGTGGACGACATGGTGACGCGCCTCCTCGTACCTGGGGCTACCACTTCTTGCGGTACCCGCCCCCTGGACGAGGCATGCATCGAGTGGCCGGGGTCACCGGGCCGTTCACCGTGGTGGGTCCGGGCCGGTCAGCCGGTGCCGCCGACACCGCGCCGGGCCAGTGCGAACTCCACGACCTGACGGCCGATGGTGCGCAGGTTCTCCTCGACCCGGGCGTCCGAGCAGATCCCGGCGTCGTCGACGAGCACCTGGCTGGAGTTCAGGGAGACGCCCAGTGGAGTGGGCCACCCACGCAGGGCGTGCACGATCGAACGGAGCGCGGTGAGCGTGGTGACCGCGGCCTGCCAGCCGTGGGCCGTGGCCACACATCCCACGGCCCGACCGTCCAGGTAGGGCCGCACATCCGAGCGCAGGTCTTCCACGTAGTCCAGCGCGTTCTTCACCAGCCCGGACACGGTGCCGTGGTAACCGGGCGAGACCAGGACCACCCCGTCGGCACTGCGCAGGGTCTCCACCAGGTACTTGGCTCCCTCGGTGCGCTCGGTCACCGTCGGGTCGTAGAACGGCAGCACCAGATCGGTACCGGTGATCGCGACGGTGCGCGCGCCGGCCTCCTGCGCCCCGGCCAACGCGACACGCAGGACCCGTTCCGACTGGGAATCCGGCCGGATCGACCCTCCGATGCCCACGACGGTGATGGTCATGCCCTCGATCCTCTCATCGCCGTTCACCCGATGGACGGGTGCTCACGGGCCCCTGGGTCGTGGCTGCCGGCAGGCGCCCGTCCGCGGCATGCTGACCAGGTGCGCGGAACCCTGTTGTTCGACGGCAGGTGCGGTTTCTGCACCCGCAGCGTCGGCTGGTTGGCCCGCCTGGACCGGCACCACCGGGTGACGGCGATCCCCAACCAGTCGCCCGGGGCGGCCGAGCGGTACCGGTTGACGCCCGCCCGGCTGGCGGAGTCGGTGTGGTGGATCGGACTCGACGGGGTGCCGCGGTCGGGAGCGGAGGCGGTGAACCACGCGCTCGCCGCGGCGCTGGGCACCCGGCTCCCGGTGCTGCTGTACCTGCGGGTACCCGGGATGCGTCGGCTGCAGGAGGCCGTCTACCGCTGGGTGGCGGCCAACCGGCACCGGCTCCCCGGCACCACGCCGTGGTGCACCCGGCACCCCGCGGACTGTGCGGCCCCGAGCGCCGGCTGAGCAGATCGCATCCGGTTCCCGGCACGGGGCAGACGCTACGACCTCCAGTGGACTCGAGGTCAATCGCGCGAACCCGCCTCGTGGAAGGAACGCCGGACACACCGCCGAGACGACGGTGGCGGGCCGCCCGCACCGGTGTCGGAGCGGACGACCCGCCACAGGAGGCAGAGGCGTCGCCGGAGATCCCGGGGAACCGGCTCAGGAGGCGAAGGCCTCGGCGATCCGGTCGCCGGTCTCCTTGTCGATGTTGCGCCAGTACTCGAAGGCACGCTCCAGGACCGGCCGCGACACCCCGTTGGACAGGTGGTCGATCACGTTCTTCACCAGCCGGTCACGCTGGGCGTCGTCCATCACGTCGCGGACCAACGCCCGCGCCTGCACGTAGTCG
Organism: Pseudonocardiaceae bacterium; assembly: GCA_036562635.1. Classification (GTDB taxonomy): domain Bacteria; phylum Actinomycetota; class Actinomycetes; order Mycobacteriales; family Pseudonocardiaceae; genus DATCJU01. The sequence continues at coordinate 88,132 of DATCJU010000081.1, forward strand.
TCGTCCTCGGTGTGCTTCTCGTACGCGGCGTGCACCATCTCCCCCGCGACGTGCCAGCCGGCCACGTCGCCGTAGCGCTCCGTGTCGGCCTTCGGGCCGTCGTAGGAGTTCGGCGCGTACACCGGGTCGCCCGGGTTGTGGTAGCGCATCGGGCCGTCCTTGCTGTAGCTGTTGACCGGCGACAGCGGCTGGTTCACCGGGAGCTGCGCGTAGTTCGGGCCGATGCGGTAGCGCTGGGTGTCCGGGTAGGAGAAGATCCGGCCGAGCAGCATCTTGTCCGGCGACGGACCGATGCCCGGGACCATGTTGGTGGGCGCGAACGCCGCCTGCTCGATCTCGGTGAAGTGGTTGGACGGGTTCTGGTTCAGCACCAGCCGACCGACCTTGATCAGCGGGTAGTCGCCGTGCGGCCACACCTTGGTCAGGTCGAACGGGTTGAACCGGTAGTCCGCGGCGTCCTCGAACGGCATGACCTGCACGTAGAGCGTCCAACTCGGGTGCTCGCCCCGCGCGATGGCGTTCCACAGGTCGGCGCGGTGGTAGTCGGCGTCCTCACCGGCGATGCGGGCGGCCTCCTCCGAGGTGAGGCACTCGATGCCCTGGTCGGTCTTGAAGTGGTACTTGATCCAGAACTTCTCGCCGCCGGCGTTGACCCACATGAAGGTGTGCGAGCCGTAGCCGTTCATGTGGCGCCAGGTCTTCGGGATGCCGCGGTCGCCCATCAGCCAGGTGACCTGGTGCGCGGACTCCGGCGACAGGGTCCAGAAGTCCCACTGCATGTTGTGGTCGCGCAGACCGTTGTCGGCGCGGCGCTTCTGCGAACGGATGAAGTCCTGGAACTTCATCGGGTCGCGGATGAAGAAGATCGGGGTGTTGTTGCCGACCAGGTCGTAGTTGCCCTCGCTGGTGTAGAACTTGATCGCGAAACCACGCGGGTCGCGCCAGGTGTCCGGGGAACCGAGCTCACCCGCCACGGTGGAGAAGCGGACCAGCACCTTGGTCCGGGTGCCGGGCTGGAAGACGGCGGCCTTGGTGAACTGGCTGACGTCCTCGGTGACCTCGAAGAAACCGAAGGCGCCGCTGCCCTTGGCGTGCACCACCCGCTCGGGCACACGCTCCCGGTTGAACTGCGCCATCTTCTCGATCAGGTAGTGGTCGTGCAGCAGGATCGGTCCGTTCGGGCCGACCGTGAGCGAGTGCTCGTCGCTGGCGACCGGAATGCCCGCGTTCGTGGTGGTGTGGCGTGGCTGGGTCACGCTTACCTTCCCTCCTCCACAGGTTGCGCAGCCGGAGGGCTATCCCGCCGGCCGACAGTCGGGACACAACCCCCAGAACACGACCTCGGTCTCGTCCACCTCGAACCCGATGCTGTCCGACGGGGTCAGACAGGGACGGGTCCCGACCATGCAGTCGATGTCCTCGGTCCGCCCGCAGGCCCGGCACACCAGGTGGTGGTGGTTGTCACCGATCCGGGCCTCGTACCGAGCGGGGTGGCCGGCCAGTTCGATCCGGCGCAGCAGCCCGGCGCGGGCGCACGCGTGCAGCACGTCGTAGACGGCCTGCGTGGAGACCGATCCGAGCCGCTCCCGCACCGCCGCGGCAACCTCCTCGGCCGTGACGTGCGGATGGGTGTCCACCCACTCCAGGACGGCGACCCGAGGCGCGGTCACGCGGAGCCCGGCGGCCCGCAGTCGCTGTCGCGGGTCGCCGATGGCGTCCGTGCGTGCCGAGTCCGTGGGGGTCATGACCACACCACCTCACCACATTTTCTGGAACCAGTCAATAAAGCGAACGTGTCATAAGTCGAATGGGTTAGCCCCATCCCCGACCGTCACGAAGCGTAACTGCCCCGGACGGGTGGAAAACCGTTTGCCCCGGCGCCGAGGAGCGCCCACACACTGGCCCCGTGCAGCTCGCCTCCTACCGCCAGGTCCTCGCGCTGCCCGGCGTCCGTTCCCTCCTGCTGGTCGCCATGCTGGCCCGGCTCCCGGCCAGCGCCATGGCGCTGAGCCTCACCCTCCACGTGGTGCTGTCCCTGGACCTCGGCTACGGCGCCGCCGGTGTCGTCACGGCCACCCTGACCATCGGCCAGGCCCTCGGCGGCCCCCTGGCCGGCTGGGCCACGGACCGCTACGGACTACGCATCGTGACCAGCGTCACCACGGTGGTGAGCGTGCTGTTCTTCCTCACCGCCCCCGGGCTGCCCTACCCGGCGCTGCTCGCGGGCGGATTCGTCGCCGGCCTGTTCTCCATCCCGGTGTACGGCGCCACCCGCCAGTCCCTGGCCGCCCTGGTGCCCGAGGAGCTGCGCCGGAGCGCCTACTCCCTGGACTCCATGTCCGTGGAGCTGACCTTCGCCGTGGGGCCGGCCCTCGCGGTCGCCCTGGCCACCACGGTGTCCACCCGGGTCACCCTGTTCCTCATCGGCGGCACCCTGCTGGTGTCCGGCGTCGCGCTCCACCTGCTCAACCCGCCCATCCGGTCCGAGAAGGAGCAGACCGACGGGGAGGCGCCCCGCCGCTGGTGGCTCGCACCGAGGCTGCTCTCCGTGCTGCTCTTCACGTCCGGGGCCGCCGTCGTGCTGTCCGGTACCGACGTGTCGATCGTCGCCGCCCTGGAGCACCGGGGACAGGTGGCCTGGACCGGTGCGGTGATCGCCGCCTGGTGCGCCTGGTCGCTGCTCGGCGGGTTCGTCCACGGCGCCCTCCCCCGTGCGCTCCCGCTGGGCGGTCTGGTCACCCTGCTCGCGGTGTGCACCGTGCCGATCGGCCTGGCCGACACCTGGTGGGCGCTGTGCCTGGCACTCCTCCCCGCCGGTCTGCTGTGCGCCCCCACGCTCGCCGCCACCAGCGAGGCGGTCAGCCGACTGGTGCCGGCCTCGGTGCGCGGCACCGCCATGGGCCTGCAGGGAACCGCGCTGACCACGGGCCTCGCGCTCGGCGCCCCACTGGCCGGGTACGTCATCGACCGGAACAGCTCGGCCGCGTGGGGATTCGCCACCGCGGGCGTCGCCGGCGGGCTGCTCGCCGCCCTCGGGCTCCTGGTATGGCTGTGGTCCCGGAAGGGAGGCCACCGAGCCTCCGTTCCGGGACCACAGCTCGTCACACCAGCCCCGGCCGCCGGCGAATGACTGCTCGACCACCGGGGGGTTTCCGTGACGTCGGCGCCTCCTGGTGAAGGTCGCCGCACTCGATCCGTCCCACCGAGCGGGGTCGACCGTGCGCCCCTACATGTCCTGGTCCTGCAGGACATCCAGGTTGCGGAAGGTCGGTGGCTCCTCGCACAGACGGGACATCTGTTCGAAGACCGCGCCGGTCTCCGGTAGCCGGGAGTTGCGCATCGCCTCCTCGTAGGAGGGGAACTCGACGATCTCGACGTACCGGTCGGACGCGTCCCGGTCGCGGGTCAGCGTCCCGTGGGTGGCGGTGCGCCTGCCCTCGGTCTGTTCGAGCCACCGGTCGAACAGCCGGGCCATCTCCTCCGGCTGTCTGGTCCGGTACTCCATGAGCTGCACGAACGTCATGCCGGCCTCCTGCCCCACGGGTGCTCCCGCACCTGCCGGCCCGCACGAGCTGACCCCTCGTGTTCGCGAGCATGGCCCGCACGGGTCTTCGCTGGTCGTGCTTCTTGGAGGACATCGTCCGTCCTGGGCCGGAACGGGTCAATGACACGCTGTGATCGTTGGAAGCTCTTCTCTCCCCCGAACAACGTAAGCAAGGGCACTCACCAGCAGAAATGTGAGCACGCAAGGTCAGCAGAGCGCCCGAAAATTCGCCGCAACGGGTGATGCAGCCCCCGACTACCTCGACCCGAACCGCGGGAGCAGGGCGGAGCCGGAGCCGCCGTCAGGCACCGCCCGCACGTCCACGCCGTTCGACGAGCGCGGCCAGGCCGTCGAGCACCCGGGCCAGCCCGAACTCGTAGGCGTGCTCCGCGTCGTAGGCACCGCGGTAGGCCCGCCCCGCCGCGGTGCCGACCCGGACGGCGGTGGGGTAGGCCGCGCCGTCGAGGACACGGTCGAGCACGGGGGCGTTCGCCTCCCACCACTGCTCATCGCTCATCGCACTGTCCCGTCGCGCCGCGGCGGCCTCGGCGGCCGAGAGTGCGGAGAACTGGACGAACCCCAGCAGGTAGGTCAGGGCGGCGTCCATCTCCAGGTCGGTCAGGCCCAGGCCGTCGAACGCGGTCAGTTCGTGCTCGTACTTGGCCAGGTACCCCGGCCCCAGGGGCGGTCGGCCGGTGGAGACGGTGGCCGCCCACGGGTGCCGCCGGTACAGCTCCCGGTTCTCCCGGGCCACCGTCACCACCCGCTCCCGCCAGGGCAGACCGGACAGGTCCGTACGGGGCATCCGCGCGTAGACCGTGTCCAGCATCAGGTCCAGCAACTCGGCCTTGCCCGGGACGTAGGTGTAGAGCGACATGGGCGCCACCCCCAGGACCTGCGCGACCCGACGCATGGTCACGGCCGACAACCCCTCGGCGTCCGCCAGCTCGACGGCCGCGTCGACGACACGGTCCACGCTCAACCCCTGGCGCGGCCCCCGCGTGGACTGCCGGGTTCCGTTGCCGCGCCACAGCAGTTCCAGCGTCCGCACCGGGTCACCGGCGCCGCTCCGGTGGCTCATTTGCTCCGCCCCTTCCTTTTCCGTACGTTGTACAACGTACGTCGTACGGAAATCCGTGCCACTCCTGTCCCGGAGGATCCCGTGAAGATCAGCGCATCCGCCGTCTCGCTGAACGTCGCGGACGTCGAGGCGTCCAGCAGATTCCTCACCACCCACTTCGGCTTCCGGGAGGAGATGGCCGCCGACGGCTTCGCCTCCCTGACCCGCGACGACGTCGGGATGAACGTCGTCTTCCTCCGGCGCGGCCTGGCGACCCTGCCCGAGGACCAGCGCCACGACCACGCCTCGGGGGTGATCCTCGCCTTCGTCGTCGACGACCTGGAGGGAGAGCTGGCCCGCCTGCAGGCCGAGGGAGTCACCATCACCATGCCCCTGACCGTCGAGGAGTGGGGCGAGCGCGCGTTCCAGGTACGCGACCCCAACGGGGTGATCATCCAGCTCGTCGACTGGAACGGCCCCACCGCGAACTGACACCCACCCGACCGGCGCGGCGGCCCCACCGCCGCGCCGGTCACCCCTCCGGCACGTCCAGCGCCGCCGACAGCTCCCGCAACGCGGCGTAGGCCCGCTCCACCACCGGGAGCCGGGCCGCCATGACCTGCGCCGCCACGACATCGGGCTCGACCACCCGCTGCGGACGCACCGTCGTGGCCGCCTCCCGCAGCGAACCGAACTCCCCCAGCGCCCGCCACCCCAGCAGCGCCGCACCCAGCCCCGACCCGGCCTGGTCCTCGGCCAGCTCCACCCGGGAACCCAGCGCCGCGGCCACCGTGTTCGCCCACAGGTCGTCCCGGAACGCCCCACCGGTGGCCCGCACCGAGTCGACCGTCACCCCGGTGGCCAGCACGGCCCGGTACACCAGGGCGAGCTGCTGGCACACCCCCTCGACGAGGGCACGCACCACCTCGGCGCGGCCGTGCTCCCGACGCAGTCCCAGCAGCGCCCCCCGCGCGTCCACGTCCCACCAGGGGGCGCGCTCCCCGAGCAGGTAGGGCAGCGCCACCAGGCCGTTCGCCCCCACCGGCACCGCGGCGGCCTCCGCCAGCAGGCCGGACAGGTCCGAGGTGCCGAACGCCTCGGCCGCCCACTGCGTCACCACCCCGCCGTTGCTCACCGCCCCGCCGACCACCCACAGCCCGTCGCCGATCGCGTAGCAGAACAACCGGCAGCCCTCGTCCACCCCGGGTCGTTCGGTGGTCACCCGCAGCGCCCCACTGGTGCCCAGGGACACCGCCGCCGTCCCGGGGCGCACCGCCCCCACCCCGAGATTGGCCAGCGGCCCGTCCCCGCCCCCGGCCACCACGGGCAGACCCACGGGCAGACCGGTGGCCCTCGCCGCCTCCGGCCCCAGCGCCAGCACCTCGGTCGGTGCACACAGCTCCGGCAGCTGCTCGGCCCGCACCCCGGCGACGTGCAGCGAGGCCGGGTGCCAGGCCAGACGGCGGATGTCCATCAGACCGGTACCGGAGGCGTTGGAGTGCTCGGTGACCAACCGGTCCGTGAGCTGGAACAACACGTAGTCCTTCAGCCCGCACCAGCGGGCCGCCCGCCGGGCCGTCCCCGGGTCCTGCTCGGCGAACCAGACCAGCTTGGACAACGGGGCGAACGGGTGCACCGGGGTGCCGGTGACACGGTGCAGCTCCTGGCTCTCGGGCAGTGCCCGCAGCCGGCGCGCCTGTGCCCGAGCCCGGTTGTCCGCCCAGCTCATCGCGGGGGTGATGGGTCGGCCGGCCGTGTCGAGGGCGAGCAACGTGTGCATCGCCCCGGTCAGCGCCAGCCCCGCCACCTCCCGCCCCTCGGCCCGGTACCGCGCCGCGCACTCACGCACCGCCCGCAGCGCGACGGCCACCACCCGGTCCGGGTCGTGCGTCACCTCGTCGCCGTCCCCGGTGTGCGGCAGGTGGTCGTGCTCGACGAACCCCAGCACCCGACCGGCACGGTCCACCGCGACCACCTTCGTCGCCGTGGTCCCCAGGTCCACGCCGAGCACCACCGCGTTCCCACCGCGCCGAGTTCCCGCCACGGCCCCGAACCTAGCCCACCGACGTCACCCGTCCGGGAAGGACGCGGGCCCCGTCCACCCGGGGACGGGGCCCACACGTCAGGCCGTGACGGCACTCAGCCGGCCAGATCGGCGGCCAGCTTCTCCGCGATCTCGTAGGTGTTCAGCGCCGCTCCCTTGCGCAGGTTGTCCCCGCACACGAAGAAGTCCAGCGTGTTCGGGAAGTCCAACGCCTGCCGGATGCGGCCCACGTAGGTCGGGTCGCCGCCGACCACGTCCGCCGGAGTGGGGAACCGCAGGGCAGCCGGGTCGTCGACCAGCACCACGGTGGGCTGGGCCTCGAAGATCTCCCGGGCCTGGGCCACGGTGACCTCCCGCTCGAACGTGGCGTGCACCGCCAGCGAGTGCGTGGTGACCACCGGGACCCGGACGCAGGTGGCGGACACCTTCAGGTCCGGGATGCCGAGGATCTTGCGGGACTCGTTGCGGACCTTCAGCTCCTCGGAGCTCCAGCCGTCCTCCTTGAGCGAGCCGGCCCACGGGACGACGTTGAGCGCGAGCGGAGCCGGGAACGGCGAGGTCGCGTCGAGACCGGCCGCCTCCAGGGCCTCCCGCACATCACCGGCCCGCACGCCGACCTGCTTGCCGGCCACCGCGGCGATCTCCGCGTACAGCCGGTCGACTCCCGCCTGGCCCGCACCGGACGCGGCCTGGTAGGACGCCACGACCAGCTCGCGCAGCCCGAACTCGCGGTGCAGCGCCCCCACCGCGGCCATCATGGACAGCGTCGTGCAGTTGGGGTTGGCGATGATCCCCCGGGGCCGGTGGGCGATCGCGTGCGCGTTCACCTCCGGCACCACCAGCGGCACCTCGGGGTCCATCCGGAACGCGCCCGAGTTGTCCACCACCACCGCGCCGCGGGCCGCCGCGATCGGTGCCCACTCGGCGGACACCGCGTCCGGCACGTCGAACATGGCGACGTCGACGCCGTCGAAGACCTCCGGCGCCAGCGCCTGGACGGTGACGTCCTCCCCGCGCACGGTGATCCGCTTGCCCGCGGAGCGCGGCGAGGCGATCAGCCGCACCTCGCCCCAGGGCCAGTCCGGCCGGCCGTTCATGATGTCGACCATCACCGTGCCGACCGCGCCGGTCGCGCCGACCAGCGCCAACGTGGGCCTGCTCATCCCGTTCACCGTCCCGTCCCGGCGTAGACCGTGGCTTCCTCGTCGCCGTCGAGGTCGAACGCCTCGTGCAGCGCCCGGACCGCGTCGTCGAGCTGGGTGTCCCGACACACCACCGAGATCCGGATCTCGGAGGTGGAGATGATCTCGATGTTGACCCCGGCCTTGGCCAGGGCCTCGCAGAAGGTGGCGGTGACACCGGGGTGCGAGCGCATGCCCGCGCCGATCAGCGACACCTTGCCGATGTGCTCGTCGTAGAGCACCTGGCCGAAGCCGATCTCCTCGCGGCGCTTCTCCAGCGCGGCGACCGCCTTGGGGCCGTCGGCCTTGGGCAGGGTGAAGGTGATGTCGGTACGGCCGCTCTCGGCGCGCGACACGTTCTGCACCACCATGTCGATGTCGATCTCGGCGTCGGCGACGATCCGGAAGATCTGCGCCGCCTCGCCCGGGTGGTCGGGCACGTTGGTCACGGTGACCTTGGCCTCGGACCGGTCGTGCGCAACCCCGGTGATCAGAGCCTGTTCCACGGGAAGGTCCTCCATCGAGCCGGAGACGAGGGTTCCGGGCTTGTTGCTGTACGACGAGCGGACGTGGATCGGGACGTTGTAGCGACGGGCGTACTCCACCGAGCGCAGGTAGAGCACCTTGGCGCCCGCCGACGCCATCTCCAGCATCTCCTCGTAGGTGATGCGGTCCAGCTTCCGGGCGGTGCGCACGATGCGTGGGTCCGCGGTGAACACCCCGTCCACGTCGGTGTAGATCTCGC
>DATCJU010000086.1:0-9796 GCA_036562635.1 Pseudonocardiaceae bacterium
CCTGCACCACGGTGCCCCCCGAGGCCAGCACCGCCGCCTGCCGACACATCTCGTAGCGCACCGCGCGCTCCACGCTGCGCAGCGAGTTGACGTTCTTGGTCTCGGTGCGGGTGCCGAACTCACCGCTGCCCTTGGGCATGAGCGACACGTTCGCGTCGCAGCGCAGCGAGCCCTGGTCCATCCGCACGTCGGACACGCCCAGGGCGCGCAGCAGGTCACGCAGCGCGGTCACGTAGGCACGGGCCACCTCGGGGGCACGCGCACCGGCCCCGACGATCGGTTTGGTGACGATCTCGATCAGCGGCACGCCCGCCCGGTTGTAGTCCAGCAGCGAGTGCTCGGCGCCGTGGATCCGGCCGGTGCTGCCACCGACGTGCAGCGACTTGCCGGTGTCCTCCTCCATGTGCGCCCGCTCGATGCCGACTCGGAAGACCTCCCCGTCCTCCAGCACGACGTCCAGGTAGCCGTCGTAGGCGATCGGCTCGTCGTACTGCGAGGTCTGGAAGTTCTTCGGCATGTCCGGATAGAAGTAGTTCTTCCGGGCGAACCGGCACCACTCGGCGATCGTGCAGTTGAGGGCCAGTCCGATCCGGATCGCCGACTCCACGGCCTTGCCGTTGACCACCGGCAGCGAGCCCGGCAGGCCGAGACAGGTCGGGCAGACCCGGGTGTTCGGCTCCCCACCGAACTGGTTGGGGCACCCGCAGAACATCTTCGTGCGGGTGGACAGCTCGACGTGCACCTCCAGGCCCAGCACCGGGTCGTAGGAGGCGACCACGTCCTCGAAGGGCATCAGCTCGGCGTTGGTCGCGGAAGCGGTCATCGCGTGGCAACCTCCAGCTCCGGCACACGGTGGATCAGCGGCCCACCCTGGGCGGCGTCCCGGGCGGCCTCGTAGGCGGCGGCCACCCGGTACATGCGGTGGTCCTCCATCGCCGGGGCCATGATCTGCAGCCCGACGGGCAGGCCGTCGTCCTCGGACAGCCCGCACGGCACGCTCATCGCGGCGTTGCCGGCCAGGTTGGCCGGGATGGTGCACAGGTCGGACAGGTACATCTGCATCGGGTCGTTGACCCGCTCGCCGATGCGGAAGGCGGTGGTCGGGGTGGTCGGCGAGACCAGCACGTCCACCTGCTCGAAGGCGGCGGCGAAGTCGCGGGAGATCAGGGTGCGGACCTTCTGCGCCTGCCCGTAGTACGCGTCGTAGTACCCGGACGACAGCGCGTAGGTACCGATCATGATCCGGCGCTTGACCTCGGCCCCGAACCCGGCCTCCCGGGTCAGCGACATGACCTCCTCGGCGCTGTTCGCGCCGTTCTCGCCGACCCGCAGGCCGTAACGCATGCCGTCGAACCGGGCCAGGTTGGACGAGCACTCGCTCGGCGCGATCAGGTAGTACGCGGGCAGCGCGTAGGTGAAGTGCGGGCAGGAGACCTCGACGACCTCCGCGCCCAACTCGCGCAGCTGCTCCAGCGCCGCCTCGTAGGCCCGCAGCACCCCCGGCTGGTAGCCCTCCCCGCGGAACTCGGTGACCACACCGATGCGCACACCCCGCAGGTCACCGGACGCGCCCTCCCGGGCGGCGGCCACCACCGGCGGCACCGGGGCGTTGATCGAGGTGGAGTCCAGCGGGTCGTGCCCACCGATGACCTCGTGCAGCAGGGCGGCGTCCAGCACGGTGCGGGCGCACGGGCCGCCCTGGTCCAGCGAGGAGGAGAACGCCACCAGGCCGTAGCGGGACACCCCGCCGTAGGTGGGCTTCACCCCGACGGTGCCGGTGACCGCACCCGGCTGACGGATCGAACCACCGGTGTCGGTGCCGATGGCCAGCGGGGCCTCGAAGGCGGCCAGCGCCGCCGAGGAGCCACCCCCGGAGCCACCGGGGATACGGTCCAGGTCCCACGGGTTGCGGGTCGGGCCGTAGGCGGAGTTCTCCGTGGACGAGCCCATGGCGAACTCGTCCATGTTGGTCTTGCCCAGGATGACGATGCCGGCCTCACGCAGCCGCCGCGTCACCGTGGCGTCGTACGGCGGGCGCCAGCCCTCCAGCATCTTCGACCCGCAGGTCGTGGGCATGTCGACCGTGGTGAACACGTCCTTGAGCGCCAGCGGCACACCGGCCAGCGGGGAGGCGGGCGCCTCACCCGCGTCCAGTGCCTCGTCGACCGCCCGGGCCGCGGCCAACGCGCCCTCGGCGTCGACGTGCAGGAAGGCGTGCACCGCGGTGTCGACGGCGGCGATGCGGTCCAGGTGCGCCTGGGTCACCTCGACCGCACTGACCTCACGCTTGTGGATCTTCTCCGCCAGCTCGGCGGCGGAGTGCCTGATCAGCTCGCTCACTGCTCCTCCCCCAGGATGCGCGGGACACGGAACCGACCGTCCTCGGCGGCAGGCGCTCCGCCGAGCGCCTGCTCCTGGGTCAGCCCCGGCCGCACCTCGTCGTCCCGGAACACGTTGGTCAACGGGACGGCGTGCGAGGTCGGCGGGATGTCGTCGGCGGCGACCTCGCCCACCCGGGCCACCGCCTGGAGGATCACATCGAGCTGGCCGGCGAAGGTGTCCAGTTCCTGCTCGGTGACGGCCAGCCTGGCGAGCCTGGCGAGGTGGGCGACCTCGTCGCGGGAGATGGCGGGCACTCCAAGACCCCCTGGTCGCGGTCGTGTTTGGGCTTGACCTGGCGAGTCTATTGAGGCGTGAGGCTCCCGTCCCGGACGGGTCCGCTTCCTCAGGGGAACGCCCCGGTCGGGTGAGTGATCACGAGCGGGGCACTGGTCACAATCAGGCTACGGTCTGCGAGAATGGACGGTTGGTGACAGCAGTGGCCACGACCTGATCGCAACCGTGGGAGACGGTTGTCCAGGTCTCACGCAAGTCAGGAGGCGTTCCGCCGGTGTCCTTCCTGCTCCGGGTGCAGTTGCCCGACCGCCCGGGGATGCTCGGCGCGGTAGCCACCGCATTGGGTGAAATCGGCGCCGACATCCTCAGTGTGGACGTGGTCGAACGCAGCCCCGGGGTAGCGGTCGACGACCTGGTCGTGGAGTTGCCGTCCGGTCGGCTGCCCGACGTGTTGATCACCGCGGCCGAGTCCATCGACGGGGTCGTGGTGGACGCGGTGCGTCCCTACGCGGGTGTGCTCAACACCCACCGCGAGCTGGAGCTGGTGGAGGAGATCGCCGCCGATCCCAAGCACGGGCTCCAGGTGCTCGCCGAGGGTGTGCCGAAGATCATCCGGGCCGGTTGGGCCGTGGTCATCCGCTGCGACGACAAGGAGGGGCCGGTGCGGGTCGCCGCCAGCACCGCCGCTCCGGAGAACCCGGCCTCGAACCTGCCGTGGCTGCCACTGCACAAGGCCACGATCCTCGACGGCGAGGAGGAGTGGGTGCCGCCCACGTGGCGGGAGCTGGGCACCGAGCTGGCCGCCACCCCGGTGGGCAGCCCGGAGCAGGTGCTGCTGGTGGGTCGCCCCGGTGGGCCGATGTTCCGTGCCGCCGAGGTCGCCCGGCTGGCGCACCTGGCCGGCATCGTCGCCGTGGTGATCGACGGCGGCTCCCACTCCGTGGGGCAGCTCCCCGACCCGCGCTAGGCGACCTGTGAGCCCGGCCCGCCCCGCACGACGACCCGCCGGTGTGGTGCCGGGTACCGGTACCCGGCACCACATCCGCTCGACGCCGGTCGCCCCGGCGGTACTACGGCGGGGTCACTCCCCCATCTCCAGGGTGTAGGTGATCCGGGGCTGGGCGGACGAGGTCTCCCAGTCGCGCTCCGGGGTACGTCGGAACCCCATGCGCTCCGCCAGCCGACGGGCCACGGTCATCCGGGGCTGGAGGGTCAGCACCACACGCTCGGCGCGGATGTCCCGCGCCCGGTCCAGCGCCGCCCGGACCAGGGCCTCCCCCACCCCCCGACGACGTCCGCCGGGGGTCACCGCGAGCAACCGGATCTCCAGCTCACCCTCCTGGGCCACCCGGGCGTAGGGGCTGCCCTTCCGGCACAGGGTGAGAGTGCCCAGCGCCTGGTCCTCCTCGTCGACGGCGACCAGGACCTCCGCCTCCCGCACCCGGCGTGCGGTGTCGCGCAGCATCGGCTCCACCGCCTGCGACAGGTAGCCCTCGTCGACGAACACGCTGGCGGTGAGGTCGGCGACCGCGGCCAGGTCCCTCATCTCCGCGATGCGCACCCGTATCTCCGGGGTGACCAGGTCCCGTCCGAACGCCAGGAGGGCGATCTGCGGGGTGGGCCGCTGGTCCCGCTCCGGCATCCGGACGAACCCGAGCGACTCGTACAGCCGCTGCGCCGCGATCATCCGGTCCTGGGTGCACAGCACCAGGCGCCGCGCCCCACCCTGCCGCGCCCGGCGCATGACCTCCTCCACCAGGGCCCGGGCCACTCCACGGCCGCGCGCGGACGGGTCGACGGCCAGGGCGCGGAACTCCCACTCGTCCTCCCGGGCGATCTCCACCCACGGATTTCCCGCCCGGAAGACGGTGACCGTCCCCAGCAACCGACCGTTCTCGTCGGTCGCCACCAGCAGTTCACCGTGCTCGGCCCGACCCGCCGCGTCCCGCAGCACGGCCTGGTAGTCCTCCGCACCCTCCAGCAGGCCGTCCGTCAGATAGGCACGCGCGGTCAGCTCACCGACCTCGGCAAACTCGTCGGAGGTCGCCGGACGGATCACCATCGCCGCCTCCATCGCCACTTCGCCGGCCTTCACCATCCCCTTCGCCCCTCATGTCGGCGACCCGGTGCCCGCCCGGGCCTGGTCACTCGGTGCGTGCCACCTCCCGCGCCGCTTCGGGGCCTCGCTCCAACAACACCCGGAACCCAGCCTCGTCCAGGATCGGGACCTTCAGCTGCACCGCCTTGTCGTACTTGGACCCCGGCTCGGCGCCCACCACGACGAAGGCGGTCTTCTTCGACACCGAACCGGCAGCCCGACCACCCCGGAGTGCGATCGCCTCCTTCGCCTCGTCCCGGGAGAAGCCCTCCAGACTGCCTGTGACGACGATGGACAGCCCTTCCAGAATGCGTGGAACCGCCTCGTCCCGCTCGTCGACCATCCGCACTCCGGCTCGCCGCCACTTCTCCACCACCTCGCGGTGCCAGTCGACGGCGAACCACTCACGCACCGCGGCGGCGATGGTCGGCCCGACGCCCTCCACCGCGGCCAGCCGCTCCTCGTCGGCCTCGGCGACGGCGTCCAGCGCACCGAACTCACGGGCCAGGGCCTGTGCGGCGGTGGGGCCCACGTGGCGGATGGAGAGCGCGACCAGCACCCGCCACAACGGGCGGTCCTTGGCGCGTTCCAGGTTCTCCAGCAACTTGTGTCCGTTGGCCGACAGCGTACCGGCCTTGGTGCGGAACAGCGGCACCTCGAGCAGCCGGTCCGCGTCCAGGAAGAAGATGTCTCCCTCGTCGGTGACCACCCCGGAGGTCAGCAACGCGGTGGCCGCCTCGTAGCCGAGGCCCTCGATGTCGAACGCTCCGCGGCCGGCCAGGTGGAACAACCGCTCCCGCAGTTGCGCGGGGCAGGACCGTGCGTTGGGGCAGCGGATGTCGACGTCGCCCTCCTTCTCCGGGCGCAGCGGGGAGCCGCACTCGGGGCACTCGGTGGGCATGACGAACTCGCGCTCGCTGCCGTCGCGGACCTCCACCACCGGACCCAGGACCTCGGGGATGACGTCACCGGCCTTGCGGATCACCACCCGGTCGCCGATGAGCACCCCCTTGCGCCGGACCTCGTCGGCGTTGTGCAGGGTGGCCAGCGACACCGTGGACCCGGCCACCTTGACCGGCTCCATCACCGCGAAGGGGGTGACCCGACCGGTGCGGCCGACGTTGACTCGGATGTCCAGCAGCTTCGTGGTGGCTTCCTCGGGCGGGTACTTGTAGGCGATGGCCCAGCGCGGGGCCCGCGAGGTGGAGCCGAGCCGCCGCTGCAGCGGGACCTCGTCGACCTTGATCACCACGCCGTCGATCTCGTGTTCGGCGTCGTGCCGGTGCTCGCCCCAGTAGGCGATGTGCTCCACCAGCTCGTCGAAGGTGGACAGCACCCGGGTGTGCTCCGAGACCGGCAGGCCCCAGGCGCGCAGGGCGGCGTAGGACTCGGACTGGCGTGCCGGCTCGAACCCCTTCCGCCGACCCAGGCCGTGGCAGATCAACCGCAGAGGACGGGAGGCGGTCACCCGTGGGTCCTTCTGGCGCAACGAGCCGGCCGCGGCGTTGCGCGGGTTGGCGAACGGGGTCTTGCCCGCCTCCACCAGCCGTGCGTTCAGCTTGGCGAAGTCGTCGACGGCGAAGAAGATCTCACCCCGCACCTCGACCAGCTCGGGCACGGGGAACTCGTCGGTCCCGGTGAGCTGCTCCGGCACGTCGCGCACCGTGCGCACGTTGAGCGTGACGTCCTCGCCGGTACGGCCGTCGCCCCGGGTCGCGGCGCGCACCAGGCGACCGTTCTCGTAGACCAGGCTCACCGCCAGTCCGTCGATCTTCAGCTCGCACAGGTAGTGCGCCCCGGAGCCCACCTCACGCTCCACCCGCTCGATCCAGGCGCGCAGCTCGTCCTCGCTGAAGGCGTTGTCCAGGCTGAGCATGCGTTCCAGGTGGCCGACCGGGCGGAACTCGGTGGAGAAGGTGCCGCCCACCTGCTGGGTGGGCGAGTCGGGGGTGACCAACCCGGGGTGCTCGGCCTCCAGGCGCTGCAGTTCCCGTACCAGCTCGTCGAACTGCCCGTCGGAGATGACGGGCGCGTCCAGCACGTAGTAGCGGAACTGGTGCGCGCGGATCTCCTCGGCCAATGCCGCGTGGCGCTCACGCACCTCGGGGGGAACGTCCTCCAGCCCTTCGGCTCCCTGGGTGGCGGCGGGGTCCTGCGGCAGCTCACTGCTGTGCTCGTCGACACCGGTCACTTCGACGAGCGTAGTCAGACCCCCCGACACCGACCGGGGGACCGGTTACCGCTCGTCGGCGGGTGGTTGGCCCTCCGTCTCCGCCTCGGCCCCGCCGGTTTCCCCCTCGGTGTCCCGGGCCCGGATGCGGGCGTCGAACTCGCGCACCAGGTCCCGCAGCTCCAGCAGGCTCATCGAGTTCTGCGGCTCGGCCTCCGCCGTCTCCACCCGGCCGATCCGGTCCACGGCGAGCCGTTCCCCGAGGGTGGCGTCCAGCGGCAGGAACGTCATCGCCTGCCGGGCCGACTCGTCCAGGTCCGCCAGCTTCGGGTGGTGCACGGCGACGTCGACCAGTCCCTCGGCCTCGTCCAGTAGTGCGGCCACCCGCACCTCGCGCAGCGGCAACCGGTGGGGGCCGATGTTGACCGTGACCTCGGTGGGGTCGGGAACCGGAGGCACGGCGTCGTGGAACTCCCACACCGGGCTGGGCGGAGGCGCCGCCGCGATCCACGCGTCGGTGTAGGGACGCAGCTCGGGGTCGCCCTGTCCCGAGACGACCAGGGCGTAGATGGCCTTCTCACCCCGCTCCAGCGCGAAGTGCAGGTCGGGGTGCAGTGTGGCGACCAGCTCGCACAGCTCGTGCTCCACCCGGTGCGGTTCCCGGTCGCCCAGGGCGGCGCTGATCCGGGGCAGCAGCTCGTCCCATCCGCGCCAGAACGCCGCCGCGGCCTCCTCCGGGGTCCGTACGTCCGGTTCGGGCTCGCTGGCACGCCGACGGCGCAGGAAGTTCCACATGGTCGTCCATTGTTCCGCAGCCGCTTCCCCCGAGTGGGCGTTTCCGCGTACCCGCCGGGTACTGCGGTGTGACGGCCGATCAGTGCCCCACGTACTCCTTGCCCAGCTCCCGAGCCCGGGCCGCCCTCCGGGCGAAGGCCTCGTCCTGCCGGGCGGCCATCTCCCGCAGGGCGGCCGCACGCCGTCGCCGCGGCAGCCGGTCCAGGTACAGCATGCCGTTCAGGTGGTCGGTCTCGTGCTGCAGACAGCGGGCGAAGTACCCCCACCCCTCGATCACCAGGGGGTTGCCGTCCCGGTCCCGGCCCCGCACCACGGCACGGTCGGGCCGGGACACCCGCATGTAGGGGCCGGGGACCGACAGGCAGCCCTCCTCGGCCTCGACGAGTCGACGGTCGGCCGCGGGCAGTTCGTCGAGGACGGGGTTGACGATGTGGCCCACGTGCCGCACACCGTACTCGTCGGTGCAGTCCCAGACGAACAGCCGCAGGTCGACGCCGACCTGGTTCGCGGCCAGGCCCGCGCCTTCCGCGACGTAGAGCGTGGCGAACATGTCGTCGACGAGCCGGGTCAGCTCGGGGGTGCCGAACTCGGTGACCGGCCGGCAGGGGCGGTGCAGCACGTCCTCGCCGACGAGGGTGATCCGGCGTACCTCGCCCCGTTCGGCCTCGGGGGCGAACCGGGGGTAGGTATCGACGGGTTCGCCCTGCACCCGTACCCGACGGTCGGTCGGACCTCCGATCCCGGCCCTGGCGGCCATGTTCCCCACCACTCTCCTCAGCGCAGCACCCACCCACTTGCTCATGCACTTTGCACAGTAGCAGACTTTGCAAAGTGCGAACCCACGACAACGGAGAACCGGGCGGGGCCGGCCCCCGCTCCACCGCCTCCCTGCCCGACCACCCGGTGCGCACCGCGCTGCTGGAACTGCTCGCCGAGACCGGCACGATCACCGCCACCGAGGCGGCCCAACGCCTGGGCTACAGCTCGGGGCTGTGCTCCTTCCACCTGCGCCAGCTGGCCCGTCACGGGGTGATCGAGGAGGCGCCGCACCGAGGCCGCGGCCGCGTGCGCCCCTGGCGACTGCGGACGGAGTCGACGGACCACCCCACGGGCCAGGACGTACCGGGCTTCAACGATCTGGCGCGCAGCCTGGAGGACGAGAGCTACCAGCGCTGGCTGGCCCACCGCGCACACGCCCCCGCCGAGTGGCAGCGGGACGAGTCGTTCAGCGCGGTGGTCCACCTGACACCCGAGGAGATGACCGAACTCGCCGAAGCTCTGCGCCGGGTGCTCCGCCCCTACCAGGAACGGGGCGAGCGAGGGCGAGGTCCGGCGGGCACCACCCCGGCCGGCGCGATCATCCGCTTGTTCCCCCTGCTGGCCGAACCATCGGACACAAAAGGGACATACCGGCCCGTGGATACCGACGAGTAGGTTGACTGAAACGATGCAGAAAACGGTCGAACCACGTTCCACCGGTTGCCCTAACGTCGCACGCCGGGAAATCCGCTTCCCGCACTAATACTCCGTCTGCCCACTTGTGCCCGGCACCGACGCGTGTCCGAAATATGGTGACGTGAGCAGCCCTCACCCGGGAAATGCTTCACCGTGCCACGCGCCGGCAGGGTGCGCCGACACGGTGCCCGGCTCACCGGTCTCCATGGACCCGGCTCTCACGCACACCGGGTGGAACACCTCCACCCGGTGCCCCCTGCAGATCCTGGACGCCGGTCCGCAGAACGGACCGGGGAGAGGAACCAACCCATGAGGCTCAAGCGAGTGCTTGGGGCCGGATTCGGTCTGCTGCTGAGCATCAGCGGTTTAAGCCTGGCCCAGGCGCCCGAGGCGCAGGCCGCGCCGAACTTCCAGATGCCGTTCCCCTGCGGCCAGGTGTGGTCGGGCCAGACCCGCACCAACCACAACCCGCAGCTGTCCATCGACTTCAACCGCACCAACGATGACGGCGACCCGGTGGTGGCCTCGGCCGCCGGCACCGTCACCCGGGTGGCGAACGAGGGCTCGGTCAGCTACGGCCGGTGGATCGAGATCGACCACGGCGGCGGTTGGACCACCCGCTACGCCCACCTGTCCTCCCAGAAGGTCTCGGTGGGCCAGAA
>DATCJU010000097.1:0-13802 GCA_036562635.1 Pseudonocardiaceae bacterium
GTTCTGCGCGATCAGCTGGAGCGTACCCTGTCGCGCCACCGGGTTTCTCGCCAGGGCCCGGTTTATCGGTCGTCCGCCCACCGGGCGGTGGCGTCGGTGCTGTTACGCCTGGGTGTCGCAGTGATCACCCCGTCCATTCCCTGGGACGAGGGCCGTGGCCCGGTAGGCTGCAGGTTCTGGTGCCACGGCCGCACCGAGAACCGACACCGCATGACGCACAGGAGGATCCCGGTGACCCAGCCGGCTGCCGAGGACAAGCCCACCCAGCGTCGCGTGCTCGTCGCGGAGGACGAGGCGTTGATCCGGCTCGACCTGGTCGAGATGCTCCGCGAGGAGGGCTACCAGGTGGTCGGTGAGGCGGCTGACGGTGAGGACGCCGTGCGGCTCGCCACGGAGCTGAAGCCGGACCTGGTGATCCTGGACGTGAAGATGCCGAAGATGGACGGCATCGAGGCGGCGGCGCACATCGCGCGGGATCGGATCGCACCGGTGGTGATCCTGACCGCCTTCAGTCAGCGGGACCTCGTGGAACGGGCCCGGGATGCGGGGGCGATGGCCTACCTGGTCAAGCCGTTCGCCAAGAAGGATCTGGTCCCGGCGATCGAGTTGGCGATGTCCCGGTTCTCCGAGCTGCAGGCGCTGGAGAAGGAAGTCGCCGACCTGGCCGAGCGCCTGGAGGCCCGCAAGGTCGTGGAGCGGGCCAAGGGGCTGCTGATGACCAAGCAGGGCATGACGGAGCCGGAGGCGTTCCGGTGGATCCAGCGCACCGCGATGGACCGTCGCGCCACCATGAAAGCCGTGGCGCAGGCTGTTCTTGACAACTTGTCTTGATCTTCCCGGCTCGGGATGACCATCTGACGACCGCCCTTTGCCGTCACCCACACGGGTGAAAACGGCGCTCGACCTTGGGTGGTCACTTACCGTTCCTCCGCGATTGCGGATTGTGTGACCTCGCCATTCCTTGCTCTGAACTGACGAGGTCATGCCCCATTTTGGCTACCTAGCGTAGTAGTGATGTTGGTCACTGTCATCACGACGAGTGGCATATCCGGGTCTCCATGTAAGACCTGCGTCACGATGTGGAAACGAGCACAGAAGAGACCTGGGCAACGCGCTGTGTTCCCGGTTACCTTCCTGCCCAACTCTGGCCCCTGTGGTTATGGGGCACCGCCTCCTGGCGGTCGGAAGGGCAATGGAGGTACGGGTGTCTGGAACACGACTCCTACGGACCCTCGTGGTCACGGCGGTGGCATCGCTGGGCCTCGCGGGATGCGGAGGTGTGTCGAACGAGCAGAACAACGCCGGTGACGGCGGGGGCAGCACGCCGGCGGCGCCGGCCCCGACCGCTGCGGCGGACGCCGCAGACCCGCGCGGTGACGGCAACGCTCAGTGCAGCAACGTGTCCCTGGCCTACATCGGCACCATCGCCGGCCAGAACGCCGCCCTGGGCATCGCGATCCGCAACGGCGTGAAGCTGGCCGTCGACCAGCACAACTCGGCCAACCCCAACTGTCAGGTCACCCTGAAGGAGTTCGACACCGAGGGTTCTCCCGACCGCGCTCCCGGTGTGGTGACCCAGGCGATCAACGACCCGACCATCATGGGGGTCGTCGGCCTGCCGTTCTCCGGTGAGTCCAAGGCCGTCGGCGCCACGTTCAACGAGGCCGGCCTGGTCACCATCACGCCGTCGGCGACCAACCCGGACCTGGCCAAGAACGGCTGGAAGACCTTCTTCCGTGCTCTCGGCAACGACGCGGTGCAGGGCCCTGCGGCCGCCAAGTTCCTCACCGAGAAGCTCAACGCGCAGAAGGTCTGCGTGATCCGGGACGACTCGGAGTACGGCATCGGTCTGGCCAACATGGTCAAGCAGGGCCTCGGCGACAAGCTGGTCTGTGAGGACCAGGTCAAGACCGGGCAGAAGGAGTTCTCGGCCACCGTCGGCAAGATCGAGGGCGCCGACCCCGACGCGATCTTCTACGCCGGCTACTACACCGAGGCCGCTCCGTTCGCCCAGCAGCTGCGGGACGCCGGTGTCGAGGCCAAGCTGGTGGCCCCGGACGGTGTGAAGGACGACGAGTTCGTCAAGAACGCCGGTGAGGCGGCCGAGGGCGCGTACCTGACCTGTCCGTGTGTGCCGGCCGACGCGTTCACCGAGTTCACGAACGCCTACCGCGAGGCGTACGGCGTGGACCCGTCCACCTACTCGGCCGAGGGCTACGACGCGGCGACGATCCTGCTCAAGGCGCTGGACAAGGGCCTGAACACCCGCCAGGCGGTGCTGGACTTCGTCAAGAACTACGAGGGCCAGGGCCTGACCAAGGCCTTCAAGTGGGACGCCAACGGCGAGCTCACCGACACGCCGGTGTGGACCTACCGGGTTGAGAACGGCAAGATCGTCAAGGATCAGCCGATCGGCTCGTGAGGACTGTCGGAAGGACTGTCATTGCCGCCGCGCTGGGGTGTGCGGCAGCGGTCCGTGATCCGGACCGTCCGAGTTCCTGACCCCGCAACTCCACCCGATGGGCCAGGACGCGGGTCACCGACGAGTGAGTGCGGTGATCCGGCCTGGCCCATCGGGTGAACGGTGGGGGACCACCCTCTCCCACTCGGCACCCCGGCCTTGTACGAAACGGGCAGATCAGTGATCCAACACCTGACGACAACGGCTCTGCTCGCGCAGGGCGACGACTTCTGGATCGATTTCAACGTCGAACTACTTATCGACCGGTTCTGGGACAACACGGTCGACGGCCTGGCCTACGGGGCGATCTACGCCCTGGTGGCACTGGGCTACACGCTGGTGTACGGCGTGCTGCGACTGATCAACTTCGCGCACTCCGAGGTGTTCATCGTCGGAGCCTTCGCCGCCTACGCCACGCTCTCCGCCTACGGTTTCCAGCCGGGCATCACCCCGAAGCTCTCGGTCCTGGAGATCATCGGCTACCTGACCGCCGCGGGTGTGGTGGCCATGTTGGCCTCCGGCGCCACCGCGGTGATCGTGGAACGGGTGGCCTACCGGCCGCTCCGCAGACGGAACGCTCCGTCGCTGGTGTTCCTCATCACCGCCATCGGTGCGTCCTTCGTCATCCAGCAGATCTTCTTCCTCACCCGGGGCGCCAACCCCGAGCGCGCGATCCGTGTGCTGCGACCGCAGCCGGTTTTCGAGATCTTCGGGGCGAAGGTCACCAACGTCCAGGTGATCGTGTTCGTCGCAGCCATCGTGCTGCTGGTCGTGGCCGACACGTTCATCAACCGCACCCGGCTGGGCCGTGGTGTGCGGGCGGTCGCCCAGGACCCCGTCACGGCGACGCTCATGGGCGTCAACCGGGAGCGGGTCATCATGCTGACCTTCCTGGTCGGCGGGCTCCTGGCGGGCGCCGCCGCGCTGTTCTACATGATGCAGATCCCGCAGGGCGTGGTGTACAACGGCGGCTTCCTGCTCGGCATCAAGGCGTTCACCGCCGCGGTGCTGGGTGGTATCGGCAACCTGCGGGGCGCCCTGCTGGGTGGTCTGCTGCTCGGTGTCGCGGAGAACTACGGCCAGTCCCTGTTCGGCGGTGAGTGGCGCGACGTCGTGGCGTTCGTGCTGCTGATCACGATCCTGATGTTCCGCCCGATGGGCATCCTCGGTGAGTCGCTCGGGAAGGCAAAGGCACGGGTATGACCACACAGACCGAGCACCGCACTACCAGCCCGACCGTGACGGGCAAGCAGTCGTTCAGGCGGCGGTGGAGCGACTGGTGGAACAACCTGAGCCGGTACCAGCAGTGGGGTGTGCTCATCCCCCTGGTGGTGCTGATCTACCTGCTGCCGATCCTGAACCCGCCGATTCTGACCACCGAGCCGGGCACCGACTTCCAGCTCGCGCTGTTCAACGCGGCCCGGATCGCGCTGATCGCCATCGGTCTGAACGTGGTGGTCGGCCAGGCCGGACTGCTCGACCTGGGCTACGTGGGCTTCTTCGCGATCGGTGCCTACGTGATGGCCCTGTTCACCAGCCCCGACTCCGCACTCGCCGTGCGGTACCCGTGGCTGGTGGTCGTGCCGATCGCCATGCTGGTGACCATGGTCTCCGGGGTCATCCTGGGGACACCGACACTGCGGTTGCGCGGTGACTACCTGGCCATCGTCACCCTCGGTTTCGGTGAGATCGTCCGGCTGCTGGCCGACAACATCGAGCCTCTGCGCGGCAACCGGGGTTTCCAGTCCATCGGTCGGCCCCCGGGTGAGTACGCCGACGGCACCCCGATCTTCACCCAGACCGACGGCACGCCGTGGTACTGGCTGACCGTCACGGTGATCATCCTGGTGCTGATCCTGGTCGGCAACCTGGAGCGCAGCCGGGTCGGCCGGGCGTGGGTGGCCATCCGCGAGGACGAGGACGCCGCCGAGATCATGGGCGTGCCCACGTTCAAGTTCAAGATCCTCGCGT
Organism: Pseudonocardiaceae bacterium; assembly: GCA_036562635.1. GTDB lineage: Bacteria > Actinomycetota > Actinomycetes > Mycobacteriales > Pseudonocardiaceae > DATCJU01. Next base: position 4,433 of record DATCJU010000097.1, read on the forward strand.
TCATCATCGGTGCGGCCATCGGCGGTCTGTCCGGTGCCATCTACGCCGGTCAGATCGGGTTCGTGAACAACCAGCGGTTCGACGTGGTCACGTCGGTCCTGTTCCTGGCCGCGGTGGTTCTCGGTGGCTCGGGCAACAAGGTCGGGGTGATCCTCGGAGCGTTCGTCATCTCCTACGTGCCCGACCGCTTCCAGTCCATCGCCGAGTACCGGTTCCTGATCTTCGGTCTGGCGTTGATCATCCTGATGCTCTTCCGGCCGCAGGGCCTGTTGGGCGCACGGCAGCGGCTGCTGGCCCGGGGACGGGAGGCCTATCAGCGGTTGCTCGGCAGACCCGAACAGGTGGCCACCGAGAGCGCCATGATCGACTCGCAGAAGGGGGTCAAGGCGTGAGCGACGAGCGCAAGCTGCCGGACGACGTCGAGGGAGGCCTCGTCGCCGAGGTGGCGCGAATGACCCCCGAGGAGCGGACCCAGCACGAGGCCGAGGTGGCCCAGATCGTCGCTCCGGACCGGGAGATCAACGTCGCCGTCGGGGACACCCTACTGTCCATGCAGGACGTCACCATGCGGTTCGGTGGCCTGGTCGCCCTCGACTCGGTGTCCTTCGACATCAAGCGAGGGGAGATCCTCGGGCTGATCGGACCCAACGGTGCCGGCAAGACCACCTGCTTCAACACCATGACCGGTGTGTACCGGCCCACCAAGGGGCAGGTGATCTTCGAGGGCAAGCCGCTGGGCAAGCTCAAGCGGTACCAGATCACCCGACTCGGCATCGCCCGCACCTTCCAGAACATCCGGCTGTTCGGTGAGATGACCGCCCTGGAGAACGTGGTCGTCGGTACCGACGCCCGGCACAAGACGGGTGCGATCAGCGCGCTGCTGCGGTTGCCGCGGCTCCACCGTGAGGAGCGGGAGGCGGTGGAGCGGGCCATGGCGCTGCTGGAGTTCGTCGGCATCGCCGACCGGGCCGCGGACAAGGCCAAGAACCTGCCCTACGGCTACCAGCGGCGTCTGGAGATCGCCCGGGCCCTGGCCACCGAACCCAAGCTGCTGTGCCTGGACGAGCCGGCGGCCGGGTTCAACCCCACGGAGAAGGAAGAGCTCATGGAGCTCATCCGCAAGATCCGCGACGACGGGTACACCGTCCTGCTCATCGAGCACGACATGAAGCTCGTCATGGGGGTCACGGACCGGATCGTGGTCCTGGAGTTCGGGAAGAAGATCGCCGAGGGTCTGCCGGCCGAGATCCGGGAGAACCCGGCGGTGATCGCGGCCTACCTGGGGGTGCCTGACGATGGCGCTGCTTGAGCTGGACGGCGTTTCGGTCCACTACGGCCGGATCCAGGCGCTGCACGGGGTGAGCCTCACCGTCGAGGAGGGGGAGATCGTCACCCTCATCGGTGCCAACGGGGCCGGCAAGACCACCACGATGCGGGCGATCTCCGGCATCCGGCCGGTGTCGGCGGGCACCATCCGTTTCGCCGACGAGGACATCACCCGGCTGCGGGCCGACCTGCGTGTGGTCCGGGGTATCTGCCAGTCGCCGGAGGGCCGCGGGGTGTTCCCTGGCATGACGGTGATGGAGAACCTGGACATGGGGTGCTACACCCGCAAGGACAAGGCGGCCATCGCCGAGGACTTCGAGCGGGTGTTCGAGCTGTTCCCTCGGCTCAAGGAACGGCGCGACCAGCTGGGAGGCACGCTTTCCGGTGGTGAGCAGCAGATGCTGGCCATCGGCCGTGCCCTGATGGCCCGGCCGCGGCTGCTGCTGCTCGACGAGCCGTCGATGGGGCTGGCCCCGCAGTTCATCCAGCAGATCTTCCGCATCATCACGGAGATCAACCAGCAGGGCACCACCGTGCTGCTGGTGGAGCAGAACGCCCAGCAGGCCCTGTCCCGGGCGCACCGGGCGTACGTGTTGGAGACCGGTCGGATCACCAAGACCGGCACGGGTGCGGAACTGCTGGCCGACCCCTCGGTCAAGGAGGCGTACCTGGGCGTCGGCGCCTGAACCGGACCGACCCACCCACGAGCCCGTCACCCGCGTCCCGGCCCCGGCGGTCGGGTGCGGGTGACGGGCTCGATCCGTTCTCAGTGGCCGGGCGGACGCTCCCGCAGGATGCAGGTCAGCCGGGCGGTGCAGGTGCGCCTGCCCTTCTCGTCGGTGATGACGATCTCGTAGGTGGCGGTGCTGCGTCCCCGGTGCAACGGGGTGCACACCCCGGTGACCACTCCGTCGGTGGCCGCACGGTGGTGTGTGCACGACAGTTCCAGCCCCACCGCGATGCGCTCCGGTGCCGCGTGCAGTGCCGCCGCGATGGAGCCGAGCGTCTCGGCCAGCACCGCGTTCGCCCCGCCGTGCAGCAGGCCGTAGGGCTGCCGGTTCCCCGCCACGGGCATCGTCCCCACCAGGCGGTCGGGATCCCAGGACGTGATCGTGATGCCCATCCGGTCGGTCAGCTGTTCGTCGGCGAACTCCGGGTTGGTCGGGATGTTCGGGGCCGGGGGCTGCTCCATGAAGGCCTCCACGTGTCGCACGATCGTGGCGTCGGGGCATCACCCTAGACTCGCGGTGTGAGCACCACCGACGTCCGCCCGCAGCCGGCCACCCGTACCGACGTCCCGCCCGGCCAGAGGCGGCGGTTGCTCCTGCTCGACGGCCATTCTCTGGCGTACCGCGCGTTCTACGCCCTGCCGGCGGAGAACTTCCGTACCACGACCGGGCAGACCACCAACGCGGTCTACGGCTTCACCTCGATGCTGATCAACCTGCTGCGGGACAAGGCGCCCACCCACGTCGCGGTCGCCTTCGACGTGTCCCGGCAGACCTTCCGCACCGAGGCCTACGCCGAGTACAAGGCCAACCGCAGCGCCACCCCCGAGGAGTTCAAGGGGCAGGTGAGCCTCATCCAGGACGTGCTGACCGCACTCGGGATGCGGGTGCTGCGCAAGGAGGGCTACGAGGCCGACGACATCATCGCCACCCTGGCCACCCGGGCCGAGGCCGAGGGGTTCGAGGTGCTCATCTGCACCGGTGACCGGGACGCGTTGCAGCTGGTCACCGACCAGGTCACCGTGCTCTATCCCCGCAAGGGGGTCTCCGACCTGATCGAGTTCACCCCCACGGCGGTGCAGGAGAAGTACGGCCTGACCCCGGCCCAGTACCCCGACTTCGCCGCACTGCGTGGTGACCCCTCGGACAACCTGCCCGGCATTCCCGGGGTGGGGGAGAAGACCGCCGCCAAGTGGGTGCGTGAGTTCGGGTCGCTGGCCGAGCTGGTCGACCGGGTGGACGAGGTGCGCGGCAAGGTCGGTGACGCACTGCGGGCTCACCTGTCCTCGGTGCTGCTCAACCGCCAGCTCACCGAGCTGGTGCGTGACGTGCACCTGGGGGTGGAGCCGGACGAGCTGGCCCTGGGGGCCTGGGACCGGGACGCGGTGCACCGGCTGTTCGACGAGCTGGAGTTCCGGGTGCTGCGCGAGCGGCTGTTCGCCACGCTCAGCAGCGCCGAACCCGAGGTCGAGACCGGCTTCGAGGTGCGGGGCGGGAAGCTGGCGCCGGGGACGTTGGCGACCTGGTTGGACGAGCACGCCAGGGACGGGCGCCGGGTCGGTGTGGCCTTCCGCGGCAGCTGGGCCCGGGGCAGCGGTGACCTGGAGGGGATCGCCCTGGCGACGGCGGACGGGGAGGGCGCCTACGTCGACGTCCAGGAGCTGGACGAGTCCGACGAGCGGGCCCTGGCGGACTGGCTGGCCGACCCGGACGTGCCGAAGACCGCGCACGACGTCAAGGGGCCGCTGCACGCCCTGCGGGACCGCGGTTGGCGCCTGGCCGGCCTGACCAGCGACACCGCCCTGGCCGCCTACCTGGTACGGCCGGGTGAGCGTTCGTTCAGGCTGGACGACCTGGTGGTGCGGTACCTGCAGCGCGAGCTGCGTGCCGAGGACGAGGCCGACGGCGGGCAGCTGTCGTTGCTGGACGCCGACGGTGAGCAGACCGCACGGGCGGAGATCCTGCGGGCGCGGGCGGTGGCGGACCTGGCCGACGCGCTGGACGGCGCCCTGGAACGCACCGGAGGCCGTCGGCTGCTGGTCGAGATCGAGTTGCCGCTGCTCGGGGTGCTGGCCGAGCTGGAGGCCACCGGGATCGCGGTGGACACCGAACAGCTCGGTGAGCTGGAGGCGGAGTTCTCCGCCAAGGTCAAGCAGGCCGCCGAGGACGCCTACCGGGTGATCGGCAAGGAGATCAACCTCGGCTCGCCCAAGCAGCTCCAGGTGGTGCTGTTCGACGAGCTGGGCATGCGCAAGACCAAGCGCACCAAGACCGGGTACACCACCGACGCCGAGGCGCTGCAGAGTCTGTTCGAGGAGACCGGGCACCCGTTCCTGGCCCACCTGCTGGCGCACCGCGACGCCAGCAAGCTGCGGGTCACGGTGGAGGGCCTGCTCAAGTCGGTGTCCGACGACGGGCGGATCCACACCACCTTCAACCAGACGATCGCCGCCACCGGTCGGTTGTCGTCCACCGATCCGAACCTGCAGAACATCCCGATCCGCACCGAGGAGGGGCGGCGGATCCGGCGGGCGTTCGTGGTCGGCAAGGGCTTCTCCGAGCTGATGACCGCCGACTACAGCCAGATCGAGATGCGGATCATGGCGCACCTGTCCGGGGACGAGGGTCTGGTCGAGGCCTACCGTTCCGGGGAGGACCTGCACACCTACGTGGCGTCGAAGGCGTTCAACGTGCCGCCCGGTGAGGTGACGCCCGACCTGCGCCGTCGGGTGAAGGCCATGTCCTACGGCCTGGCGTACGGCTTGTCGGCCTACGGCCTGGCCCAGCAGCTGCGGATCTCCACCGAGGAGGCCCGCGAGCAGATGGAGGCCTACTTCGCCCGGTTCGGCGCGGTGCGCGAGTACCTGCACGAGGTGGTGGAGCGGGCCCGGCGGGACGGCTACACCGAGACGATCTTCGGGCGGCGCCGTTACCTGCCCGACCTCACCAGCGACAACCGCCAGCGGCGGGAGATGGCCGAACGGATGGCGCTCAACGCGCCGATCCAGGGCAGCGCCGCCGACATCATCAAGGTGGCCATGCTCGGCGTGCATCGGGCGCTGACCGAGGCCGGGCTGCGTTCCCGGATGCTGCTGCAGGTGCACGACGAGCTCGTACTGGAGATCGCCGAGGGCGAGCGGGAGACGGTGGAGGAGCTGGTGCGCCGGGAGATGACCGGGGCCTGCCAGCTCAAGGTGCCGTTGGAGGTCTCGATCGGCCACGGCCGCTCCTGGGACGAGGCCGCCCACTAGGCCGGCGGAGTGGACCACGAGGTGGCGGAGCACCCACGGTCCGAGGCCGGGACCGCCCGCCGGGCCCTGGTGCTCGGTGGCACCGGGATGCTCGCCGGATGTGTGGCCGCACTGCTGGCCGAGGGCTGGGAGGCGGTCACCCCGTCCCGTCACCGTCGGGTGATCACCAGTCGAGTGGGTGACACCCGAGAAGTGCCACCGGGGCAAGGTGCCGGGGTGAGGGCGGTGCTACGTCCGCCCGGGCACCGACCCACCGGGCACGGGGGTGTCGGGCGCGCCGCGCACTGGGTGCGGGCCGACTGGGCGGAGCCGGACCTGTTGGCCGCGGCCGTCGCGCGGGTGCTCGCCGGCCCGGCGGACCTGCTGGTGGCCTGGGTGCACCGGCCGTACCGGGAGCCGGTACTGCGTGCGGTGGCCGAACTGCTCGCTCCGGGAGCTCCGGTCGTCGAGGTGCACGGCAGTGGTGCCGGTGCTCCCGGTGGCCTGCCCGATCCCGGGGTGGCCGACCACCCCACCCACCAAGTGGTGCTCGGCCGTGGAGCCTCCGGGACGCGTTGGCTGACCCACGCCGAGATCTCGTCCGGGGTGCTCGCGGTGGTGCGTGCGGCCCTGGCCGGGGAGGCGCCCCGGCCCCACCTCGTGGGTTGCCTCCCGCCGGCGGACCGATGACGCACTGGGCGACACGACCAGGTGATGCGCGGTGCGACGGACCGGTGGTGGGTGCGAGCCGACACGGTCACGGTGCCGGGAGCCGTGCGAGGGCCCCGCTGCTCGGCGAAGCCCCAGGATGCGCGGGGAAGAGCAGCACGTTCTGGCCCGGATGGCAGGTGTGTGCGCCCGCCCCGGCGGCAAGCTCGATCATGTGGACTGGGGAGAGGTCGTACTGGGGCGGTCCTGGGCCTGCTTGCCACGGCGGACCTGCCGATGCTGGGGTCGGGCTCGACCGCGGACGCCACCAGTGGGCCGCGTTCTTCTCGCCCGGCTGCGCTCGCTCCGGGCAGAGGAGCTTCGGGAACGGCATGCACGCGGGATCCAGGACCGTTGGGAGCACCGGTCCCTGGAGTACGTCCTCTTCCGTCCTGGTGAGGTCATCGAGTACCTGCTCGACGACGCCCGGGTCACCCGGTGGGCGCCCGTGGTGCCCGTGGTGTTCTGGCTGGCGTTGGCACACGTCTACGGCAGGGGAGAGGTCGAGCGCACAGCGCGTCGGGTCGTGGGGGCACGAACCGAGGAGGCGGGGAAGGCCCGGGCCCGATAGGGCGTCCGGGCCCGGACGCCACCGACCTCGGTCATCGGTTCAGCGCAGTGCCCCGGCCGGGCGAACCTCCCAGATCGTCCACAGGGGGCGGTATCCCTGCCGGGGCCAGAACACCGAGGACAACGGGTTGGGCGGGTTGTAGTAGAGGTAGGTGCCCACGCTGCCCTCGCGGTGGAACTCGTCGTGCACCCGGTCCATCAGCTGTCGGCCCACCCCGGTGCCGCGTACCTCGGGACGCACCGACACACAGTTGACGTACCCCCACCGCCCCGGGGGCAGGCGCACCGCCCAGCTCTCCGGATCGGGCTCGGTCCACGAGCACTCGGCCAGCGCCACCGCGACGCCGTCCAGCTCGGCCAGCCATACCGGGTCCTGCCGCAGCAGCCGGGCACGCAGCGAGCCCCGCTTGAGCTCGGCTGCGTCGTCCCGGAGCGTGGCACTCCCGACCAGCGCCGAGTACTGCAGCTCGAACATGGCCAACTCGTGCACCGTGTCCAGGTCACGCGGGGTGGCACGGCGGATCCGGGCCGTGGGGGGACCGTTTCCCCGTTGCCCTGACGCGGGTGGGGGCGGCGTGCCGGGGCAACGCACCGCGAGTACGGACAGCGGGACGAAACCGTGGTCCAACAGCACCCGGGTCGCCTCGACGTCCCGGCTGGGCCAGGTCACCACCGCAGCCGAGTCCGCAGGTGGAACGCCGTCCCGCTCCTGCAGCTCCCGCCACGCGTGCAGCAGTGCGTCCAGCCCGCAGCCCCCGGCGGCGCCGACCAGGGGCACCAGCTCACGGACGTCACGTGCCGACCACAGGGAGGGCAGTGAACCCGGTGGATACGAGGCGGTGAGCAGCACCCCTGCCACCCGCCTGCCGTCGGGCAGGACGGCGGTGAGCACCCGGCCGTGCGGGATCGAACCGGCACGGGGCAGCAACGGGTCCAGTGCGCCGAATCGTGCTGCCTGGGCGGCGAGCAGTTGCCGCGCGGTCGTCACCCGCATCATCCTGCCCGGAGGCCCGGTGCGGTGCCGAGCCGACGCGCCCGTGGTGCCGTGGTCACCGGGACCGCGGCTTGTGGCAGCTGAAGATCGCGGTCCCCGGGAAGAGCTCCCCGCGCAGCGGACTCCACTGCCCCCACTCCCGGGTGTGTCCCTCGGGCCACTCCGGTTCGATCAGGTCGGTCAGCACCAACCCGGCCCCCACGATCTGCCGCACGTAGTCCCCCAGGGTGCGGTGGTGCTCGACGTAGGTGGCGCGTCCTTGGTCGTCGACCTCCACATAGGGGGTGCGATCGAAGTAGGACTGCGCCACGGTGAGTCCCCGCGGGCCCGGATCGTCCGGAAAAATCCACCTCATCGGGTGAGTCACGGAGAACACCCAACGACCGCCCGGACGTAGTACCCGCGCCACCTCCCGCATCACGGCGCCGGAGTCGGCCACGAACGGGACGGCACCGAACGCCGAGCACGCCACGTCGAACGACTCGTCGGCGAAGGGGAGCTGGTCGGCGCTGGCCTGGACCAGGGGCACGCTCACCCCGCTGGCCGCGGCGCCCAGCCGGGCGTGGCGCAGCATCCCGGCCGAGATGTCCAACCCCACGACCTGGGCCCCCTGGGTGGCCAGCCAGCGCGCACAGGGAGCGGCCCCGCAGCCCACCTCCAGCACCCGGGCGCCGCGCACGTCGCCGAGCAGGCGGACGTCGGCCTCGCGGAGGCCCTCCGGACACCAGACGAAGTCCACCGCGCCGAGGAAGTCCCCGTGCTCGGCCTGGTAGTCGTCGGCGTCGGCGTCCCACCAGGCCCGGCTGGCCGCACGTGACTCGGCGGGGTCCACCGGCCGTTTGGTGACCCCGGCCGTACCGAGCAACCGTTCCGCGGTGGCGTGCCGCTCCTGGGTGTTCGGCGCGGCATCTGCCCTGTTCGTGGACGGTGACGGGTTGCCCTGGGTGGTCACTGTGCTCCTTTCGCGGGCCGGTACGGGGGTCGAGTTTGCCCTGCAATCACCGAGCCGCGTACGATACCGGGCGCGCAGTGGGTCCGCGCCCCGCTGAACCGGGATCTGACTCAGGTCTGACTCAGGTTTCGGAACACGAGGCGCTCGTCGCGCGTTCTTGGCGTATTGTCAGAAGCCTCCGCCGGCGAACCGACCCGCCGCGCGGGAAGTTGACCGCCGACACAACCTATCCGTACCGGAGCACCTCACCTAATGTCCACCGACACCACCACCGTCCCGGCTGCCAACCCGTCGAAGCAGCAGGTCGCCGTGAACGACGTCGGGACGGAGGAGGACTTCCTCGCCGCCGTCGACAAGACCATCAAGTACTTCAACGATGGCGACATCGTCGAGGGCACCATCGTCAAGGTCGACCGTGACGAGGTGCTGCTCGACATCGGCTACAAGACCGAGGGCGTCATCCCCTCGCGTGAGCTGTCGATCAAGCACGACGTCGACCCGGCCGAGGTCGTCAGCGTCGGTGACCACGTCGAGGCCCTTGTCCTCCAGAAGGAGGACAAGGAGGGCCGGCTGATCCTGTCCAAGAAGCGCGCCCAGTACGAGCGTGCCTGGGGCACCATCGAGGCCCTCAAGGAGCGGGACGAGCCGGTGCGCGGCACCGTCATCGAGGTCGTCAAGGGCGGCCTGATCCTGGACATCGGCCTGCGCGGCTTCCTGCCCGCGTCGCTGGTCGAGATGCGTCGCGTCCGCGACCTGCAGCCCTACGTCGGCCGTGAGCTCGAGGCCAAGATCATCGAGCTGGACAAGAACCGCAACAACGTGGTTCTGTCCCGCCGCGCCTGGCTGGAGCAGACCCAGTCGG
>DATCJU010000099.1:0-77727 GCA_036562635.1 Pseudonocardiaceae bacterium
GGGTGTGCCCGTGCACCAGCCACCGGCCGCCGAAGGCGGCGAGCATCTCCCGGACGGCCCGTGGACCGGCCTCGGGATCGCGGAAGGCACGACGCCCCAGCAGTATCCGCAGACAGTCGCCCCATGCCACGGGGTCCCGCCCGGCCAGCACCCCGGTGACCGCGGCATTGACCGAGTCCAGGTCCTGCCCCAGTTCGCGGTAGGCCGTGGTGTCCGAGTGCACCAGCAGGTGATCGGCGACCAGGGCCATCACCGGAAGCCCGGACAACCAGGCGACGTGGTCGTCGTTGAGCCGGACCAGGTCCCGGCGCCGACCGCCGTTGAAGCGCCACAGGTCGTAGTAGGTGTACAGACTCGACGCGGGCCCGGCGTCGGGAAAGTGGAGTGCGGCGAGCAACATCAGCTCGTGGTTGCCCAACAGGGCCCCCACGTACCCGCCGGATCGCGGCGCCTGGCGGCCGAGCCGACGCACCAGGTTGAGCACCCCGACCCCGTCGGGGCCGCGGTCCACGTAGTCCCCGAGGAACCACAGCCGGGCGTCACCACCCGCCCAGGTGACCCGGTCCGTGCTGAGCAGACCTGCGTCACGCAGCGCCTCGACAAGTTCGTCGAGGTGGCCATGCACGTCACTGACCACGAAGAACGGCCGGGGAGACGAGCGGGTCTCGCTCACAGTGGCAGCGTATCGGGCGAGTCGGGCGGGAGTAAGGCTGTTACCGGGTGATCACCGGGGAGAGCCATCGACCCGGTTCTCGAAACCTCACCCGGAGACGACGGAGGGTCTGCCGGCGCTCCGTGGGACGGATGCGCCGACAGACCCTCCGGTCACGGGACGCGGTGGGGGGAGGAGGCGTCCCGAGGACCTGTACCGGTCAGCCGACCGTGATGCCGCGAGCGGCCAGCCAGGGCAGCGGGTTGATCTTCTTGCCGCCCACGATCACCTCGAAGTGCAGGTGCGGGCCGGTCGACTGCCCACGGTTGCCCATCGTGGCGATCTGCTGGCCGGCCTTGACCTTCTGGCCGACCTTGACGTTGATGGTGTTGACGTGGCCGTAGACGGTGATGGTGCCGTCGTTGTGCTGGACCCGGACCCACAGGCCGAAGCCGCTGGCCGGGCCGGCGTTGATCACGGTGCCGTCGGCCACGGACAGGATCGGGGTGCCGATCTTGTTGGCGATGTCGATCCCGTAGTGGGTGGTGCCCCAGCGGGCGCCGTAGCCAGAGGTGAAGCGACCGACGGTGGGCCGGACGAAGCCGGTGCTGGACTTCTCGGCCTGCTTCGGGGCCGGGGCCTGCTGTGCGGTCTTCTTGGCCGGGGCCTTCTTGGCGGCGGTGCTCGGCGCCGCGGTCTTGGCCTGGCCGGCGTCACGTGCCTCGCCGACCACCAGCTTCTGGCCCGGGTAGATCAGGTTGGGGTTCTTGATGATGTCGGAGTTGCGCTCGTAGAGAGCCTTCCAGCCGCCCTCGACACCCAGCTTCGCCGCGATGCGGGTCAGGGTGTCACCACGCTTGACGGTGTAGCTGGTGGCCCCGGAACGCTTCGGGGAAGCGGCCTTCTGGGGAGCAGCCGCCTGGCTCACCACCTTCTGGCTCTTCTGGACGTCCACGGTGGCGGGACGCACCTCGTCGGCGGCTGCCGTACCGGTGATGCCGAGGCTGGTGAAGGACATCGCGCCGGCCGCGACGGCGGCGGCCACCACACGGCCGCGGACCGCGGAAGCAGCGGGGCCACGGTGTCGCGGCGTGTGCTGGGCAGCGTAGCGCTCGAGCGCGATCTGGAGGGCGGGGGACGGATGGTTGCCTCGCAGAGAACGGTGCTTGGCCACGGCCTTTCTCTCCATGTCGGGGTCGGAGCGTCCGGTCGGGATGCCGGCGGGGGAACCGGTGGAGCGAAACAAGGTCCACTCCGTATCCCGTTGTTGACCGAATCGTGATTTTCGCTCAAGGACGCTAACGGTGTGTCACGATGCCAGGCAAGCCCGAGTGATTTAGCTCGCTCTTTCGGGGGGAGCTGAAGCGGTTTTAGACACGAAGAGTAACTAGGCGAAGGCAATTCGGGTAACAAAATGATGAATGAAGTTCACTTCGCATCCCGATACGGGGTCCCGGAGCACCATCGGTCGGCCATGTCAAGCCCACACGCGTCCCCGAAGGGCACCGCACGGGGCTGCCGCCCGGAGTCGGGTCCGGGTCACGCGAGACGTTCGGCTCCGTCCCCTGCCGTCGCGGCACGGACCACGAGCCGGCCTCGACGCCACCCGCACGAGACGGCACCCACACCGGGGCGCGCCGCAGGACCGTGCGACCGTCGCCGCACGTGAACGGATCGTCCGCACAAGAATCCGGGGTCACGGCAGCAGTGCCGTGACCCCGGACCGGCTGGGAAAACGCGCCTCAGGCGCCCAGATTCGGGTAGAGCGGGTACTTCGCCGCAAGCGCCGCGACCCGGGCCCGCAGGGCGTCCGTGTCCGGGTTCGGCCGCAGGGCCGTGGCGATGACGTCCGCCACCTCGGCGAAGTCCTCGGCACGGAACCCACGGGTGGCCAGCGCCGGCGTGCCGATGCGCAGACCGGAGGTCACCATCGGGGGGCGCGGGTCGAACGGCACCGCGTTCCTGTTGACGGTGATGCCGATCGAGTGCAGCAGGTCCTCGGCCTGCTTACCGTCCAGCTCGGAGTCACGCAGGTCCACCAGCACCAGGTGGACGTCGGTCCCACCGGTGAGCACCCGCACCCCGGCCTCGGCGCAGTCCTGGGCGGCCAGCCGCTCGGCGACGATCTGCGCCCCCTCCAGGGTGCGCCGCTGGCGGTCGGCGAACTCCTCGCTGGCCGCCACCTTGAACGCCACGGCCTTGGCCGCGATCACGTGCTCCAGCGGACCGCCCTGCTGGCCGGGGAACACCGCGGAGTTGATCTTCTTGGCCAGGTCCTTCCGGCACAGGATCACCCCGCCCCGGGGGCCGCCGAGCGTCTTGTGCGTGGTGGTGGTGACCACGTCGGCGTACGGCACCGGATTGGGGTGCAGGCCCGCCGCGACCAGGCCGGCGAAGTGCGCCATGTCCACCATCAGGTAGGCGCCCACCTCGTCGGCGATCCGCCGGAACTCGGCGAAGTCCAGGTGCCGCGGGTAGGCCGACCACCCCGCGACGATCAGCTTCGGCCGGTGCTCCTTGGCCAGGCGCTCCACCTCGGCCATGTCCACCCGGTAGTCGGTCTCCGACACGTGGTAGGCCACCACGTCGTAGAGCCGTCCCGAGAAGTTGATCCGCATACCGTGGGTCAGGTGCCCACCGTGCGCCAGATCCAGGCCGAGGATGGTGTCACCCGGCTCGAGCAGAGCGAACATCGCGGCGGCGTTGGCCTGCGCGCCCGAGTGCGGCTGCACGTTGGCGTGCTCGGCGCCGAACAGCGCCTTGACCCGGTCGATGGCCAGCTGTTCGACGACGTCGACGTGCTCGCAACCGCCGTAGTAGCGCCGTCCCGGGTAACCCTCGGCGTACTTGTTGGTCAGCACCGAGCCCTGGGCTTCGAGCACCGCCACCGGGGCGAAGTTCTCCGAGGCGATCATCTCCAGCGTGCTCTGCTGACGGCGCAGCTCGGCGGCCACCGCGGCGGCGACCTCGGGGTCGAGCTCGGCCAGCGGGGCGTGCATCACATCCATCGGGGCAGCTCCGTCCGTCCTCGTCATCGCTCGTCGGCGCTCACTCGTCGGCACCGATGAGGGAACGGTAACCCGCGGCGTCCAACAACTCCGGTTCCGCCTCGACCCGGACCCTGAACAACCATCCAGCGCCGTACGGGTCGTTGTTGACCAGCCCTGGATCCTCCTCCAGCGCGGTGTTGACCTCGACCACCTCTCCGGTGACCGGGGCGTACAGATCGCTGACCGACTTGGTGGACTCGATCTCGCCGCAGGTCTGGCCGGCCTCGACCCGGCTGCCCACCTCCGGCAGCTGCACGAACACCACGTCGCCCAGGGCGTCGGCCGCGTGGGCGGTCACCCCGACGACACCGATCCCGTCGGTTCCCTTCCGGTACCACTCGTGCTCGCTGGAGTAGCGCAGGTTCTCCGGAACGCTCATCTCGGTGCTCCCTACTGCATGACCGGACATCCGGGCACATGGCCGAAGGCGAATATCCACACAACCACGACCGGAGTCCGGTCACACGGTCGCGGTGTACGGGAGACGGCAGGGTTCAGCGCTGCCGCCGGTAGAACGGCAGGGCGACCACCTCGACCGGTTCCTGCCTGCCTCGCACCTCGACGGCCAACCGGCTGCCCGGTTCGGCCGCACCGGCCGCCACGTAGGCCATCGCGATCGGCCGCTGCAGCGTGGGTGACGGGGCACCGCTGGTCACCACGCCGACCTTCTCCCCGCTGACCGGATCCACCACCAGGTATCCGGAGCGCGGCACCCGCCGTCCCTCGGCGACCAGACCCACCAGGTGCTCGGTGGGTGCGGAGTCGCGGCGCGCCAGCAGTGCCTCCCGACCCACGAACTCACCCTTGTCGAACTTCACCACCCGGCCCAGCCCGGCCTCGAACGGGGTGCGCTCCGCGGTGAGCTCGTTGCCGTACAACGGCATCCCCGCCTCCAGGCGGAGGGTGTCCCGGCAGGCCAGCCCGGCCGGCCGCAGCCCGTGCGGCTCACCGGCCTGCCGCAGGACCTCCCACAGGTCGACTGCCCGGTCCGGGGCGCAGAACAACTCGAAGCCGTCCTCGCCGGTGTAACCGGTACGCGCCAGCAGCACGGGGCAACCGGCGACCTCGGTGGCGGTGGCGGCGTAGTAGCGCAGGGAGGTCAGATCGGCGGGGGTGAGCGGGGTCAGCAGGTCGACCGCCCGGGGCCCCTGCACCGCGACCAGGGCGTACTCGGCGGTGCGGTCGGCGACCTCGGCACGGTGACCCGCACACCGCTCGGTAAGCTCGGCCGCGACCAGTGCGGTGTTCACCGCATTGGCCACCACCAGGAACTCGGTGTCACCGGTGCGATAGACGATCAGGTCGTCGAGCACCCCGCCGTCGGGGGCGCAGATCATGGTGTAACGGGCTCGGCCGACCGCGAGCCCACCGATGTTGCCGACCAGGGCGTAGTCCAGGGCGGCTCCCGCCTCCGGGCCGCTGACCAGGATCTCGCCCATGTGCGACAGGTCGAACAGACCGACGGCCTGGCGCACCGCGTGGTGTTCGGCCGTCTCGCTGCCGTACCGCAGCGGCATCTCCCAGCCGGCGAACGGCGTCATGACCGCGCCCAGGGTGTCGTGCACCGCTCGCAGCGGTGTCGGGCGCACGGGGCTGTCGTCTCGCATGGAGGCTCCCTGGTTCTCGGGCGTGCCGGAGCGACCCGCACGCCGGGTGGGCCTCCCTGCTCTGTCGTCGACCTGAGAGCTTCACCGCGGTGACCGCGGTTTGCACCGTGGGTGAGGTACCGGGACCGGCACCTGCTTTCCAGAGTTCGCCTCGTCCGGACGGTCGTGGTGGCCTGAGAGTTTCCAGGGAGTCGTTGCTCCTTCGGCGTCCCGGCGGTGTCGTGCACCCCGGGAACTCTCCCGCACGGACTCGAGCGGCGCGATGTTCGGTTGTCCAGCACGAGCGCAACGGGCTCGTGCCGGGCACAGCATAGGGGGCGCCACACGACACGCGCACGGGGCCTGTCGCCGGGACGGGACCGACCGTTCTCCGTAATCGGGGCTCACCCGATCGGCGCCTCGACCGGGTGAGTCAAGTATTGACCTGGGTCACATTCCGATCTAGCGTCCGACCATCCTTCGTGAGCGGCGACCAATCCCGTGGGAGTGATGATGGCCGGGTCACCACAGCCTTCCTACGCCTCCGGCACCTCGGACAAGCCGCTGCTGGGAGAGACCATCGGTGCCAATCTGGAACGGACCGTCTCGGAACACGGGAACCGTGAGGCGCTGATCGACCGCCCCAGCGGGCGTCGCTGGACGTACCACGAGTTCAACCAGGACGTCGACCGGCTCGCCCGGGCCCTCCTGGCCGCCGGCATCGCCAAGGGCGACCGGGTGGGCATCTGGGCCCCCAACTGCGCCGAGTGGGTGTTGACCCAGTACGCCACGGCCAAGATCGGCGCCATCCTGGTCAACATCAACCCGGCCTACCGGGTGCACGAGCTGTCCTACGCGCTCAACCAGTCCGGCGTCCGCCTGCTGGTGTCCATGCCCCGCTTCAAGACCTCCGACTACGCGGCGATGATCGAGCAGGTCCGCCCGGAGTGCGCCCATCTGGAGCGGGTGGTGCTGATCGGCACCGACTCGTGGGACGAACTGCTCGCCGGTGCCGACGGGGTGGAGGAGGCGGCGCTGCGGGAACGGATGGCGCAGCTCAGCCCGGACGACCCGATCAACATCCAGTACACCTCGGGCACCACCGGCTTCCCCAAGGGCGCCACCCTGTCCCACCACAACATCCTCAACAACGGCTTCTTCGTCGCCGAGCTGCAGGGATGGACCCACCTGGACCGGGTGTGCCTCCCGGTCCCCTTCTATCACTGCTTCGGCATGGTCATGGGCAACCTCGGCGCCACCACGCACGGGGCGTGCATCGTCATCCCCGCGCTGAGCTTCGAACCCAAGGCCACGCTGCAGGCGGTGCAGGACGAGCGCTGCACCGCGCTCTACGGCGTGCCGACCATGTTCATCGCCGAGCTCAACGACCCGGACTTCGCCTCCTACGACCTGTCCAGCCTGCGCACCGGGGTGATGGCCGGCTCGCCGTGCCCGGTGGAGGTGATGAAGCAGGTCATCGAGCGGATGGGTATGCAGGAGGTGACCATCTGCTACGGGATGACCGAGACGTCGCCGGTGTCCACCCAGACCCGGAGGGAGGACGACATCGAGCGCCGTACCTCCACCGTGGGCCGGGTGCACCCACACCTCGAGGTCAAGATCATCGACCCGGAGACCGGGCTGACGGTGCCGCGTGGCACCCCCGGTGAGCTGTGCACCCGCGGTTACTCGGTGATGCTCGGCTACTGGAACCAGCCGGACAAGACCGCCGAGGTCATCGACAGCGCCCGCTGGATGCACACCGGCGACCTGGCGGTCATGGACGAGTCCGGCTACGTCAACATCGTCGGCCGGATCAAGGACATGGTGATCCGGGGTGGGGAGAACATCTATCCGCGGGAGATCGAGGAGTTCCTCTACACCCACCCCGACATCCTGGACGCCCAGGTGATCGGCGTGCCCGACGCCAAGTACGGCGAGGAGCTGATGGCCTGGATCCGGATGCGTCCCGGCGCCGAGCCACTCACCGCGGAGAAGCTGCGCGAGTTCTGCACCGGCAAGCTCGCCCACTACAAGATCCCGCGGTACGTGCACGTGGTCGACGAGTTCCCCATGACCGTCACCGGCAAGATCCGCAAGGTGGAGATGCGCAAGCAGGCCGTCGACATCCTCGGCCTGCACGACGTGGCCGCCACCCGGCACGCCTGACCCCGGCGCACCGAGCCCGGTCCGCCGAACCGACTGCTCCTCCTCACCGTTCGTCGCACCGGTCCCGCCAGGAAAAGCGCACGTCTGGCGGGCACCGGTGCGGCGTCGGGCGGGCCACAGTAAGGAGCCGTGGAGCAGAGGAGAGCGGTCTGGCGTCTGGGGGTGTTCCGGCCGCTCCTGCACGCCGTTCTTCCCGACGCGCGCCGGTTGGAGTACTCCCGTGGACAGGTGTTGTTCGCCGTGTGTGGGTCCCCCGTCGATCCCGCCCCGCGACCGGTGACCGAGTACACGGTGCCGTACTGCCCGGAGTGTTGGCACATGCAGTCCGGGTGAACCCGGTTCAACGCCGCCACCGGATCGGCAGGTGCTTGATCCCGTTCTGGAAGTTCGAGCGCAACCGCACCGGTTCCCCGGCCGGCTCGACCTCGCCCAGCAGGTCCAGCACGGCGTCGAACATCGCACGCATCTGCACCCGGGCCAGGTGCGCGCCCAGACAGAAGTGCGGACCGTGTCCGAAGCTCAGGTGGTCGTTGGGGTGACGCCGGATGCAGAACCGGTCCGGCTCGTCGAAGACCGCCTCGTCCCTGTTGGCCGAGGAGAACCACACCACCACCTTCTGCCCCGCGCGGATGGGCACGCCGGCCAGTTCGGTGTCCTCGGTGGCGGTGCGCCGGAAGTGCATCACCGGCGTCCACCACCGCAGCATCTCCTCCACCGCACGGGGCAGCAGCGAGCGGTCCTGACGTAACCGCCGGTACTCCTCGGGGTGGCTCAGCAGGGCGAGCATCCCTCCGGGCAGGCCGTTGCGCAGGGTCTCGTTGCCGGCCACCGAGAACAGCCAGAAGAGGTTCTCGAACTCCTCGACGCTCACCCGGCCGCCCTCGGTGTCCACCTGCTGCATGAGCACGCTCATCACGTCCTCACCGGGGTGGCGGCGCTTGTACTCGCCGAGCTCGTGGGCGTAGGCGTACAGGTCCGGCATGCCGGCCCGGGTCCGGGGGTCGGGCATCCGACCGTCCGGCCCCGGGCGCGGACGCAGGGCGACGGCTCGTTGCGCCATCGGCGTGGCCCCGGCGGCGTCGAACTCGGCGCTCACCGCGTACTCCGCGTCCTGGTAGCCGATGACCCGGTTGCTCCAGTCGAACATCAGCCACCGGTCGGACTCGGGGATGCCGAACACGTCCGCCAGGGTGAGCAGGGGCAGATCCGCGGCCACCTCCTTGGCGAAGTCGCACTCCCCCCGGTCCACCACCGCCTCCACCAGGCGTCGGGCCCGCTGCCGGATGCGTTCCTCCAGCCGGGCCACCGCACGTGGGGTGAACGCCCGGGTGAGCAGGCCACGCAGTCGGCTGTGTTCCGGCGGATCCATGTTGAGCATCATCCGACGCACGTAGGCCAGGTCCCGGGGAGTGGCCGGATCCCGGATCTGGGTCGCCCCCAGGTGCGAGGAGAACACCCGCGCGTTGCGCAGCACGTGGCGCACGTCGGCATGCCGCAGCACCGCCCAGAACCCCGGGCCCGCCGGCCAGTGCTCGTCCGCGGGTTCCTCCACCCACACCACGGGACAGGTGCGGCGTAGCTCCGCCAGGACGTCGTAGGGGACCCCACGCACGTAGGTGTCGGGGTCGACGATCACCTCGGTCGGCGCCGCCACGGCCTTCACCTGCCCAGGAAGTCCTCGAGGACGCGGGCCAGGGCCAACGGTGTCTCGTGGGCGGGGTAGTGCCCGGCGCCCTCCAGTACCTCCAGCTCGGCACCGGGATAGTGGGACAACCAGGTGTCGCGCAGGAACTCGGCGGTCAGGGCGGCGTCGTGTGCACCGGCCAGCACCTTGACCGGCAGCCGCATGCCGCGGACGTCACCGGCGAAGCCGGCCCCGGCCCACTGCTCCAGGTAGGCGGCGAACGCGGCACGGTCGGCGGTCTGCAGGGAGTTCTCCACCATGCGGTCCAACCAGCGTGCGGGGAGCCGGCCACCCGTGGTGAAGTCGACGATCGCCCGACGGTTGGCGGGTTCGGACACCGCGCCGCGGAACAGCGTCCAGGAATCCGGGTCGAACGGCACCCCGCTGGCCGGTACCGGGTTGACCCCGACCAGGCGGCGTACCCGGGACGGCGCGTGCACCAGCACCCGCTGTGCCGCCACCCCACCCATGGAGTGCCCCACCAGGTCGAAGTGCTCCCAGCCCAGATGGTCGGCCAGTTCCAACACATCGCCGGCGATCTCGTCGAGGGTGTATGTTCCGGAACGGTCCCGGGATCCGCCGTAGCCGCGGTAGTCCATGAACGCCCAGCGGAAACGCTCACCGTCCAGGTGGTCCCACAGGCCCGCGAACCCACGGTGGTCCTCGAGCCAGCCGTGCAGCACGATCACATGGCGCGGCCCGTCGCCGAGCAGATGGTGATGGTTGACCATGGCCGGACGGTAGTGGTTCCGGCACCGCAAAACACCCGACGAACGGGTGACACCGCCACGACGTGCGGGCCGGTGTTCCGGGCCTGGTCACGGTGAGGAGATGCGCATGAGCGGCAGGAACCGCGTACCGGGACGATCGGTCACCAGCAAGGTGTTCGCCATCCTGGACGCGTTCACCCCGGACGAACCGGTGCACTCGCTGACCGAGCTGGCCCGACGGTGTGACCTGCCCGCTCCGACCGCGCTCCGGCTGGTCCGGGAACTGGTGGGTTGGGGAGCGCTGGAGCGACTCCCCGACGGCCGTTACACCGTGGGCCCCCGGCTGACCGAGTTCGACTTCCGGGACCAGAACGAGCACCGGCTCCGGGAGGTGGCGCTGCCGTTCATGGCGGAGCTGTACGAGGCGACCAGGGAGACGGTGCACCTGGGTGTGGTCGACGGCCTCGGCGTCCGCTACATCGAGAAGTTCCACGGGCCGCGTTCCCAGCCGGTCGCCTCACGGGTGGAGGGGGTCCTCCCGCTGCACGCCACCAGCATCGGGCAGGTGCTGCTCGCCCACTCCCCCGCCGAGTTGGTCGACCAGATCGTGGCCCAGGGTCTGCCCGCCCTCACGCCGTGCACCATCACCGAACCCGAGCAGCTGTGGATCCGGCTGGCGCAGATCCGGTCCAAGGGGTACGTGGTGACCATCGACGAGATGACCGTGGGACGCACCTCGATCGCCGCCCCGGTCCGTACCGTGGGTGAGCGGGTCGTGGCGGCACTGTCGATCGTGGTGCCCACCACCGGTGGTCACCATCCCCACCTGGTGCCCGCCGTGGTGGGCGCGGCCCAGCGACTGTCCCGGCAGCTCGGCGCCCATCGCTGAGGCGTGGTGTCCGTGCGTCGGCCGTACCGCCCGACACGGTGATCCGCCCCGCCCGGGAGGAGGTCATGTGCCCTCGGCGGGGGCGGTCCCGATCTCCGATCCGCTCGGCACGGACTGGACGGGCACGGTGACGTCGACCGTGTGTTCCACGGGCGTCGTCGACTCCCCCGCGCGTCCCCGGTCGCGCAGGCCGTTCAGCAGGGCGCTGGACCGGTCGTTCCTGGCGCGGAGCAGGATGGCCGCGGCCTGCCGGTCTGCCTCGGCCAGCCTGCGTTGTGCCTCCTGCTCGGCCTGCTCCAGCAGCTCCTCCCGCTGGGCGAGCATCGCCTGACAGCGCTCACGCACCCACTGCGCGTACCGCTCGGCCTCGGCACGGATGGCTGCGGCCTGTTGATGGGCCGTGGTCAGCAGATGTTGTACCCGTTCGGCCAGCGGCTGACCGCTCCCCCCTGCACCGGTGGCGTGGTTGTGCCACAGCCTGCGACGTAGTTCGGCGATCTCGTCCCGGGCCCGGTCCAGCGCCTCCCGCAGGTCGTTCACCTGGGCCAGGGCCGCGTCCCGGTCGGCCAGCGCCGCAGCCAGCGCGGCGTCGATCTCCGCGAAACCGTCGTCGACGGACCGCGGGTCGTATCCACGGAAACGACGTGGGAACCGCCTGCGTGCCGGGTCGAGAACGTCGTCCAACATCTGCGTCCCCCGATGCTCACGGTCAGTCGTGGTGACCTCCGCTGGTCCGGTGCCACGGCTCCCTTGTGGGAGAGCCGTGTTCGCCGGCTCGGCCTTTCACCCGTCGTTCCACCGGCATTGGTCCCAACGGTTCACAACGGGTCCACCGTGGAGTACCCGTTAGAACTCCGGACAGACCGGACGGCCGAATGCGCTCCTATCGAGGGACACGACTGTCACGCTGAGTGAATACAGGTGGCCCTGTGTCACGTCTCCCCGCTGCAGGCGGACCGACCACTCGGCACACAGAAGGCAACGCCCGTCAAGTATCCACCCTCCGCTTTCACTGAGTGGAAACGTCGGTTGGGTGGTGCGGACGAGGCTTCCAGGATGACCGCAACTGGCACAGAGGCAGGACCACGACGGGTAGGAGCGAGCCGTATGGCGGGCAACAGCAGGGAACCAGGACGATCGGTCACCGGCCGTGCGCTGGCCCTGCTCGGTGCCTTCGACCTGGCTCATCCCCGCCTGACGCTGTCGGAGATGGCTCGTCGCGCCGGCATCCCCCTGGCCACCGCGCACCGGCTCGCCGGTGAGCTGGAGGCGTGGCGCGCCCTGGAACGCGACGAGGACGGCCAGTACCGTATCGGGCTCCGTCTGTGGGAGATCGGTCTGCTCGCTCCGGTGCACAGTCACCTGCGTGAGGCGGCGCTGCCGTTCATGCAGGACCTGTACGAGGCCAACCGGGAGAACGTCCACCTCGCCGTCCAGGACGGATTCGACGTGCTGTACGTCGAGAAGCTCACCGGAAGCCGAGCGGTCCCCATCGTGTCCCGGGTGGGCGGGCGGCTGCCGATGCACGCCACCGGGGTCGGCAAGATCCTGCTGGCCTTCCAGGACCAGGAGTTCGTCCGCGCCTACTGCACCCGCCCGCTGCGTCGCTGCACCCGCTACACCATCGTGGAGCAGGGCCGGCTGATGCGGGAGCTGGTGCAGATCCGACAGCGGGGTTGGGCGCAGACCGTCGAGGAGATGACCCTGGGGTCCTGCTCGGTGGCGGTACCGGTGTTCGACGAGGAGGACAGGGCCGTCGTCGCCGCCCTGGGTTTCGTCGTGCACAGCACCCGGGCCGATCTGGCCCGTCTGGTGCCGAGTCTGCGCAGCGCCGCGGCCGGGATCTCGCGCCGACTGGCCGCCACCCGGACGGGCTCCGCACCGCTGCGCCGTTCCCGTGACATGTCCCCGCGACTTCCGCGCAAGGCTGCCGGCTGAACCCGAACCCACGACACTGCGGGAACGGAACCCCGGCCGAACCCTCTCGGCCGACCACTCACCTGGAACGCCCATGTAAGGAGGGCAAGCACGTGCGCACGGTTCGGGACGCGACACTCGAAGCGCTGCGGCGGTTGGGGACGACCACACTGTTCGCCAACCCCGGCTCCACCGAGATCCCCTTCCTGGCCGACCTGCCGGACGACTTCCACTTCGTGCTGGGGCTGCACGAGTCCAGTGTCGTGGGCATGGCCACCGGGTACGCCCTGGCGTCCGGCCGTCCGGCGCTGGTCAACCTGCACACCGTCGCGGGTCTGGGCAACGCGGTCTCCGCGCTGGCCACCGCCCGGCAGAACCGGGCCCCGCTGGTGGTCCTCGTCGGGCAGCAGGACCGCCGGCACCTGGCCCTGGAGCCCTTCCTGGCCGGTCGTCTCGACGACCTGGCGGGGTCCTACCCGGTGTCGGTGCAGCAGCCGACCCGGGCCGCCGACGTGCCCGGCGCCGTCGTCCGCGCCTATCACGACGCCGCCGGGAACCCCCGGGGCCCGGCGCTGGTCATCGTGCCGATGGACGACTGGGAGCACCCCGCCGACGAGGCGGAGGTGGACGCTGCGGCACTACGGGTGGTCCGGACCGCCGGGGTCGACGAGGCGGCGCTGGCGGAGGTGGCCGACGAACTGTCGGCGGCTCGTTCCCCCCTGCTGGTGGTCGGGGCCGGCGCCGACGAGCCGACCACCTGGCGGGCACTGACCGTGTTGGCCGAGCGGTTGGGTGCCCCCGTCTGGCAGGAGGCGTTCGGGGCGCGGGCCGGCTTCCCGCAGGATCACCCGCACTTCGCCGGTCACCTGCCGGCGTCCCGGGACCAGCTGCGTACCGTGTTCGAGGGGCACGACCTGGTGCTGGTGGTCGGGGCACCGGTGTTCCGCCAGTACCCGTACCGGCCCGGGCCGCTGGTACCCGAGGGCACCCGGGTGGTGCAGCTGACCGAGGACCCAGCCGAGGCGCACCGGTCCCCTGTCGACCTGTCCGTGCTCACCCCGCTTAGCGGGTTCGTCGCAGCCCTGGCCGAGAAGGTGTCCCCGCGGACCGGCTGGGTGTTGCCCGAGCGAACCCGCCCCCGGGTCCCACCGTTGGACGCGGGTGGACCGCTGCTGCCCGAGCAGCTCTTCGCCGTGCTCGCGGAGCGGTTGCCCGCCGACACCGTGGTGGTGGAGGAGAGTCCGTCGAGTCGGTCGATGCTGCACGCCCTGCTGCCGGCGCGTTCCCCGCTGGGATTCCTCTCCGCGGCCAACGGCGGTCTCGGGTTCGCCATGCCCGCGGCGACGGGAGTGCGGATGGCCGCGCCGCGGCGACCGGTGGTGTGCATCGTGGGCGACGGTTCGTCGCTGTACTCGGTGCAGACGCTGTGGAGCGCCGCCCGCTACGGCGCCGGAGTGCTGTTCGTGGTGCTGGCCAACGGTGGTTACGCCATCCTCGACCGACTGGTCGAGATGCACGGCAACGGTGGGGCCAAGGCGCCGTGGCCGCACTTCGACCAGGTGGACGTGGCCACGATCGCCGCCGGCTTCGGCTGCCGGGTGCGCCGGGTGAGCGAGGGCGGACAGCTGCTGCAGGTCCTGGACGAGGTCCTGCCCGGGCTCGCCGAGCGCACCGAGCCGTTGGTCCTGGTCGTGGACGTGTCCCCCGGAACCACGTACTGACTGTTCACCCACTCGGGTCCCCGGATGGGGGAACTGCTGTCCCATCGGGACGCGAGAGGTGAGTATGGGGGAAGGAAGGAGGAACCCACTTCCCGTACGTCACCCGCCCGGATTCCTCCCGTCGCAGCACGCGGCGGCCCGGCGATGACGGCTAGGGTCTATGTGAACATTCTTCACATCCGTATAGCCGCCCCTCCGCCTCGGACCGGAGCGGCCGCTGCATGGGAGGCATTCCCATGACCAAGGTGCACTCCGGGGCCGGTGCCCCATCGGACCTGCCTGCCGAGCTCCCGGCGAGCATCACTCCCTCGACCGATCCGGCCGAGATCGCGGTGCAACTCACCGTCGGAGTCGAGGAGGAGTTCCTCCTCGTGGACGGACGAAGTCGACGCCCCGCCGCGGCCGCGCCCCAGGTCCTGGCCTCCGCCACCCACATCGAACCCGAACTGCAACATGAGATCACGCGTTTCCAGGTGGAACTGACCACCCCGGTGTGCCGCAGCGCCACCGAGCTGCACACCCGACTGCGTCCCCTGCGGGCCGACCTGGCACGGGTCGCCCGCCAGCACGGCCTGCGGCTGCTCCCCAGCGGGACACCGCAACTCGGCCCGGTCACACCTCCACCGCTGGCCGACGTGGCCCGCTACCACCAGATCGCCCGGAAGTACGGCGGACTGGTGGACACGCACAGCATCTGCGGCTGCCACGTGCACGTGGGCATTCCCGACCGGGACCTGGCGGTACAGGTCAGCAACCACCTGCGCCCCTGGTTGCCCCTCCTGCTGGCGTTGTCGGCCAACTCCCCGTTCTGGGACCAGCGCGACACCCAGCACGCCAGCTGGCGGTCGGTGATCTGGTCACGCTGGCCCTCGGCCGGACCTCCCCCGCTGTTCGAGTCCGCAGGCCACTACGACCACACCGTGCAGATGCTGCTGGACACCGGCACCATCCTGGACCGGGGGATGGTCTACTGGGACATCCGCCTCTCGCAGCACCATCCCACCCTGGAGGTGCGAGTGGGCGACGTGACCCCCACCAGCGGGGAGACCGCCCTGCTCGCCGGGGTGATCCGGGCCCTGACCGCGGTCGCCCTCGCCGAGGTGTACGCCGGCCGACCCGCCCCGCCGCTCCCGCACCACGACCTGCGCGCACACCTGTGGCGGGCGGCGCACGACGGGCTGTCCGGCTACTGCCTGCACCCCCGCACCGGCCGACTCGCCCCGGCCTGGCAGGTGACGCAGTACCTGGTCCAGCACACGCGACGGGCTCTCGCGGCGGGCGGGGACCTGCCACTGGTCCGGCGGACTCTGGCCGCCCTGTCCGCCGCCGGGTGCGGCGCAGACCGCCAACGTCGGGCGTTCGCCCGGCGAGGCCGGTTGACCGACGTGGTGGACGCAATCACCGCCGAGGCGGTCGCGGACGGGCCCCTGCCGATCCCGCGCCAGAGCGACCGAGGCCGGCTCGCAGGCAGCTGACCGGGCCCGGCCGGACCCGCGGTGGGATCCGGCCGGGCCCGTGGACTCAGCTCACACGCACCACGTACACCGAGAGTCCCGCCGCCGCGGCGACCGCGCTCCGGTTGCCCGGCAGGTCCAGCAGGGCCGCGTCGTAGACCACGTCCCGGGTCGGGACATGGTCCAGCGGGGTGCCGTCCAGACCGAGCACGTGCGCCCCGGCCCGGATCCGGGACACCGCGTACTCACCCACCACCAGCCGAGCGTGCCGCCCCGTCCCGGTGACGACGAGCGGACCCGCCCCCCTGTTGTCCAGCGGATCGGTGGCGGTCACCAGGGTGGTGCTCCACACCTCGGTCCCGTCCGCACCGTCCAGGGCTCGCACCACGCCGGTGTCGAAGGAGACACCCACCTCCGCGACACCGTCCCCGGTCAGGTCGGGCAGCAGGGTGCCGAACCGGGACGTCCCGTCCCGTCCGCCCTCGGAGGGGTACTCGGACTGCCAGCGCACCGTTCCCTCGGACCCGGTGCGCACGGTCACGTGGCCCCCGTCCCGGTACGGCCCCCCGGAGACCACCGTCCCCGGGGTGGCCACGACCCAGGCGGCGTGGTCGGCGACCTGGTGCAGCCAGCGCAGTGCACCGTCGTGGTCGAGCAACGCGACGTGCGGAGGCCGGAACAGGTTCCACTCGCCGTAGGCGACCTCGTCGAGCCCGTCACCGTCCACGTCCCCGGCGGCCACCACCGCCTTCTCGCAGTCGGCCGTGGGCGTACGCCACAACTCGGCGCCGGTGTCGGCGTCCAGGGCCACCACCTCGCAGAACGGCTCGGTCGGCACCACACCGACCAGGTCCGTCCCACCGTCCCGGCTCAGCCGCGCCGGGGTGAGCCCGCGCACCGGCAGGGGGACGTCCCGACGCCAGCGCAGGGTGCCGTCCGGGCCGTAGGCGACCAGGACGTCGTAGCTGTCGACGTGCTCCGCCGCAGCCACCACCACGGGAGTGCCGTCCCGGGCCGCGGCCACCGCCAGTCCGGCGGCCACCCCGTGTTCGGCGTCCGGGATCACCTGACGGTGCCAACGCTGCTCACCCGTGGTGTCCGCAGCGGAGAGCAGTCCGTTCTCGTCCAACGCCACCAGTTCCTGACCGGGCCGGCCGTCCAGGTCGACAGCCCGCACCCACTTCAGGAAGAAACCACCGCGCCAGGTGCCCACGGTGTTCCCCGTGGGTCCGTCGAGTATCCGCAGCAGGCCGTCCGTCGTGCCGGCGGCGAGCAGAGTCCGTGAGCCGGAACGCACCGGGGCCAGATCGAGCACCCCGGCTCCGGTGTCCACCGACCAGCGTGTGGTACCGCGGTGGGGGTCGACCACCCGCAGCCCGCCGTACCGCTGGTCCTGTGGCTGGCTCTGGGTGGCCACCAGCTCGTCGGCGCCGTCGCCGTCCAGGTCGGCGAGCTCCAGCCGGGAGACCTGGTCCGCCGCCTCCACCGTCCACCGGCGGGCGCCGTCCGGCCCCAACGCCACGATCTCGGGGTACACCCCCGCCCCCGCGTACACCTCCGGACGGCCGTCCCGATCGGCGTCCCCGACCGTCAGGGCGCGGATCGCACCCTGACCGACCACGGTCCGCCACAGCAGCCTCCCGGTGGCTCCGTCGAGGGCGGACACCCCACCCTCGACGTCACCCACCAGCACCTCGTCCCGGCCGTCCCCGGTGAGGTCGGCGGCGGCGACCGACCCGGCGGGCACCGGTGGCCGCACCGCCCACAGCAGCGTGCCGTCACCGCGGTAGGCGAACACCTCCTCGGCCCGGGGCGGGTCCTGACCGATGGCCCGCACGGGCTCGACGACCATCACCACGTCGCGGCCACCCTGGCCGTCGAGCTGGGCGCCGACCGTCCAGTACGGGGCCCGGGGCAGCTGCGGGGTCCAGAGCTGTTCCCCGGTGCGACCGGAGAGCACGGCGGCCACACCGGACAGGGCGAGGTCGGGCACCGCGTCGTCGTCCGCGTCCAGCAGGGCGAACCCGTTGATCGGCACCCTGCCCCACTCGTTCCGCAGCACGCGGTGCCACAGCACCGTGCCCCGTCGGCCGTCCAGCAGGTACACGTCACCGTCGACGGTGGTGACGAGCAGCTCGGGGTGCCGGTCACCGCGGGCCTGCACCAGCTCCACACCGGTGGCCCAGTCGTTGTCCCCGCCACGGCGCAGCTCCGGTTCGTCGGTCCAGTGGAACGTCCACAACGGTCGGCTGCCGAGCGGGTCCCGCCCGTCGAGCACCGCGATGCCCCGGCCGGCGTGGACGATCTCCTCGCCCGGTCTGCCGTCCAGGTCTCCCGCCCGGACCACGTAGCCCTCGCCGTGGCCCTCGTGCACCCCGACCAGACGGGGTGCGGGACCGGGCCCGTGCGGCCCCGCCTCGGCGGGCGGGGCGAGTAGTGCCCCACCGATCAGCAGTGCCACGGCCGCCGCGGCCGTGCGTCGTGTTCCCATCCGCGTTCCTCCGCTCGTTGCGCCGTCCGCCCGGCGTGCCGGCTGCACGGCGTTTCTAACCACCACGCCCCGGCGCCGTGGAGAGTTCACCGGTGGCGGGCTTCCGCCGTGACCGGATCACGCCACCGCGGACGGCAGGCGATGATCGAGGGAGTGGTGCGCACGGAAGGAGGGTGTTTCGTGCTGGAAGCGGTCGGGGTGTCGCGGGACGAGGAGGCCGTGTACCGCCTGCTGCTCGCACGCCCCGGAGCCGGACCGGACGAACTCGCCCAGACACTGGGCTGCGAGACCGGCTTGGTGCGTACCGCACTGGCCCGCCTGGAGACGCTCGGCCTGGCCGGCCGACGGCCGGGGAACCTCGAACGGTGGACCGCGGCACGACCGGACGTGGCGCTGGACGCCCTGGTCGCCCAGCGCGAGCGGGAACTGAGCCGGGTGCGTCTTGCCGCACAGGCCCTGTTGGCGGAGATGGTCGAGGACGGGGCGCCAGGGCGACTGGTGGAGGTGATCTCGGGGCGCCAGGCGGTCTCGCAGCGGTTCCACCAGCTCGCCGCCGGTGCCCGAGAGGAACTGCTGGTGCTGGACCGCCCGCCGTACGCCACCTCGATCCGTGACTCCCCCACCCGGGCGGCACTGCGTCGGGGTGTGACGGTGCGGACGGTCTACGCGCGGGAGTCGCTCGACGAGCCGGAGGGCTGGGTGGCACTGCGCGAGCACGTCGCCGCCGGGGAGCTGGCCCGCGTCCTGGCCGACCTGCCGCTCAAGCTCGCGCTCGCCGACCGCCGGTTGGCCATCCTGCCGCTGACCCTGCACGCCAACGCGGTGGTCTCCAGCGCGATCCTGGTGCACGCCTCTCCGCTGCTGGACGCCCTGGTCGCCCTGGTGGAGACGCTGTGGCGGATCGCCATGCCGGTGCCGGACGTGAAGAACGACGGGGTGCCCACCGGCGAGGGTCCCACCGCCGAGGAGCGGGAACTGCTGGCTCTGCTCGCCGCCGGGCTGAAGGACGAGGCGATCGCCCGACAGTTGGGCATCGGTGTGCGGACCCTACAGCGGAGGCTGGCCCGGCTGATGGAGCGACTGGGGGTGCAGACCCGGTTCCAGGTCGGGGTGCGCGCCGCACAACGGGGGTGGTTGTGAACGCCTCGCGGCAGGACCGTACGGGCGGCGTGGTTGCCGGACACCGTCCGGACCGGGCCCACCGAGCGGTCGGCACGGTCGACGACGGTCCCGGACCGTGGTACCCCGTCCTCCGGAGCGCCCAGGGCGGAACCGGGCGGCCCGGATCGGTGACACGGCGGCGCCCGATCCCTGACGTGACAGGCGCCGCCGGCCACGGGCCTGCGAAGGGCACGGCGTGGTGCGGCACCACGGGCCGCCGCACCACGCCTCGCCCCCCCGAGGCCGGCTCGTCGGGCTAGCGCTCTCCCGCCATGACCTCCGCCCGGTCCCGCTCCGCCGGGGCCGGGGGCCGCACCAGCAGGTCGAAGTCCTCGGGCCGGAAGCGCCGGGTGCGCTGCCAGTAGGTGAAGGTGAAACCGGGCCACAGGGTCCGGTTCACCCCGTCGGCGTCCAGGTACCAGCTCTGGCAGCCCGAGGACCACACGGCGTCACGCAGCTTGTGCTGGATGGCCTGGTTGAACGCACGCTGCACCGCGTGACGCACACCGATGCGGGTGGCGCCGCGCTCCCGCATCAGACGCAGGCACTGCAGGATGTAGTCCACCTGCGCCTCGATCATGAAGACGATCGAGTTGTGCCCCAGGCCACTGTTCGGGCCGACCAGCATGAAGAAGTTGGGGAAGCCGGCGATGACGGTCCCGAGGTGGGCCTGCATGCCCTCCCGACGCCACAGCTCGTTCAGCTCGACCCCGTCCTCGCCGACGATGCGCACCGAGCTGGTGTCACCGACCTTGAAGCCGGTTCCGTAGATGATCGCGTCGACCTCGCGCTCCACTCCGTCCCGGGTCACCACCGAGTGCTCCCGCACCTCCCGGATCCCGGTGGTCACCAGCTCGACGTTGTCGCGGGTCAGGGCCGGGTAGTAGTCGTTGGAGATCAGGACCCGCTTGCACCCCATGGTGTAGGTCGGGGTGACCGCCTTGCGGAGCTCCGGGTCGGGGATCTGCCGCTCGATGTGGCGACGGGCCATCCGCTCGGCGGCACGCATCAGCTTCGGGGTGACCGCGAAACCCAGTACCCGCGTCTCCAGCTGCCAGTAGATGGCGCTGCGGAACAGCCGCTGCAGGATGGGGAACCTGCGGTACAGCCGCTGTTCGACCGGCCCGATCGTCCGGTCCGGCTTGGGCAGGATCCACGGCGGGGTGCGCTGGAACAGGTGCAGCTGGGCGACCTGTGGGGCGATCCGTGGAACGAACTGCACCGCACTGGCCCCGGTGCCGATGACCGCGACCCGCTTGCCGGTCAGGTCGTAGTCGTGGTTCCACCGGGCCGAGTGGAACGAGACACCCTGGAAACGCTCGATCCCGGGGATGTCCGGGTAGGCGGGCACGTGCAGCGGCCCCAGCCCGGCCACCACCACCCGGGCGGTCACGGTGTGCCCGTCGCGGGTGCTCACCCGCCAGGTGTCGGTGGACTCGTCGAACTCGGCCGCGACGACCTCGGAGTGGAACCGGATGTGCGGACGGACCCCGTACTTGTCGGCGCAGTGCCGCAGGTAGTCGTGGATCTCCGGCTGCTCGGCGAACATCCGCGACCACGAGGGATTGAGTTCGAAGGAGAAGGAGTACAGGTGCGACTGCACGTCGCAGGCGCACCCGGGGTAGGTGTTCTCCCGCCAGGTACCACCGACGTCGCCAGCCTTCTCCAGCACCACGAAGTCGTGCACACCGGCCCGCTTGAGTCCGATCGCCATGCCGAGCCCGGCGAATCCACTGCCGATGATCACGACCTGGACGTTCGACCGCTCCGCCGTACCGCCCATTCCGCCTCCCGTGTCACGTCGACCGGGGGTTCCCGGTCGCCGGCCGGTTACACCCCACTACGTGTTACCGACGGTAACACCTTCCCTGTCGATCGAGTCAAGCGCCCCCTGCGTGACCCAGGTCACCCACGTGACCGGCAGGATGGTCGGGACATACTCCGCGGGACAGCCGGGTGCACACGTGACGGACACCGACGCGTCGGACATGATCAGGGGACACTCCTCGCCGCACCGGCGACCGCAGCAGCAGGGAGGGACCGAGGTGGACACGGACGTGATCGTCGTCGGAGCGGGACTGGCCGGCCTGGTCGCCACGGCAGAACTGGCCGACGCCGGACGCCGGGTCATCCTGCTAGACCAGGAACCCGAGGCATCCCTGGGCGGACAGGCGTTCTGGTCCCTGGGCGGGCTGTTCCTGGTCGACTCGCCGGAACAACGGCGTATGGGCATCAGGGACTCAGCCGAGCTCGCGCTCCAGGACTGGCTCGGTTCGGCCGGCTTCGACCGGGATGTCGACGACCCGGCGGGCGAGGACTACTGGGCGTACCGCTGGGCCCAGGCCTACGTCGACTTCGCCGCCGGGGAGAAACGGTCCTGGCTGCACGCCCAGGGCATCCGGTTCTTCCCGGTCGTGGGCTGGGCCGAACGCGGCGGATACCTGGCCGACGGGCACGGCAACTCGGTACCGCGTTTCCACATCACCTGGGGCACCGGTCCGGGGGTCGTCGCACCGTTCGAACGGCGGGTCCGTGCCGCCGTGGAACGCGGCCTGGTACAGCTGCGTTTCCGCCACCGGGTGGACGAGCTCGTCGTCTCCGGCGGCACGGTCACCGGCGTGCGCGGTGCGGTGCTCGAACCCAGCGACGCCCCCCGGGGCACCGCCAGTTCACGTGTCGAGGTCGGGCAGTTCGAGCTGCACGCCCAGGCCGTCATCGTGACCTCGGGCGGCATCGGCGGCAACCACGACCTGGTCCGGGCCAACTGGCCCGCCCGGCTGGGAAAGCCACCTCGACGCATGCTGTCGGGAGTGCCCGAGCACGTCGACGGACGCATGCTCGGCATCACCGAGCGGGCCGGCGGCCGGATCGTCAACCGGGACCGGATGTGGCACTACACCGAGGGCATCGAGAACTGGAACCCGATCTGGGCCCGGCACGGCATCCGCATCCTGCCCGGCCCCTCGTCACTGTGGCTGGACGCCCGCGGCAGGCGTCTGCCCGCGCCGAACTTCCCAGGCTTCGACACCCTGGGCACCCTCAAGGCCATCCTGGAGACCGGGTACGACCACTCCTGGTTCGTCCTCACCTACAAGATCGTGGAGAAGGAGTTCGCGCTCTCCGGCTCCGAGCAGAACCCCGACCTGACCGGCAAGAGTCTCCGCGAGGTGCTCAAGCGCGCCCGGCCCGGGGCTCCGGGCCCGGTGCAGGCCTTCCTGGACAAGGGGGCCGACTTCGTCGTCGCCCGCACCCTCCGCGAGCTGGTCGACGGCATGAACAAGCTGACCGACGAGCCGCTGCTGGACCTGGCCGAGGTCGAACGTCAGGTCGTGGCCCGCGACCGGGAGATCGACAACCCGTTCACCAAGGACCTGCAGGTGATGGCGATCCACAACGCCCGCCGCTACCGCGGTGACCGGCTCATCCGCACCGCCACCCCGCACCGGCTCCTCGACCCGAAGGCGGGCCCGCTCATCGCCGTCCGGCTCAACATCCTCACCCGCAAGACCCTGGGCGGCCTGCAGACCGACCTGGACGGGCGTGTCCTGCGCGCCGACGGTACCCCCCTGCCCGGGCTGTACGCCGCGGGCGAGGTCGCCGGGTTCGGTGGCGGCGGTGTCCACGGCTACCGCGCCCTCGAGGGCACCTTCCTGGGGGGCTGCCTGTTCTCCGGACGACAGGCCGGACGAGCGGTGGCCCGCGCCCTGGGGTGACTCCGCCCGGTGTGCCCCGTGCCCGGCACGGGGCACACCGGAGCACCGTTCGTCGTCGTCCGGCCGGGCCGACGGTCGATCAGAAGAAGGTCCCGCACCAGGGCACCACGGTCGAGCCGAACAGCCGATCGGCCCGGGCCGGCGCCGCCGCGTCGTGCACCACCACCCGGCCGACCGCGGCCAACAGCGACGGCGGCACGTCCCCCAGGTACACCGAGGCCAGGGTGGCCACGTCCAGTTCCAGATCGGCGGGTGCGTCCGTGCGCTCCACCCCGTCGGCGCAGATGCGGTAGCGACCGGCGTTGTCCGGCAGGACCGTGTCGTGGACCTCGATCACTACCGGGTCGGCGTCGCCGTACTCCCGCGCGGTCAGGGCCACCGGCACGTCGACCAGGCGCAGCCAGGTCTCGTCCTCCACCTTCCGGGTGCGCACCGCACGCAGGTCGGTGAACAGCCACTCGACCGGCTCGTCGAGCGGACGCAGCCACGCCTCGATCCGGCACACCAGGTCCACCCGGGTCAGGAAACGCCACAGGGCGGCGCTCGCCTCGACGGTGGCGG
Organism: Pseudonocardiaceae bacterium; assembly: GCA_036562635.1. GTDB lineage: Bacteria > Actinomycetota > Actinomycetes > Mycobacteriales > Pseudonocardiaceae > DATCJU01. Next base: position 23,759 of record DATCJU010000099.1, read on the forward strand.
CGTGCAGGTCGAGAACCTCCAGGACCGCCCGGAAGTCCTCGGCCCCGTCCTTGCGCTTGGGCTGGTACAGCACGAACCCGTCGTCACCGTCCGCCCCGGAGTGCACCGCCGCCACCAGGTTCTCCCCGGTGCCCAGCGGGCGGTGCAGCACGGCCTCCCACCATCCGGCCGGCCGGGTCATCATGCCGGGGCGAGGGGCACCGATCCGCTCGTACAGCGGGGGCAGCACCTTGCCGATCTCGTCGCGGTCGAGCAACCGTACCGTTCCCCCGGTGGGGGCGTCCGGGTGCGGGACGGCGCGTTCCGGGGACACCGCCAGGGTGCGTCCTCGGGTGGCCACCCCGTAGCCGAAACGGCCGTAGATGACCGCCTCGCTCGCCCGCAGCGTCGCGAACGGCTCCCCCCGGTCGCGGCAGTCGTGCAGCTGGTGCCGCATCAGTGCGGTGAGCACCCCACGGCGGGTGTGGTCGGCCCGCACCCCCACCCGGGTGACCGCGGCCATGGGCAGCGCCCGCCCGCCGGGCACCGTGAGCCGACTGCCGTAGGAGGTGGCGACCCCGACCAGGGTGTCACCCCGGACGGCGCCGAACAGTCGCCCGGCTTCGTAGGAACGAGCCGAGTACTCCCATTGGTCGTCCGGCATCGGACCGTGGTGCAGAGCCTGCCGGAAGAGGTTGCTCGCAGCGCGGTACTCGTCCTGCTCCACAAGGCGGATACCGAGATCGGTCACGTCGAGCCATCCTGCCCAACGCGCCGACCCGTGGTCCACGGCTTTTCCGCCCAGCGGCCGAGAGCCCCACCACTCGGTGGGCGGGGCTCACCGCGGCTTGGCGACCTCGTACTCGCCGTCCTTGCTCTTGACGGTGATGGTGACCTTCTTCTGCTCACCCTTGATCGTCGCGGTGCACTCGAAGGTGTTCCCCTCCTCGACCTTCTCGTTCTGCGGGCAGCTCACCTCACCGACGTCCTCCAGGCCGTACTCGTCGGTGAGGATCTGCTTCACCCCGTTTTGCACCGCGGCGTGGTCGAACACCTTGGTGGTGAACCAACCGGGGGTCACGAACCCCAGGAACGCCACCAGACCGCCCAGCACCACCACGAGTCCGACCAGGATCCAGGGCAGTGCCGACCGCTTCCGGGGCGCACCCGCCGGTGGGGTGCCGCCGAACTGACCGACCCCACCGGGGTAGCCCGGCTGCGGACCGAATCCCGGCTGCTGCGGGTAGCCGCCCGGTGGCTGGCCGTACCCGGGGAACGGCTGACCGCCCGGGATGGGCCCGTACCCGGGGTACTGCTGGCCACCCGGTGCGTACGCCCCCTGTCCCTGGGCCGGGAAGCCACCCGACGGAGTACCGGGACCGAAACCGGGCCCCGGCTGCTGCCCCCACTGCTGCGGGCCGTTACCCCCTGGTGGGCCGTACGGGCTGCTCATCGTTCGCCTCCGGTCAGGCTCCGCTCACACCTGTGAGCTGCTCGTGGACACGTGGTCACGTCACCGGGCGCGATCAAACCACATCGTCACCGCGCCACCCTAGAGCGAGGGGTGGCCGTGTGACCCAATGGTTGCCGGGCCGGATCAGACGCTACCCACGGCGACCACGCCGCGGCGCACCGCCTCCACCGCCTTGGCCGCGGTTCGGCCGAGCGGGTCGGCCGAGCCGACCACCTCCCTGATCTGGTCCAGCAGGTCGATCACCTGACGGCACCAGCGCACGAAGTCCCCGGCGGACAGCTCCTGACCGTTGGCCTCGGCAGCGGTGAGCACCTTCTCCAGGGATTCGCCGCGAGCCCACCTGAAGACCGGCCAGGCGAAGCCGGCGTCCGGTTCGCGCGTCCGCTCCAGCCGGTGGCGTCGCTCGTCGTCCTCCAGTTCGGCCCACAGCCGGGTCATGGCCTCCAGGACCTCGCTGATCCGGCCGGCGGGAACGCGTGGTGCCACGGGGGAGTCACGGCGGGACTCGAACACCAGGGCGGAGACCACCGCGGCCAGTTCCGCCGGTTCCAGCCCGTACCAGATGCCACGACGCAGACACTCCGCGGCCAACAGATCCGACTCGCTGTAGAGACGGGCGAGCCGACGGCCGTGGTCGGTGACGTGTTCCCCGTCGTCGCCGACCGCGAGGTACCCACGCTCCCGCAGCAGGGCCCGGATCCGGTCGAACGCGCGGGCCAGCGAGTGGGTGGTGGCCGCGACCTTGCGTCGCAGCTGCTCGGTCTCGGCGGACAACCGCTGGTACCGCTCCGCCCAGCGGGCGTGCTCCTCCCGCTTGTCGCAGCCGTGGCAGGGGTGGTTGCGCAACGCCCGGCGCAGCGTCATCAGCTCGGGGTCGTCGGCCGGGGCGCCCCCACCACGTCGGCGACCGTTCGGCGGGGTGATCCCGGTGTTGCGTAGCGTGGAAGCCAGGTCACGGCGAGCCCGCGGGGAGCGGATGTCCACGTTCTTGGGCAGCCGTACCCGGCCGAGCGGTTCCACCGGCGCCGGGAAGTCGGCCACCGAGAGCCGCCCGGCCCACCGGTCCTCGGTGACCACCAGCGGCCGCGGTTCGCTCATCGGTTCGATCCCGGGGTCGATCACCACGGCCAGGCCGCTGCGCCGCCCGGACGGCACGGCGATCACGTCACCACGCCGCAGCCGTTCCAGGGACGCCGCCGCCTCCGCGCGCCGGTTCGCCCGGTTCTGCCTGGCCAGCAGCCGTTCCCGCTCGGTGATCCGACGCCGCAGCTCGGCGTACTCGGCGAAGTCGCCCAGGTGGCAGGTCATGGCCTCGGCGTAACCGGCCAGGGCCTCGGTGTTGCGTTCGACCCGACGGGCCAGTCCCACCACCGAGCGGTCGGCCTGGAACTGGGCGAAGGACTGCTCCAGCAGCTCCCGGGCCGCAGCCGCGCCCAGCCGCTCGACCAGGTTGACCGCCATGTTGTAGCCGGGTCGGAACGAGGAGCGCAACGGGTAGGTGCGGGTGGAGGCCAGTCCGGCGACCTGCTTGGGGTCCATCCCGGGGTGCCACAGCACGACCGCGTGGCCCTCCACGTCGATCCCCCGCCGGCCGGCCCGGCCGGTGAGCTGCGTGTACTCGCCCGGGGTGAGGTCGACGTGTGCCTCCCCGTTGAACTTGACCAGCTTCTCCAGCAGCACGGTACGGGCCGGCATGTTGATGCCCAGGGCGAGGGTCTCCGTGGCGAAGACGACCTTCACCAGACCGTTGACGAACAGCTCCTCGACGGTCTCCTTGAACGCGGGCAGCAGACCGGCGTGGTGGGAGGCGACACCACGTTCCAGTGCCTCACGCCACTCCCAGAAGCCGAGCACGGCCAGGTCCCCGTCGGGCAGCTCGGCGGTGTGCCGGTCGATGATCCGCCGGATCTGCTCCACCTCGTCGTCGGTGGTCAGTCGCAGACCGGCCTGCACGCACTGGGCGACCGCAGCGTCACACCCGTTGCGGCTGAAGATGAAGACGATCGCGGGCAACAGCCCGGCGGAGTCCAGCCGGCGCAGCACGTCCACCCGGGACGGCGGCCGCCAGCGTGGACCGCCACCGTTCTCGCCCCGGCGCGACCCGCGGAACCGGCCCCACGGTACGTGCCGACGCTCCATCTCCTGGACGTGGCGCAGCAGGTGGGGGTTGAGCCGCAGCTCGCCCCTGGACTCCCCGAAGAGGTCGAACATGCGGTTGCCGACCAGCATGTGCTGCCACAACGGCACCGGCCGGTGTTCGTCGACCACGACGGTGGTGTCACCGCGGACCGCCACCAGCCACTCACCGAACTCCTCGGCGTTGCTGACGGTCGCAGACAGGCTGACCACCCGTACGTGCTCGGGCAGGTGCAGGATGACCTCCTCCCACACCGCGCCACGGAACCGGTCGGCGAGGTAGTGCACCTCGTCCATGACCACGTAGCCCAGCCCGTCCAGCGCGGGCGAGCCCGCGTAGAGCATGTTGCGCAGCACCTCGGTGGTCATCACGACCACCGGGGCGCTGCCGTTGATCGAGGTGTCCCCGGTGAGCAACCCGACCGTGGCCGGCCCGTACCGGGCCACCAGGTCGGAGTACTTCTGGTTGGACAGGGCCTTGATCGGGGTGGTGTAGAAGCACTTGCGCCCCTCGGACAGGGCCATGTGCACGGCGAACTCGCCGACGACGGTCTTGCCGGCCCCGGTCGGGGCGCACACCAGCACACCGTGCCCGTCCTCCAGCGCCTGGCAGGCGCGTTCCTGGAACGGGTCCAGGTCGAAGGTGAGCTGTGCGGTGAAGTCGGTCAGGCGGGGGTAGGCCGCACGACGGCGTGACGCCGCGTAAGCCTCCGCCGGTGACAGGGACGCGGATCGAGTGGGGCGAACGGCCACCCCTTCAGGTTTCCACACTCGTGTGGGTCACGCCGGGCGCGGTCCCCACCACCGGAGGTGGTGGCGGTCACGCCCGGCACCGCCAGGGGTGCGACGCTCCTCACCACCGGGACGCACCCTCCTCCCGAAGCGGCCGCTCCCGACGGGCATCCCCGGGTCGGGAACGCACCGGCACACAACACCGCCCCTGGCCGGTGGGTCAGGCGGCATCCACCACGGTGAGGGCGCCCGGTTCGCACCGGACGGTCAGTGGTAGCCGGGCCTGACGCTCACCGTCCGCGTACGCCACCCAGCCGTTGGCCCCGCCCAGGCGGACCGAGCGCGCCCGGAACGTGGTGACCTCGGGGCGGTCGACGTGTCGGCCGCTGCGCAGGGTGGGCAGGATGCTCAGCAGGGTGCGCCGGGCGACCGCCCCCACCACGGTCACGTCGAACAGCTCGTCGGCGGGATCGGCGTCCGGGCAGATCGGGATGCCCCCGCCGTAGCTGCGGGTGTTGCCGACCGCCACCAGGGTGGCCTCCAGCTCGATGCGCTTCGTCCCGGCGTCCACCACCAGTGGCTGGGGCCGCAGGCGCAGCAGCTCGGCGACGACCGCGAGGTCGTAGCGGCGCGGCCCGCGCGGCCAGCGCATCCGGTTGGCCCGGGCGTTCACCGCCGCGTCGAAACCCGCGCACAGCACGGTGGCGAACCAGGACCCGCCGGCGATGCGCCCCAGGTCGATACGCCGTCGTCGGCCGATGCGCAGTCCCTGGGCCACCTCCCCCGCCGCGGCGATCGGGTCGGCCGGCATGCCGAGCGCGGTGCCCAGGTCGTTCCCGGTACCGGCCGGGACGACGGCGAGCGCGGTGCTCGTGCCCGCGCAGGCCTGCACCGCGGCGTGCGCCGCACCGTCCCCGCCCAGGACCACCACCACGTCCGCCCCGTCGGCGACGGCCGCGGCCGCCAACCCCGTGGCCTGGCCGGGATCGAGGGCCACGTGCAGGCTCAGCTCGTCGGAGACGGCACGGAGCAGCTCGGCGACCCGCCCGGAGACCCTTCCGGCGGTACCGGCTCCGGCGGCGGGGTTGACCAGCAGGACGGTGCGCACGACGGAACATCATCGCGGAGAAGGGGGACCGGCACCAGGGACCAGGACAACCGGACGCCCTCGAACGTCACAGGGCTCACCACCCAGTGGGTGGTGAGCCCTGGACGAGGATGCCGCAATTCACCGGATCAGGTGACGTCCCCGTACTGGTCGGCCTTCCGTCCCGGAGCCGGACCGGGGTCCTCGGCCTCGACCGGTGGCAGCGGCGAGGCCTCGTCGTCGGACCAGGAGTCCCAGCCCTCGGCTGCCCGCTTCCGGGCCTTGCGCCGGTCGTGGATCCGAGCCACCTGGGCGGCCACCTCGAACAACAGGGTCAGCGCGAGCGCCAGGGCCACCATGGAGAAGGGGTCCTGCCCCGGGGTGGCCACCGCGGCGAAGACGAACAGCCCGAAGATGATCCCCCGGCGCCATCCGCTCAGCCGCTGGTAGCTGAGCACACCGGCCCGGTTGAGCATCACCACCAGCAGCGGCAGCTCGAAGCTCACCCCGAAGATGATCAACATCGCCAGGATGAAACTGATGTACTTCTCGCCGGTCAGCGCGGTGATGATCTGTCCCTCGGCGAAACCGAGCAGGAAGCTCAGACCCTCGCCCACCACGTAGTAGGCCAGCACCGCGCCCCCGACGAACAGCACCGCCGCGAAACCGGCGAAGGTCAACGCGAACCGACGCTCGTTCTCGTACAGCCCCGGTGTGATGAACGCCCAGATCTGGTAGAGCCAGATCGGGGAGCCCAGGACCACGCCCGCGGCCACCGCCACCTTGAACTGGAGCAGGAACGCCTCGAACGGGGCGGTGGCCAGCAGCCGGCACTCGCCGTCCGGGCCGAGCGTCAGCCGCACGGTCGGCGGCAGCTCGCAGTACGGGCGGGTCAGCACGTCACCGAGGCTGGGCATGCCCAGCGGGCCGTGCTCGAACCACAGGAAGCCGAGCACCGTGGTGCCCGCCACCGTCAACAACGAGACCGCCAGCCGGTACCTGAGTTCGTACAGGTGCTCGACGAGGGTCATCGTGCCGTCGGGGTTGTGCTTGCGCCCCCAACGGCGTCGTGCGCCTCGACGTCCCGGCAGCAGGCGGCGGAGCGGATTGCCCCCCACCGTCCGAACCGTCCCCTCTTCAGTGCTTGCCGTCGTTCCGGGCCTGGGTCTGCTCCGCGGGCTCGGTCACCTTGGCACCGGTCTGGGGCGCGACCTGCGGCGATGCAGGTGGCAGCTGCTGCGGCTGGGCCGCGTCGGGCTGCGCCGCCGGAGCAGCCTGTCCGGTGCTCGTGTCGTCCTCGCGCAGGCCCTTCGTCTCCGCCTTGAAGATCCTCAGGGAGCGCCCGATCGCCCGTGCGCTGTCCGGCAGCTTCTTCGCCCCGAACAGCAGCACCAGCACAGCCAGGATGAGCAGCAACTCCCAGGGTCCGAGTGATGGCATGACCTTGGTCCTCCTGTTTCCCCGTCAGCCGATGGTACGCGGGGAAGCCGTGTCGTCGTCGACGCTGCGCCGCTCGGCCATCGCCACCCGCAGTGCAGCGGTACGGGCGCGGAGCAGTCCGGTCTCGTCCCCGGTCTTCGCCGCCAGCTGGGCATAGGCCGCGGTGAACCGGCGCAACGCCAGGAGAACCCGAACCACCAGCACCGCCAGCACCAGCAGTCCGACCGCGGCCAGCAACACGCTCAACAGGTACGGCACACACTCACCGTAGCGGTTCAGTCGGCCGGTTGGTGACGCGCCCGGAGCAACGCGAGCTCGGCCCGGTGGCGTACGGCCTGCGCCAGCTCCACCGGCTGTTCGATCCGGACCTGATCGCCCAGCCGGAGCAGCAGGCGCACCATCCACTCGTGGTCCGAGTAGGGCATGCGGATCCGGGTCCGACCCCCGCCGAGCTCCTCGACGTCCTCCACCAGGTAGTACTCGGCCACCCACCGGGCGTCGGGCTCCAGGACCAGCACCGCGGCGGGCTGGCCGGGCTCCGGCCGGAACAGGCCCGCCGACACGTCAGTGGGCCGGGCGTGCGCCGGGGCGTTCGCCGGCTCGTCCAGCATCCGGGCCTCGTCGATCCGGTCCAGCCGGAACAGCCGCACCTGCTCCACGGTGCGGCACCACGCCTCCAGGTAGCTCCGCCCCTCGACCAACAGCAGCCGCATCGGGTCCACGGTGCGCTCGGAGATGGTGTCCCGGGACGCGGTGTAGTAGCGCATCCACAGGGCCCGGCGCTGCTGCACGGCCTCGGTCACCGCCCGGCGCACCGGCGCGGGCACCGCGTTCTCCTGGACGCCCAGTCCGACCACGACCCCCGAGGGCTGGGCCCGTCCGACCGCGGCCTCGATCTTGGCCAGGGCACGGCGCACCGACTCGGAGTCGGCGACACCGGGTGTCTCGGCCAGGGCGCGCAGCCCGACGAGCAGCGGGGTCGCCTCGGCCGCGGTCAGGCGCAGCGGGCGACGCATACCGGCGTCGAAGATGACGCTGATCGTGTCGCCCTCGAAGGAGAGGTCGATCAGGTCACCCGGCCCGTAGCCGGGCAGCCCGCACATCCACAGCAGCTCCAGGTCCCGGCGCAGCTGGCGTACGGTCACCCCGAAGTCGGCGGCGGCCTCCTCGAACCGCACACCGGGGTGCGCCAGCAGGTAGGGCACCAGGGCCAGCAGTCGGGGCAGACGGTCGGTCGCGCTGCTCATCGCACGTCCCCTCCCCCAGCGGCCTCCCCCGGGGCGGGCCGGCCGGTGTCCGTCGCATGGGCGCGTAGGGCGCCCTCCAGCAGCTCGTGCACCGCCTTGCGCAGGGTGTCCGGTTCCAACACCACCACGTCCGGGCCGTATCCGGCGATCCAGCTCGCGGCCGAGTCCGGGTAACGCAGGTCGATCTCCACGATGTCGCCGGCCGTGCCGTCCAGCTCCGCCGACCGCAGGTGCCGGGCACGGCGACGCAACCCGTTGGCCTTGTCCCGGGCGAGCCACAGTCGGGCCGTGGTCGCCGGTGGGGGCGGCTCGGCGTTGCCGGCGACGATCTGCAGCAGGTCGACGTCCGGTGGACGGCGTACCGCGCCGGCGGGACCGACGGTCCGCACCTCACCGACGATGCGCGAGAGCCGGAAGCACCGGGTGGCCTGCCGTCCCCGGTCGTGCCCAACCAGGTACCAGCGACCGCGCCAGGACACCACGCCCCAGGGCTCCACCTCGCGGCGCTGCGCGTCGGGGGCGCTCGACCGGCGGTAGTCGAAGGTCACCGCGTGTCCGCTCTGCACGGCCGCCAGCAGCGGCCCGAAGGCCGGCTCGCTGGTACGCACCTTGGGCTCCACCGCGGCCGGTACCGAGTCGTCCACGTCGACGCCGGCGGCCCGCAGCTTCAGCAGTGCCCCGTGGGCAGCACCGGTCAGTTCCGGGGAGTCCCACAGCCGGACCGCCAGCGCGACCGCCGCCGCCTCGTCGGGCTCCAGGTCGATGTCCGGCAACTCGTAGTCGTGCCGCGCGATCCGGTAGCCGTCGACCGTGTCGAACACCGAGTTGCGGCCGGTCTCCAGGGGTATGCCCAGGTCCCGCAGCTCCGCCTTGTCCCGCTCGAACATCCGGAAGAACGCCTCGTCGCTGGGCGCGTCGGCGTAACCGGGCACGATGGAGCGGATCCGCTCGGCGGGAAGGTACTGCCGGGTGGACAGCAGGCACAGCACCAGATTGACCAACCGTTCGGCGCGTGCGGTGGACACGAGCGCACCTTAACCCGCCACGCAGAGTGGCGGTGGACCGCAGGGGGTTTCTCCCCGCTCCGGGAAGGACACCGCAGCACACCCCCTCCTGGACCAGGGCTGGACCGGGACCCACAGGTCCGCAGGGTGTGGCCCACCAGAACGGTGGGTCACCGTGCGTTCCCGAGCGGAGACCGGGTGTCACCGGACCGCGGTCGGCACCAGGTGCTCGACGGTACCCCGGCGACGCGCCCGTTCCGCGGCGAACACCACCCGATGGCTGTCCAGGCTGGCCTCGACCCCGGAGAGCACCAGATCGGGTCGCCCGGCGTGCAGTGCCTCCACCGTGGCCTCCACCAACCCGGCGTCCCCACCGGCATGCTCTCCCGGGGGCAGCCCGCCGGGCGGAACGGTGTCGATCACCGTGGTCCGTTCGCTGCGGAAGTCGAAGACCTCCAGGTACCGCCCGTCGCCGGTGATCTGGCCCCGGGACCCGTGGATCCGGGTACGCCGGTTCTCGACCGGGGAGAAGGCCGTGAGGCTGAACGTCGCGGTGATCCCACCCGCGTACTCCAGGTTGACCACCTGGTGGTCGCAGACGTCGTTGTCGCAGGCGTAGACGCACCGCCCGTAGGGTCCCTCGGCCAAGGCGCGGTACAACGCCTCCTCGGTGCGCTCGTCGGTGACCGCCTCCAGCAGGAGCCGCACGGTCCCGTCCCGCTGCAGTCCGGCCCGGTACAGCCGCGGCGCCGAGTAGGGGCAGCCGGGCTCCAGCACGCAGTCCAGGCAGCGGTCCGCGGCCTCCGGCGGGCGGTTCTCCGGGCGGAAGTGCACCAGGGCACCGAAGGAGGACACGCGCCGGACCGGTCGGCCGACGAGATATCCCAGCCAGTCGATGTCGTGGCAGGACTTGGCCAGCAGCACGAACGTCGACTCGTTCTCCCGCCGCCAGTTGCCGCGGACGTAGGAGTGGGCGAAGTGCCAGAACCCGACCGGTTCGAGGTGCTCCACCCCGACGATGTCTCCCACCACGCCGGACTCCAACAGCTCCACCAGCCGACGGGTGTAGGGCGAGTAGCGCATCACGTGACAGACCACCACCGTGACCCCGGTGCGGCACGCCGCCTCCGCGATGGCCACGCACTCCTGCTCGGAGGTGGCCATCGGTTTCTCCAGCAGCATGTCGTAGCCGTGTTCGGCACACGCCACGGCACAGGCGTGGTGGTCTGCGTCCTGGGTGGCGACGATCACCAGATCGGCGAGCCGCGGCCGCTCGAGCATCTCCTGCCAGCAGGAGAAGACCCGGTCCGCGGGCAGCCGGTGCCGCGTGGCGAAACGCTCCCGCCGGACCGGCCGGGGCTCGGCCACCGCGACGATCCGCGCGTGGGGCTGGGCGGCGACGAGCCGGGCGTAGCCGGAGCCACGCGCCCCGGCGCCCACCACGGCCACCTCCAGTGGGCGGTCGAGCCGTACCCCGACGTGGTCGTTCAGGTTGATATGTTCGCGTCGCACCAGGCCTCCCTCCCCCGGCCCGGTCATGAGGGCGCGGCCGGTCGGACGGGCGGCCCGCGTCCGGCGCGCCGCCCCGCTACAGCGAAGCGATCAGCCGCTCAACCCGCTCGTCGACCGCGCGGAACGGATCCTTGCACAGCACGGTCCGCTGCGCCTGGTCGTTCAGCTTCAGGTGCACCCAGTCGACGGTGAAGTCGCGACCGGCCGCCTGGGCCGCGGCGATGAAGTCACCGCGCAGCTTGGCCCGGGTGGTCTGCGGCGGGGTGTCCTTGGCCGCCTCGATCTCCCCGTCGTCGGTCACCCGCTCGACCAGGCCCTTGCGCAGCAACAGGTCGTACAGACCCCGGCCCCGGCGGATGTCGTGGTAGGCCAGGTCGAGCTGGGCGATCCGTGGGCTGGACAGCTCCAGGTCGTGCTTGCGCCGGTAACGTTCGACCAGCCGCAGCTTGATGGCCCAGTCGATCTCCCGGTCGATCTTCGACAGGTCCTGCTGCTCGATGGCGTCCAGCGTCCGCCCCCACAGCTCGATGACCCGGTCGGTGGTCGGGTCACTGCCGCGGGACGCCACGTGCTCCACCGCCCGGGCGTAGTACTCGCGCTGGATGTTCAGGGCCGAGGCCTCCCGCCCGCCGGCCAGACGCACCGGGCGGCGGCCGGTGAGGTCGTGGCTGATCTCCCGGATGGCCCGGATGGGGTTGTCCAGGGCGAAGTCCCGGAACTGCACCCCCTGCTCGATCATCTCCAGCACCAGGTTGGCGCTGCCCACCTTGAGCAGGGTGGTGACCTCGGACATGTTGGAGTCGCCGACGATCACGTGCAGCCGCCGGTAACGCTCGGCGTCGGCGTGCGGCTCGTCCCGGGTGTTGATGATCGGGCGCGAGCGGGTGGTGGCGCTGGACACGCCCTCCCAGATGTGCTCGGCCCGTTGGGACAGGCAGTACACCGCACCCCGCGGGGTCTGCAGCACCTTGCCCGCACCGCAGATGAGCTGCCGGGTCACCAGGAACGGCAGCAGGACGTCGGCGATGCGGGAGAACTCGCCGGCCCGCGCCACCAGGTAGTTCTCGTGACACCCGTAGGAGTTGCCCGCGGAGTCGGTGTTGTTCTTGAACAGGAAGATGTCCCCGCCGATGCCCTCGTCGGCCAGTCGCCGCTCGGCGTCCACCAGCAGGTCCTCCAGGATCCGCTCACCGGCCTTGTCGTGCGTGACCAGCTGGACCAGGTCGTCGCACTCCGCCGTGGCGTACTCCGGGTGTGACCCCACGTCCAGGTACAGCCGGGAGCCGTTCCGCAGGAACACGTTGGAGGACCGTCCCCAGGAAACCACGCGGCGGAACAAGTACCGCGCGACCTCGTCCGGCGACAGCCGGCGTTGACCGTGGAAGGTGCATGTGACACCGAACTCGGTCTCGATGCCGAAGATCCGCCGCTGCATGACTCCACAGTAGGCGCAATTCGCCGGTTGTACCCGCCGCCGTTCAGGGTCGGTTCGCCAGGCCGTCTCCACCCGGTTAGCGTCCGGAGTGTGCTGAAGTGGCTGCGTAGAGTGATCAGAAAGATCAACGAGGCGGACACCGCCCTCGTTCGCCGCAGCGCGAGGCTCCCCCGATCGGGTGTCGACCCGGGGTTGAAGACCCTCACCACCGCAGCCGACCACAGCATGGTGTGGTTCGCGATCGCTGCCGCACTGGCCACGCGCCGGGGCGTTACCCGTCGCGCCGCCCTGCGGGGCGTGGCGGCCGTCGGCGCGGCCAGTTGTGTCACCAACCTGGTCGCCAAACCGCTGTTCCCCCGGCGTCGTCCACCCGCCGAACTCATGCCGGTGCACCGCCGGCTGACCACCCCTCCGGGCTCCTCGTCCTTCCCCTCCGGACACGCCGCGTCCGCAGCGGCGTTCACCACGGCGGTGGCACTGGAGAAACCCGTGGCCGGGGCGTTGCTGGTCCCGCTCGCCACCGCTGTGGCCTACTCGCGGGTGCACACCGGGGTGCACTGGCCCAGCGACGTCGTGGCAGGGCTCATGCTCGGTGTCGGGACGGGGCTGGCCACCACGCGGTGGTGGCCGGTACGCCCGGAGACACCGGCCCTGGCCCGGCCCGGTACCCGGGTCGACCGACTGCCCCTCGGCGAGGGGCTGGTCGTCCTGGTCAACCCCGCCTCCGGCGATCCGGTGCACGACCCCGGACCGCAGCTGGCAGCCCACTGGCCCGCCGCGACGCTCGTCTATCCCGGCTCCGGTACGGACCTCGCGGACCGGTTGGAGGGGATCCTCGCCGCCGGGGACGGCCGGGTACGGGCGGTCGGTGTCGCCGGAGGTGACGGTTCGGTGGCCGCGGCGGCCACGGTCGCGGCGCGGCACGAACTGCCCCTCGTGGTGGTGCCGACCGGCACCCTGAACCACTTCGCCCGGGATCTGGGCGTGACCGACCCGGCCGACAGCGTCGCCGCGGTGCGCTCCGGGATGGCGGTGCGCGTGGACCTGGGAACCGTGTGGGTGGACGGCGCGGAACAGTACCGGTTCGTCAACACCGCCAGCCTGGGCGGCTACCCGGAGATGGTGCGGCTCCGGGAACGGTGGGCGCCACGCTGGGGTCGATGGCCGGCCGCAACCGCCGCCCTGCTGCGCGTACTGGCCGAGGCACGTCCCCTCACCGTCCTGCTGGACGGGAAGGAACACCGGGTGTGGCTGCTGTTCGTGGGCAACGGCGGCTACCAGCCCAAGGGGTTCGCGCCGAGCTGGCGACCACGACTGGACGACGGGTTGCTCGATATCAGGTACGTGCGGGCGGACGTACCGCTCTCCCGGCTACGGTTCGCCACGGCCGCACTCACCGGGGCGTTGTTCCGCAGTCGCACCTACGTGCAGCAGGAACAGCAGCACCTGACGGTCGAGGTGCTCGGCGACCCGGTGGCACTGGCCTGTGACGGCGAGGTGCGCACCCGGGGCCGCACCTTCGTGTTCACCGCGCGGGAGACCACCCTGACGGTCTACCGCCCTGCGGGCGCCGAGCGCGGGTGACACCCACCGCGGGCGCCCGCAGGGCGGGCGACGACATCACGGGTACTCCGGGCTCCCGTTGCCCTCGGACGGGGACGGCGGCTCGGGGCGCTCGCCGTCCTGACTCGGCTCGGCGCCGCCGGACCCCGACCCGGCACCACCGGTACCCGACTCGGCGCCGCCGGAGCCGGCTCCGTCGTCGAGCAGCGCCTCCAACGCGGCACCGCGGATACGACGGAACGCCCGGCGCGGACGGTGCCGGTCCAGCACCGCCACCTCCAACTGGTTCACTCCCAGCCGCTCACCGTTGTTCACCGCGCCGAGGGCCTGCACGGCGACCCGTATCGCCTCCCCCAGCTCCATGCCCTCGCGGTAGGCCTCCCGCAGCGAGTTGGAGATGGTCTCGGCCTGGCCGCCCATGACCACGAAGTTCGGCTCGTCGGTCACCGAGCCGTCGTAGGTGAGGCGGAAGAGCTGGTCCTGGCCCAGGCTGTCCCCCACCTCGGCGACGCACATCTCCACCTCGTACGGCTTGGGCTGCTCGGTGAAGATGACGCCGAGGGTCTGGGCGTAGACGTTGGCCAGCTGCCGCCCGGTGACGTCCCGGCGGTCGTAGCTGTAACCCCGCAGGTCGGCGAACCGGATACCGGCCTGCCGCAGGTTCTCGAACTCGCTGTACCGCCCGACGGCGGCGAAACCGATCCGGTCGTAGATCTCGGAGACCTTGTTCAGGGTGGTCGAGCGGTTCTCGGCGACGAACAGCACACCCCCGGCGTAGGTCAGGACAGCCACGCTGCGACCACGCGCGATGCCTTTGCGGGCGTACTCCGACTTGTCCCGCATCAGCTGCTCGGGTGATGCGTAGAACGGGATCGTCACAGCAGCGCTCCTGACAAGCTCGAACGGACGGGGGTTGGCGTGGGAACGAACTCACAACCGGATGGGGCCGACCTCCTGCGGTCGGCCCCGTCGGGTCTCAGCCGCCGGGCCGCTCCCGGCGCGCGGCCACCACGGCCTCGGTGACCGCGGCGACCTCCTCCTCGGGCAGTCGCACCGCGCCCTCGGCGGTGATGGTGACGACCACGGGGTAGATCCCGCGGTGCAGGTCGGGCCCGCCGGTGGCGGTGTCGTCGTCCGCCGCGTCGTACAGGGCCTCGACCGCGGTCCGCACCGCGGTGTCCACGTCGGCGTCCGGCTCGTACCGCTTCTTCAGCGCCGACTTGGCGAACAGCGATCCGGAGCCCACCGCGTGGTAGCCGGCGGCCTCCTCGAACCGACCGCCGGTGATGTCGTAGGAGATGATCCGCCCGGCCCGGTCGGGGTCGGGGGCGTCCAGGTCGTAACCGACGAACAGCGGCAGCACCGCCAGGCCCATCATCGCGCCGTCGAGATTGCCGCGCAGCATGCTGGCCAGGCGGTTCGCCTTGCCGTCCAGCGACAACGGCACGCCCTCGAGCTTCTCGTAGTGCTGCAGCTCCACCGCGAACAGCCGCGCCATCTCGATACCGACGCCGGCGGTACCCGCGATGCCCACCGCCGAGTACTCGTCGGTGACGAACACCTTCTCGATGTCCCGTTGGGCGATCAGGTTCCCCATGGTGGCCCGCCGGTCACCGGCGATGACCACTCCACCACGGCAGGTCAGCGCGACGATGGTGGTGCCGTGCGGAGCCTCCACGTACCCCTCCGGCAACGCACGCCGTCCCGGCAGCAGCTCCGGAGCGGCCATGCGGAGAAACTCGGTGAACGAAGAAGTGCCCGGAACGAGGAATGCCGCTGGCAGCGCCCCAGCGCGCTGGGGCCGGACCGAGGTGTGTTCCATCGGCTGGATCCGTCTCCTGATCGCTTGTCGGGATGGCATGCGCGGGCGGGCCGCCCCGACCCGGGGCGGTCCGCACCACACCTGGTGTTACTCGCCGCCCTTCTGCACGTAGGCGCGAACGAAGTCCTCGGCGTTCTCCTCGAGGACGTCGTCGATCTCGTCCAGGATGGCGTCGACGTCCTCACCCAGCTTCTCGCGGCGTTCCTGGCCTGCCGGCGCGGTCTCCAGCGCCTCGTCGTCGCCGTCGCCACCACCGTGCCGCTGTACCTTCTCCTGCGACATCTCGCCTCCCGGGTCGGTGGACCTACCATGAACATTACCCACTGCGGCCACCGGGCGTCTCGTGTCACTCGAGGGCGGGTCGAGGTCCCGTCGACCCGGTTCCCGGTCAGCCCCTGGTCAGGGCCTCCACCAGCTCCTCGGCGGTTTCGGACGCCTCCAGCAACTGGCCCACGTGCGCCTTGGTACCCCGCAGCGGTTCCAGCGTCGGAATTCGCACCAGGGATTCCCGCCCCAGGTCGAAGATGACCGAGTCCCACGACGCCGCGGCGACCGCGTTGGGGTAACGCTCCAGGCAGCGCCCTCGGAAGTAGGCCCTGGTGTCCTCCGGCGGGGTGGTGATGGCCGCCTGCACCTCCTCCTCGCTGACCAGGCGGCGCATCGACCCCCGGGCCACCAGTCGGTTGTACAGCCCCTTGTCCAGCCGGACGTCGGAGTACTGCAGGTCGATCATCTGCAGCCGCGGCGAGGCCCAGCCCAGGCCGTCCCGGGCCCGGTAGCCCTCCAGCAGACGCAGCTTGGCCGGCCAGTCCAGGCGGTCCGCACACTCCATCGGGTCCCGGCGCAGCGCGTCCAGCACCTCGCCCCACACCCGCAGCACCTCCAGGGCGGTGCGGTCGGCACCGGTGCGCTCGGCGTGCGCCGTCGCCCGCTCGTGGTAGGCCGCCTGGATGTCCAGCCCGGTGAACCTGCGTCCGTCGGCGAGCTCGACGGTGGTCTTCAACGTGGGGTCGTGGCTGATCCGGTGCACGGAGCGCACCGGGTCGGCCAGCCGCAGGTCGTCCAGCCGGACCCCGTCCTCGATCATGTCCAGGACCAGGGCGGTGCTGCCCAGCTTGAGGTAGGTGGCGTACTCGGCGAGGTTCGCGTCGCCGATGATCACGTGCAGTCGGCGGTACTTGTCGGCGTCCGCGTGCGGTTCGTCCCGGGTGTTGATGATCCCCCGCTTGAGGGTGGTCTCCAGTCCGACCTCCACCTCGATGTAGTCGGCGCGCTGGGAGAGCTGGAAGCCGGCTTCCTCCCCCGCGGGCCCGATGCCGACCCGGCCGGCACCGCACACGACCTGCCGGGAGACGAAGAACGGGATCAACCCGGCGATGACCGCGGTGAACGGCGTGCTGCGCGCCATCAGGTAGTTCTCGTGCGCGCCGTAGCTGGCGCCCTTGCCGTCCACGTTGTTCTTGTAGAGCTGGACACGCGGCTGACCGGGCACGGTGGCGGCGCGCATGGCGGCCTGCTCCATCACCCGCTCCCCGGCCTTGTCCCAGATCACCACGTCCCGCGGATTGGTGACCTCGGGCGTGGAGTACTCCGGGTGCGCGTGGTCGACGTACAGACGCGCACCGTTGGTCAGGATCACGTTCGCCGCGCCCAGATCCTCGACGTCGGGGTCCGAGGGGGGCACCCCGGGAGCACCCAGGTCGAACCCGCGGGCGTCGCGCAGCGGCGACTCCACCTCGTAGTCCCAGCGCGCCCGACGCGCCCGGGGCACCTCGGCTGCTGCCGCATACGCCAGCACGACCTGCGTGGAGGTCAGTACGGGGTTCGCGGTCGCGTCTCCCGGCACCGCGATGCCGTACTCCACCTCGGTTCCCATGATCCGCCGCATGCTCCCAGCGTACGGGCCCGGCACGGGTACTCACCGCCGTCCGGCTCGGCAGACCACCCGGTTGCCACCTCGGTGGGCCGTGGGCGCGCATCCGGTTTCCGCCCCAAGGACCAGAGTGCGCGCCCACCTTCGGGCTCACTCCCCGGCCAGGGCCACGGCCGGGGCGACACGAGCCGCCGCCCTGGCCGGGACCGCTGCGGCCAGTACGGTCAGCAGCAGCACCGCGGCGGCCCCGACCACCACCGCCGTCGGTGGCGCGGTGGGGGTGACGGTCAGTCCCATGACGAACGGGGTGAGCCATGCGTAGAACACGCCCAGCGCACCGCCGCCGAGCAGACCGACCCCGGCCAGCAGCAGCGCCTCGGCGATCACGCCGTAACGCATGCCGGCGACGGTGACCCCGAGCGCACGACGCAGGGCCAGTTCACGACGCCGCTCCCGCACCGAGACCGCCAGGGTGGTGCCGATGCCGGCGACCGCGACCGCGACGGACAGTCCCAGCAGCGTGGCGAACAGGATGCCGATCAGCTGCAGCTGTTCCCGGGCCTGCGCGTCCGCCTCGCCCCCGATCCGCGCCACCACCGTCGGGGCGTCGGACGACGCGGACAGCACCGCGTCCCGGTAGGCGGCAGGATCGGCGTCGGGATGCAACGACACCAGCACCGACGTGGGCGGTCCCACCGGTGTTTCCTGGGAACCGACGAACAGTACGGAGACGCCCGGCAGCACCGAGGTGGGCAGCTCCCCGGCGTAACGGACCGTCCGTGACCCGTCGGGAAGTCCCTCGACGGTGAACCGGTCCCCGACGGACAGGCGGAGCGAACGCGCCCAGCCTCGGCCGAGCAACGCGGCGTCCGTCCCGAAGTCCGCCAGGGCCGTCTCCGCCATCCCGGCGCGGAGCAGCACTCCCCGCATCGCCTCCGGCTCGGCGCTGGCCACCGCCACCGGCGTCGCCTTGCCGTGGACCGGCAGCACGGCCCGGCCGGTATGCACCACGGCGGCAGCCGCCACCCGCGGATCGGCACCGGCCGCCTGCAGCGTGGCCGACGGCAGGGGGCGGTTCCCGCTGTCGAAGACCACGACATCGGGCCGGGGCAGGTCCTCGGTGACCACGGCCTTCGTGATCCCGCCCATGACGGTCAGACCGAAGGTGATCAGGGCGCTCGCCGCGACCAGGGGCAGGGCCACGGACGCGGAGCGGTGGGGCACCCGGCGTACCTCCAGCGCGGCCAGGCGCCAGGTGAGCCCACCGATCGGACGGACCAACGCACCGAACAACCGGCTCAGCCCGGGCACCACGACCGGCCCGAGGATCCAGAACAGGCCGGCCACCGCGGCGATAGCCGACATCAGCACGACCGCCAGCGCCGCGGTGGAGCCCCTCAGGGCTCCGGCGGCCAGGGCCAGGACCACCGCGCCTGCGGTGACCAGCAGGCCCCGGATCAGGCGACCCCGGGGCAGCGCCCGTTCGGGGGGCGGCTCCTCGGCGTCGCGCAGCGCCGCCAGCGGAGCCACTCCGCAGGCCGCCAACGCGGGACGGAGAGCGGCCGCCGTGCCGAACCCGGCGGACAGCAGGACCGCCGTCGCCACGTATCCCGCCGCAGGCAGCGGTCGGGGCTCCAGGGCGACCACTCCCATCAGCAGTGACACCCCGGTGACGTCCAGCAACCGGGCCAGCCCCACGGCGAACGGCCCGCCCAGCAGGGCACCGAGCAGCCCACAGACCGCCCCGGTGACCCCAGCCTCCACGAGCCGACCGACGACCAGGGTTCCCCGCTGGGCACCGAGGCAGCGCAGCAGCGCCGTCTCCCGTTGCCGCTGCAGGTAGACGGCGCGGAAGGTGGCCGCGGCGACGAACATCGCGGTCGCCAGGGCGAGGACGCTGAACAGCAGGAAGATGCTGACGCCGCTCTCCCTGGCCTGCTGCTCGGAGGCGTTGACCGCCGCAGCGGTCCGCACGGCCACCCCGGCCCCGGCCGTCTGAAGCACCTCGGCCTGCATCGTGGCCGGGTCGTGCCCCGGCTGGAGCACCAGGTGGATCCCGTGGAGCACCGGATCGGTGTCCACCCGCGCGGCCAGCTCGGGCACCCCCACCAGCTCCGGCCGCTCCCCCAGGGCACCGCGCAGGCTGATCCCGGAGACGGTCACGGGGAAGGCCCGACCCTCCACGTCGGCCACCAGCACCGTGCTGCCGGGCCGCAGGTCGTACCGGTGTGCGGTAACCCGGTCGACGGCGATCTCGTCCGGAGCCTGCGGGGCCCGCCCCTCCGCCACGGGGAACCGGCGCAGCCCCGACTCGGGCTGTTCGACGTCCAGGACGGCCCGGTCGGTCAGTCCGGCCCGGCCGTTCTCGACGAGCAGGTCCAGCTCCACCCGCTGTACCGGCACCACCCGCTGCACCCCGGGGAGACCCTCGAGACGCTGGGCCACCGCGACCAGATCCACCTGGTCCTCCTGGAGCGACCCCGGGCACGCTCGACGACCAGGTCGACCGCGTCCGGCACCCGGGGTGCGCCTTGGACGGCGGCACGCCGGAACGCGTCGGTGAGCAACAGGGACGCCACCAGGCAGGCGAAGCCCACCACCAGGGCCACTCCGGGCAGCAGGGCCCGCCCCGGCCGGTGGCGCAGCTCGGCCACGCTCAGACGGAGCGGAGTCAGCAGGTTCACGCCGTTCGTCCTCCCCCAGGTCACCGTGGCACTCGGACGCCACATCGCACAGCTCCGACCCAGGAGGAAGTTAGGACCGGCCCGTGTGCACCGGCATCGGTCGACGGTCGCGGCTTCGGATCACCCCCTGGTCGCAGTGGCACCCCGACCGAAGGACGATCACCTCATCCCCGAGGACGAGGGGACGCGACGTGCGGCACCCTCGGGTGGGACGATCCCGGGGTGGGAACCGCCGAGGAACTGGTCGCGGTGTACGACGCGGACGGGGTCGAGATCGGTGTCGCCACGCGGGCGCAGGTCCGGGCCGAGGGGTTGTGGCACGCCGCCACGGCGGTTCTGGTGTGCCCGGAGGACGGACAACGGGTCTACGTACACCTGCGCAGCCCGCACAAGGACGTCTACCCGGCGATGCACGACTGCTGGGCGGGTGGAGTGCTGCTCAGCGGCGAGTCACCGTCGGCCTGTGCGGAGCGGGAGCTGGCCGAGGAGCTCGGTATCCGCGGGGTGACACTGGAGCCGCTGTTCACGCTGCGGTACGTGGACGGGACGGTGCGCTACCACGCACACACCTTCGTCACCCACTGGGACGGCCCGGTGGTGCACCAGCCGGAGGAGGTGGTGGCGGGCTGGTGGATGGATCTGACCGAGCTGCGGGCACGGCTGGCCGATCCGACCTGGCCCTTCGTGCCGGACGGGCGTCTGCTGTTCCAGGAGTGGGAGCGTCGCCGGAACGGGTGAGACCCGTCCGGGGCCGGACGGTGTCAGGTCCAGGCCAACGCGGCACGCTGCGCCCAGTACCGCTCGGCGGGCACGGCCAGGGTGGCCAGCTCCGCCAGGTCGTCGGCGACAAGGTCCACCTCGAGCACGCGGAGGTTGGCGCGCAGCTGATCCACCCCGGCCGGTCCCAGCAGCACGGTGTCCGCCCAGGGCTGGGCCAGTGCCGCGGCGAGCGCCACCGCGTCGGGACCCACTCCGTACCGCGTGGCCAGGGCGGACAGGGCCTCCGGTGGGTGCACCACGAGCCGTCCGTTGGCCAGCGGCTCCTTCACCAGCACGTGCCAGCCCGCCTGATGTGCCTCGCTCAGGGCCACGCCAACCGACGGCTCCAGGGGGTTCCAGGTGGACTGCACGGCGGTGAAGACCGGCCGACCGTCCACCTGCAGGTCCAGCGCCCGGCGCACGGCCTGTGCCTGTTCCGGCCCGGAGGTGGAGAACCCGACCCGCACCCCCTCGGCGGCCAGCTCGGCGAGGGCGGCCAGCAGGCGAGGGTCGTCGAACAGCGGACTGTCCACGGTCAGCGAGTGCACCTGGTACAGGGCGATCCGGTTCCCGAGCAACTCCCGGCTCTCGGCGAGTTGGGTGCGGAACCGCTCCAGCGAGTGTTCCTTGACCTCGTGGACCGGGGCGTCGAGCCGCCAGGCACCCACGTAGGCGTACCCCCACTTGCTGGAGACGGTCACGTCGTGGTGGCCACGCTCGGCCAGCCACCCGGCCAGGAACTCCTCGGCGCGCCCGTAGGACCGGGCGGCATCCACCCAGCGGATCCCGGCCTGGTAGGCCTCGTCCAGCACCGCCCAGGTGGCGGCACGCATCCGTTCCACCGAGCGGTCCGCGGGCAGGGCCTGTCGGCGGCCGAGGTTGATGTAGGCGGGCCGCCCGAGCGCAGCCAGGCCGATTCCCAGGCGTGTCTTCCGGTCCACGTGCCCCTCCTCCCCGCCCGGTCACCGTACCCGGCCCGTGACGGCCGGTGCAGGGATCAGGACGCGCCGTCGGTCAGGGCCGCGACGGCATGCGGCAGCAGCGCGTTCAGCCGCTCCCGAGCCCGTTCCTCGGAGAGCGTGGACACCATCAGGTGGGTGAGCAACTCACCGTGGGCGAGCACCACGTGACAGCGCCCGCCGGTCGCCCGGCCAGCGGGTCCCGGCTGCACCCGCTCGCACCAGGCGAACCGGTCGTCCACCCCGTCGACCTCGGCCAGTTTCGCCTCGTCCCCGATCCGGACGGTTCTCCCGTCGTCGGTGTAGGTGGTGCAGGTGAGTCCTTCGCGGGCACGTTCGACCGCCTCGGCGGCCCGCCCGTCGGGGTGGGCGACGACGTGCTGGACCAGATCGGCACCGGTTCCGGTGCTCCACTCGGCACGGACCGCCACCGTCCTGCCCGCGGGTGCCAGGTCGATCCGGCAGCTGGGCAACGGGGCCGGGGTCCACGCAGCGGCCGGCCGGACCGGCTTGAACTCCTCGACCGCCACCCGACTGTCGGCCAGCACCTTCTGCCGCAGCACACCGGTGTCCACCAGGGGGCTGGCACTCGTGGTGGGGGGTGCCGGGGAGGAGCCGGCCACCGTCGCGGGCGTGCTCGTGGCCACCGTGGGGTCGGCGTAGTAGGAGCCGTCGGAGAGGTTGTTGGGCCGGTGGGAACACCCGGCCACGAGGGCAGCGAGCGCCAGCACAGCCGCCGCCACGACCCCACGCACAGCACACCTCCACGTCCACCGGAACCGCGCTCACCCCGCCGCACGACGGGCGGAGGCAGAGTATGCGATCACCTGGTGGAGGGATCACGGACCCCTGGGTCGGTGAACGGGTCCGTCTGTGACACGGGGCCGTCACCCGAAGGTGACGGCCCCGTGACGTCCTGTGGACCCAAGGTTCACAGGTACTGGCCGGTGTTGGTCGCCGTGTCGATCGCCCGGCCCGCCTCCTGGTTCTTGCCGGTGACCAGGGTGCGGATGTAGACGATCCGCTCGCCCTTCTTGCCGGAGATCCGCGCCCAGTCGTCCGGGTTGGTGGTGTTGGGCAGGTCCTCGTTCTCGGCGAACTCGTCGACGATGGCGTCCAGCAGGTGCTGCACCCGCAGCCCCGGCTGCCCGGTCTCCAGCACCGCCTTGATCGCCGCCTTCTTCGCCCGGTCGACGATGTTCTGGATCATCGCACCGGAGTTGAAGTCCTTGAAGTACAGGACCTCCTTGTCCCCGTTGGCGTAGGTGACCTCCAGGAACCGGTTCTCCTCCACCTCCGCGTACATCCGCTCGACCGTGTGCTGGATCATCGCGTCGATGCACGCCTGCTTGTCCCCACCGAACTCGGCGAGGTCGTCGGCGTGGATCGGCAGGTCGGGCGTGAGGTACTTGGAGAAGATGTCCTTGGCCGCCTCGGCGTCCGGCCGCTCGATCTTGATCTTCACGTCGAGCCGGCCGGGCCGCAGGATCGCCGGGTCGATCATGTCCTCGCGGTTGGAGGCGCCGATGACGATGACGTTCTCCAGCCCCTCGACACCGTCGATCTCGCTGAGCAGCTGCGGGACGATGGTCGTCTCCACGTCGGAGGAGACACCGCTGCCGCGGGTCCGGAAGATCGAGTCCATCTCGTCGAAGAACACGATGACCGGAGTGCCCTCCGACGCCTTCTCCCGTGCCCGCTGGAAGATCAGCCGGATGTGCCGCTCGGTCTCACCGACGAACTTGTTGAGCAGCTCCGGCCCCTTGATATTGAGGAAGTAGGACTTGGCCTGCCGTTCGTTGTCCCCACGTGCGGCCGCCACCTGCTTGGCCAGCGAGTTGGCCACCGCCTTGGCGATCAACGTCTTGCCACAACCGGGCGGCCCGTACAGCAGCACGCCCTTGGGCGGGCGCAGCTTGTACTCGCGGAACAACTCCGCGTGCAGGAACGGCAGCTCCACCGCGTCGCGGATCTGCTCGATCTGCCGGGCCAGACCACCGATGTCGGAGTAGTCGACGTCGGGGACCTCCTCCAGCACGAGGTCCTCGACCTCGGCCTTGGGCACCCGCTCGTAGGCGTAGCCGGCCTTGGAGTCCACCAGGAGGGAGTCCCCCGGCTTCAGGGGCGAGTCGAGCAGCGATTCCGCGAGCAGCACGACCCGCTCCTCGTCCGCGTGTCCGACCACCAGGGCCCGACTCGGCTTCTCCTCCCCGTCCTCGGGCAGCACCTCCCGCAGTGTGCACACCTCGCCGGTGCGCTCGAAGGAGCCGGCCTCGACCACCGTCAACGCCTCGTTCAGACGCACGGTCTGTCCCAGCCGGAGGGCTTCGACGTCCACCGCGGGGGAGACCGCGACGCGCATCCGCCGACCCGCGGTGAACACGTCGACGGTGCCGTCCTCGTGCCTGGCGAGGAACACGCCGTACCCGCTCGGCGGCTGTGCCAGCCGGTCGACCTCCTCGCGCAGCGCCAACAACTGGCTCCGTGCCTCCCGCAGCGTCTCCACCAGTTTGGCGTTGCGCTCGGTCAGCTGGGCCACCCGGTTCGACGCCTCGGCGAGGCGCTGTTCCAGCAACCGGACGTGGCGCGGGGATTCGGTGAGCTTGCGGCGCAGCAGCGCCACCTCGTCTTCCAGGAATCTGATCTGGGCTGTCAACTCGGCGACGCTCATGCCGCCGTTCCGCTCGCCGCCCTCATCGGGCCGACTGCCGGGACGGTCGTGCTGCATGTCGGCACCCTCCTCCCGTGCTCCGTACACCCACGGTACCGGCGATCACCGTCAACAGCCGCTTCGCAGATGCCAAGGGTTGGGCCATCCGCCGCAAAACGCCCGGTCGGCCGGAAGCGCTGCTCCACGCTGGTCATGAGCCGAACCGATTCATCATTACGGAGAGTCCACCTTCCCCCTACGCCATGCACCCCTCCGGTGCTGGATGCGAGACTCGCCACAGCTCTACCGGTACCTCCAGCACAGCAAGTACCCGTCTTCGGATCGGCTACCACTGCCGGTTGTAACCCTTCGGTGTCCCACTTTGTGAGAAGAACGCCCTCGGAGGATGCCGGGTCGAGCCACGCAGCCGCTCCACCGGGCGCCACCGGCGGTCCGGCTCGGCGCGACGCCGGCACGACATCCGGTCCCACGCGGCGGTCGCGCCCACGATGTGAGAGACCCGCAGGGCCACCCCGGGGAAACGTCCCGGCAACACCACCGATTCCGCCTCGACCTCACTCGTTCGAGCGATACGCCCCGGCCACGACGTCGGCCGTCACCACGGACCCGTCGCCCGGTGAGACATCCCGCCGACCTGCGCCGGCCCGATCGTTCGACCTCGGCCCGGCGGTGGGCCGAGCAGAGCGGTGGGCCTGCCCCGACTGTCCGACGGCATCACGAGAACACAGCTGAGCGGGCCCCGCAGGGCGGTGTGGCAGGCCCGTCCCGAGGCCGGAACCTCACATCCGGTACCAGGGAATCGGCCCGTCGGGCGAAGTTGACCAAACCAACGCTCCCCTGTATGGGCGAGCGGTAAGGTCACGCCGGCACCGATGCAGTCGCGTCGGCATGGTCTCTCGACACGAGGAGTTCCGTCCGTGACCTACCCGCCTCAGCACCCTGGTGCACCCGGCCCCCAGCCGGGGGGCTTCGGGCAGCCCGGTGGTTTCCCGCCCACCGGGCCCCAACCGCAGATGCCGAACCCCGGCGGCTACCCCCCACAGCCGGGATTCGGCCAGCAGCCCGGTTTCGGCGCGCAGCCCGGATGGGGCCCGCAGCCACCGAAGAAGAACAACACCGGGCTGATCATCGGTCTCGTCATCGCCGCCGTCGTCGTGCTCGGCGGCGGTGGCCTGCTCATCGCCCTGGCCAGTAGCTCCGGTGGCTCCGGCTCCTCAGCCTCCAGTGACTCCGGTAGCTCCGGTGGCTCCGGTAGCTCCGGTGGCTCCGGTGGCTCCGGCGGCTCCGGTGGCTTCGGCGGCTCCGGCGGCGGTGACGCACGCGAGGTGGCCGAGGCCTTCGCCTCCGCCCTCGAGAACAAGACGCAGATGGACAAGGACCTGTACTGCGCGAGCTACAAGGACATCCTCGAGGGCCCGATGCCCACTCCTCCGGGCAACGTTCCGCCTGACTTCCAGGAGCAGCTGGAGGAGATGCAGCGCCAGATGAGCGTCGACGCGACGGTCACCGACGTGTCGACCTCGGGCGACCGGGGAACCGCCGAGGTCGACGCCACCATGACCATGCCGGGGTCGCCGACGTCGATCAAGGTCACCTACACGCTGGACCTGGTCAAGGAGAGTGGTGGCTGGAAGGTGTGCCGTATCGAGGGCGACGGCTCCATTCCGGGCCTGGGCGGCTGACCACTCCTGGCACACCGTCGCCTCGGTGCGGTCGCACCGTCATCCGTCGACGTGCGGACACGGCCGGACGGGCTGGGCCCGTCCGGCCGTGTCGTGTCCGGACCGGGCCTGAGCCCGGAGTACGGACATCCGGTCCCGGTCGATCTCAGCCCCGGCTGGGGCGGCGCTGCGGCTTCGGCGGCACCACACCCTCCGCCAGCCGCCGCGCGGTCAGCAGGAACGCCGTGTGCGCCACCATGCGGTGCTCGGGACGCACCGCCAGCCCCACCACGTGCCACGGCCGCATCAACGTCTCCCACGCCTGCGGCTCGGTCCAGCACTGCTGTTCCCGCAGCGCCTCGGTGACACGGGAGAGCTGGGTCGTGGTCGCCACGTAGACGACCAGCACACCGCCGGGCACCAGGGCACCGGCCACCGTGTCCAGCACCTCCCACGGGGCGAGCATGTCGAGCACCACCCGGTCGACCTCACCACCGCCGTCGGTGGGGTACTCGTTCAGGTCACCCACCCGGAGCGTCCAGTTCGCCGGTCGCTCCCCGAAGAAGTGCTCCACGTTGCGCACCGCGTGCTCGGCGTGGTCCTGGCGCACCTCGTAGGAGATCACCTTCCCCCGCTCGCCGACCGCCCGCAGCAGCGAGCAGGTCAGGGCACCGGAACCGGCACCGGCCTCCAACACCCGCGCCCCGGGGAAGATGTCACCCCACATCACGATCTGTGCGGCGTCCTTGGGATAGATGACCTGGGCTCCGCGCGGCATGGACAGCACGTAGTCGGCCAGCAGGGGGCGCAGCGCCAGGAAGGAGGTACCACCGCTGGACGTGACCACCGACCCTTCGGGCCGGCCGATCAGATCGTCGTGGGCGAGTACCCCCCGGTGCGTGTGGTACTGACCGCCCGCCTGGAGCACCAGGGTGTACCGGCGCCCCTTGGGGTCGGTCAGCTGCACCCGGTCGCCTTCCCGGAACGGTCCACTGGCAGTGCTCACGCGTGTCGTGCCTTTCGCAGGGTTCGGTCAGCCTCTGGTCCGGCCGGTCCCGGCCCGCGCGGCGGTGGGCACGGCGGGCAGCAGCGGACGGCCGACGGAGAATCGTCGCAGAACTCCCCCGGGCACCGGGTGGCGGGCCCACCGACCTCGGGTGGAGGTCAGACGCGCCGCAGCGCCTCCCGCAGGTCCTCGCGTCGCAACACGCCGGTGGGTCGCCCCTCGGCGTCCACCACCAGGAACTGCCAGGCGGCCGTGGTGCGCACCCGTTCCAGGACCTCCTCGCCCGGATCGGAGTCCAGCAGCACGGTCTCGGGTCGGATCGGTTCCGCGGCCCGCTCGGCCGGGGCCAGCGGTGCGGTCTCGGCCAGACGCTGGGCGGCCTGGGGGTCGAGCAACCCCACGGCGACCCCGTCCGCCCGGACCAGCACCACCCCGCGCCCGGCGGAGGCGGTCAGCGCGTCGGCGACCGGGCTCTCCGCGGGAAGCTGCAGCACCGGCAGCACCAGTTCGGCCACCCTCAGGTCCGATGGCCACTGACGCCGCTGCTCGGCGGCCAGTTCCGTCCCCGCGCCCGCCGCCACGAACCAGGCCATCAACACGCACGCCGCCAGCCGCAACCAACGGTCGTCCACGCCGTCGGCCAGGCCCATCAGCGCCCACCACACCAGCCCGGTGGCCACCAGGCCCGCGCCCACCACACCGGCCCGGGTTCCGGCGTTCCGCCGCCGGGTGAGCGCCCACACCGCGGCACGCAGCAACCGTCCCCCGTCCAGCGGCAGTCCCGGCAACAGGTTGGCCACCGCGACCAGGGCGTTGGCCACCGCGATCTGCGCCACCAGCAGCCGCAGCGGCGTGTCCGGCTCCAGCAGCAACCACAACCCGAACGGGAGCACGGCCAGCACGGCGGAGACGACCGGCCCCGCCACGGCGACCATGCCCTCGTGGGCCGGTCGGGCCGGGGTGCGGGCGATCTCGGTGATTCCGCCGAACAGGTAGAGCCGCACCCGGCGCACCGGCAGCCCCAGGTGCACCGCGACCAGGCAGTGCCCCAGCTCGTGCAGCAGCACCGACACCCCGAGCACCACCGCGAAGGCGAGCGCCAGCAGCACCGCCGCCCCCACACCGGATCCGGGCAGCAACCGGGCCACGACCGGCAGGTACAGCAGGACCACCATGGCCGCACCGAACCACCAGGAAGGTGCGAGCAGCACGGGAACACCGACGACCCGGCACAGCACCAGACCTCCCTCCGGTGCGGCCGGCGGCGTCCCGCGGCTGGTTGCGGCCATGGCCACAGGGTAGGGGCCATGGTGTGGGGCCACCGTGACACACAGGTCCCCGGTCCCCCACAGCGGTCCGACGCAGTGTCCGTGGACTGCCCTATGGTGCGGGGCATGCCGGAGACGATCGAGGCAGCCGCGGCGGGCCGGGCTGTGGGGACCGGGGTCGGCCGTACGGTGCGGCGCCCCGCGCTGTCCCCTTCGCGCGCCAGTGACTTCAAGCAGTGTCCCCTGTTGTACCGCTTCCGCGCGGTGGACCGACTGCCGGAGAAGCCGACCAGAGAGCAGGTACGGGGCACCGTGGTGCACGCGGTGTTGGAGGAACTCTTCCAGCTGCCCGCCGAGCAGCGACTGCCCGACACGGCACGACGGCTGCTGACTCCGGCCTGGGAACGACTGCGTGCCGAACGACCGGACTTCGCCGAGCTGTTCGACGGCTCCGACGACCCGGAGCTGGCCGACTGGCTGGCCTCCGCCGAGAAACTGCTGGACGGCTACTTCGGTCTGGAGGACCCGCGCCGCCTGGAGCCGGAGGCGTGCGAGCTGCTGGTGGAGGCCGAGCTCGAGTCGGGTGTCCTGCTGCGCGGGTACATCGACCGGCTGGACGTGGCGCCCACCGGGGAGATCCGGGTGGTCGACTACAAGACCGGCGCGGTGCCGCGGGACATCGGCGAGGCCAAGGCGCTGTTCCAGATGAAGTTCTACGCCCTGTTGCTGTGGCGCACCCGGAACGTGGTACCGCGTCAGCTGCGCCTGATGTACCTGGCCGACCGACAGTCCCTGGTGTACACCCCGGACGAGGCGGAACTGCGACGTTTCGAACGTACGCTGGTGGCCATCTGGGACGCCATCCTGCGGGCAGGGCGGTCGGGGGACTTCCGCCCCAACCCGAGCCGGTTGTGCCACTGGTGCGACCACAAGGCGTTGTGCCCGGCGTTCGGGGGCACGCCCCCGCCCTATCCCGGGTGGCCGGATCCCGCGGCCCTGGCGGAGGAGTTGCCGGACCAGGAGGACGAGGGCTGAGCACGTGGCAGGGGCGTTCTACGAGTCGCTGGGTGACGGGTTGTTCCGCGCCACCGAACACACCGTCGGCCCATGGTCCCCGGACACCCAACACTTCGGGCCGCCGTCCGCGCTGATGGCGCGGGCGATGGAGCGGTGCGAGCCCCGGGAGGCCACGACGATCACCAGGGTGACCGTCGAGATCCTCGGGCCGCTGCCGTGCACCGACCTGGCGGTCTCTGCGCACGTGGAACGCCCTGGGCGGTCGGTGGAACTGCTGGCCGCCGAGATCACCGTGGCGGGCCGCCCGGTGGCGCGGGCCCGGGCCTGGCGCATGACGGGCGTGGACACCGCTCCGGTGGCGGGCGGCGCCGGCGCCCCGTTGCCCCCTCCGGGCCGGGGGTCGTCACCACCACTTCCCGACTGGTGGCACGGCGGCTACCTGGACGCGATGCACTGGGAGTGGGTGCGTGGCGGCGAGCCGGGACGAGCTGCGGTGTGGGTGCGGCAGCGGGTGGGACTGGTCGCCGGGGAGGAGCCGAGCCCCCTGCAACGGCTGTTGACGGTGGCCGACTCGGCCAGCGGGGTCTCCAGCCGGTTGGACATCCACCGGTGGTTGTTCGTCAACACCGAGCTGACCGTGCACCTGCATCGCCGACCGGTCGGCGAGTGGATCGGTATGGACGCCGAGACCGTCATCGGTCCGGGTGGGGTGGGACTGGCGACCAGCGTGCTGCACGACAGCACGGGACCGGTGGGCCGTTCCGCCCAGTCGTTGCTGGTCCGAGGCCGCTGACCCGGCGGGCTGTGCGGTCACGTCCGGGTCGTGTGCCCCGCCCTCGGTGCGCGGGGCACACGACCGGAACGGTTCAGAGCCGGCAGGACCGGATGTCGGAGGCCAGCACCGCCTTGCAGCCCAGGGCGGCCAGGCGGTCCATCACCGCGTTGGCCTCCTTGCGCGGCACCATGGCACGTACCGCGACCCAGTCCGGGTCGGCCAGCGGGGCCACCGTGGGCGACTCCAGCCCCGGGGTGATCTCGACGGCCGCGTCCAGCAGCCGTCGCGGGCAGTCGTAGTCCAGCATCAGGTACTGCTGGGCGAACACCACGCCCTGCAGTCGTGCGACGAGCTGGGCCTTCTCCGGGGTCTGGGTCGTGCCGGCCCGTTCGATGACCACCGCCTCGGAGTGGCAGATCGGTTCCCCGAACGCGACCAGCCCGTGCTGGCGGAGGGTACGCCCGGACTCCACCACGTCGGCCACCGCGTCGGCCACCCCGAGCTGCACGGAGATCTCCACGGCGCCGTCGAGCCGGATCACGTCCGCGTCCACCCCGTGCCGGGCCAGGTCCCGGCGCACCAGCCGGGGGTAGGAGGTGGCGATGCGCTTGCCGGCCAGGTCACCGACCGACCAGTCACGGCCGGCCGGCGCGGCGTACCGGAAGGTCGACTTGCCGAAGCCCAGCTGCAGACACTCCCGCACCGGGGCCCCCGAGTCCTCGGCCAGGTCACGACCGGTGATTCCCAGGTCCAGTTCCCCGGAGCCGACGTAGGTGGGGATGTCCTTGGGGCGCAGGAAGAAGAACTCGACCTCGTTGACGCTGTCCAGAACGGTCAGGTCGCGGTCGTGACGCTGCCGGTATCCCGCCTCGGCGAGCATCTCGGAAGCCGGTCCGGCCAGTGTGCCCTTGTTGGGCACCGCAACACGCAGCATGGTGTCTCTCCGTGAAAGCGTCGGGTCAGATCGTCGGGAACGGGTTCGTCTGGCGGGATCCGAACGCGATCACAGATGTCGGTAGACGTCCTCGAGGGTGAGCCCTCGCCCCAGCATCAGCACCTGCACGCGGTAGAGCAGCTGGGAGATCTCCTCGGCGAGCCGCTCGTCGGATTCGTGCTCCGCGGCAA
This sequence comes from Pseudonocardiaceae bacterium, assembly GCA_036562635.1. GTDB lineage: Bacteria > Actinomycetota > Actinomycetes > Mycobacteriales > Pseudonocardiaceae > DATCJU01. The sequence continues at coordinate 54,988 of DATCJU010000099.1, forward strand.
GCCACACCTCGCCGGCCTCCTCGAGCACCTTCTTGCCCTGGGCGTGCACTCCGGCGTCCAGTGCGGCCACCGTGCCGGAACCGGCCGGCCGGGTGCGGGCGCGCTCGCTGAGTTCGGCGAACAACTCGTCGAACGTCTTCACGGGTGCCGATCCTCCCATCCCGCGGCTGCTGGCCGGGACCCGCCCCGGTCCCGGCCCCGTGACGAGACGCGGATCACCAGCACCGACGGGACCCGACCCGGCCCTCATTCACCGCATCAGGTGATGACCGTGTCCTGTCGGGGGGCGCACGGACGCCGTTGACCGCGCAGCAGATCGGCCAGCTCGGTGACGTCCACTCCGACCAGCGACTCCCGGAAGACCCGACGTTCCCCCGGCTCCACCGCCACCTCGCAGGGCACGACCAACACGGTGCACCCGGCGGCCACCGCGGCGGCCACACCGGTCGGCGAGTCCTCCACGGCCACGCACGCGGCCGGATCCACACCCAACAGCCGGGCCGCCTTCAGGTAGGGGTCGGGCAGCGGCTTGTTGCGACCGTCCACCTCGTCACCGCACACGGTGACGTCGAAGAAGTCCCGGCCGATGGTGTCCAGCGCCACCTCGGTCAGGGCCCGCTCGGTGGAGGTGACCAGTGCCATCGGCACCCCCGCCGCGCGCACGGCACGCAGCGCCTCCCGTGCCCCGGGGCGCCACACCAGTTCCCGCCGGAACAGCTCGGCGGTGCGCTCGGTGAGCCACCTCCTGGCGCGCACCAGGTCGGCCGGTTCCGGTTCCCGCCCGAGGGCGGCGAACATCATGCGCAGGGTGCGCTCCATGTTCGAGCCCACCATCGCCGCCCGGGTGCTCGCCGAGAGCGACCCGCCCAGATGCTCGGCGAGCGCGGTCAGCGAGACGTCCCAGAGCTTCTCCGAGTCGACCAGCGTGCCGTCCATGTCCCACAGCACGGCAGCCAGCGACCCGTCTCGGCCGTCCGTCCCGGACGGTCGGACCACGGTGCCCTCCGTTCCTCGGTCCGGGCGCGCCGGCAGGGCACCTCGCCGTGGTGGCTGCGGTGTCCGACCGACACGCCGGTCAGGTGTTGAAGTACTTGGCCTCGGGATGGTGCGCGATGAGTGCGTCGGTCGACTGCTCCGGGTGGAGCTGGAACTCCTCGGACAGGGACACCCCGATCCGTTCCGGACGCAGCAGGTCGACGATCTTCGCGCGGTCCTCCAGATCCGGACAGGCACCGTACCCGAAGGAGTACCGGGCCCCGCGGTAGCCGAGCCGGAAGTACTCCTCGACCTCGGTGGGGTCCTCCGCGGCGACCGGCTCGCCGGACGCCCAGCGCAGCTCCTCGCGCACCCGCTTGTGCCAATACTCGGCGAGAGCTTCGGTGAGCTGGACCCCGAGCCCGTGCACCTCCAGGTAGTCCCGGTAGGCGTCCTTGGCGAACAGCTCCTTGGCGTAGTCGGCGATCGGCTGCCCCATGGTGACCAGGTGGAAGGCCACCACGTCCACCTGACCGCGTTCGCGGGCCAGCTCGACGGGGAGGAAGAAGTCGGCCAGACACAGGCGCCGGTCGCGCCGCTGCCGGGGGAAGGTGAAGCGGGTCCGCTCGGGCGCGTCGGGGCGGGGTTCGGCCAGTACCACCAGGGAGTTCCCGTCGGACACGCACGGGAAGTACCCGTAGACCACGGCCGCGTGGGCCAGCACCCCCTCGGTGGTCAACCGGTCCAGCCAGTAGCGCAGCCGCGGACGCCCCTCGGTCTCCACCAGTTCCTCGTAGGTCGGGCCGGAGCCGTCACGGGCGCCGCGCAGTCCCCACTGACCCATGAAGGTGGCCCGCTCATCCAGCAGCGCCGCGTACTCGGCCACCGGGATGCCCTTGACCACCCGGTCGCCCCAGAACGGTGGGATGGGGATGGGGACGTCGACCGCCACGTCCGACCGGGCCGGCAGGTCCTGCTCGGCCTCGGCCGCGGCCCGGCGGGCCTCGGCGATGCGCAGCGACCGCTCCCGGCGGGCCCGGCGCTCGGCGGCCCTGGCCTCCGCGACCGGGTCGGGTTCGACCGTCGCCCCGCGCTTGCGTGCCATGATCGAGTCCATCAGCCGCAGACCCTCGAAGGCGTCCCGCGCGTAGCGCACCTCGCCCTGATAGATCTCGGTCAGGTCGTTCTCCACGTAGGAGCGGGTCAGTGCGGCCCCGCCCAGCAGCACCGGCCAGCGGTGGGCGACTCCCCGGGAGTTCATCTCCTCGAGGTTCTCCTTCATCACCACCGTGGACTTCACCAGCAGGCCGGACATGCCGATGGCGTCGGCGTCGTGCTCGGCGGCGGCCTCCAGGATGCTGCTGATGGGCTGCTTGATACCGAGGTTGACCACCTCGTAGCCGTTGTTGGACAGGATGATGTCCACCAGGTTCTTGCCGATGTCGTGCACGTCCCCCTTGACGGTGGCCAGCACGATACGGCCCTTGCCCCGGGAGTCGGTGCGTTCCATGTGCGGTTCCAGGTAGGCCACCGCGGCCTTCATCACCTCGGCGGACTGCAGGACGAACGGCAGCTGCATCTGCCCGGAGCCGAACAGGTCGCCGACCGTCTTCATCCCGGCCAGCAGGGTGTCGTTGATGATCTCCAGGGCGGGCCGTTCCCGGAGTGCGGCGTCCAGGTCGGCCTCCAGCCCGTTGCGCTCACCGTCCACGATCCGGCGTTGCAACCGTTCGAACAGCGGCAACGCCGCCAGTTCCTCGGCCCGCGAGGCCCGGGACGAGGACACCGTGGCCCCGGCGAACAGCTCCATGAACCGCTCCAGCGGGTCGTACCCCTCCCGCCGGCGGTCGTACACCAGGTCCAGGGCCACCAGGCGCTGCTCCTCGGGGATCCGCGACATCGGCAGGATCTTGGAGGCGTGCACGATCGCGGTGTCCAGCCCCGCCCGGACGCACTCGTGCAGGAACACCGAGTTGAGCACCTGCCGGCCCGCGGGGTTGAGACCGAACGAGACGTTCGACACCCCCAGGGTGGTACACACGTCCGGGTAACGCCGCTTGAGCTCCCGGATCGCCTCGATGGTCTCCAGGGCGTCCCGCCGCACCTCCTCCTGCCCGGTGGAGATGGGGAAGGTCAGACAGTCGACGATGATGTCCGACAGGCGCATCCCCCAGTTGGTGGTGAGGTCCTCGATCAACCGGGTGGCCACCCGCACCTTCCACTCCGCGGTACGAGCCTGTCCCTCCTCGTCGATGCACAACGCGACCACGGCCGCCCCGTGCTCGGTGACCAGCTCCATGGTCCGGCGGAACCGGGACCCGGGACCGTCCCCGTCCTCGTAGTTCACCGAGTTGACCACGCAGCGGCCGCCCAGGCGCTCCAGACCGGCCCGCAGCACGTCCGGCTCGGTGGAGTCCAGCATGATCGGCAACGTCGACGCGGTGGCCAGCCGACTGGCCAGCTCGGCCATGTCGGCCACACCGTCCCGGCCGACGTAGTCCACGCACAGGTCCAGCATGTGCGCGCCGTCGCGGATCTGACCGCGGGCGATCTCCACGCAGTCCTCGAAGCGGTCGGCCAGCATGGCCTCCCGGAACGCCTTGGACCCGTTGGCGTTGGTGCGCTCCCCGATCATCAGGACGCTGGCGTCCTGCCGGAACGGCACCATCTGGTACAGCGAGGACACCCCCGGCTCGGGTCGAGGCCGTCGCGGCGCCGGGCGCAGCTCCCGGACCGCCTCCACCACCGCGCGCAGATGCTGGGGTGTGGTGCCGCAACAACCGCCGACCAGGCCCACCCCGAACTCGGTGACGAACCCGGCCAGCGCCTCGGCCAGCTCGTCGGGGGTGAGGGGGTACACCGCCCCTTCCGGGCCCAGCTCGGGCAGGCCGGCGTTGGGCATCACCGACAGCTGCGCCCGGGCGTGCTTGGACAGGTAGCGCAGGTGCTCGCTCATCTCGGCGGGGCCGGTGGCGCAGTTGAGCCCGATCAGGTCGATGCCCAGCGGCTCCAGGGCGTTCAGCGCGGCACCGATCTCGGTGCCCAGCAGCATGGTGCCGGTGGTCTCCACCGTGACCTGCGCGATGATCGGCACCCGCCGTCCCTCGGCCGTCATGGCTCGGTGGGCGGCGATGACGGCGGCCTTGGCCTGGAGCAGGTCCTGCGCGGTCTCCACGATCACCGCGTCCACCCCGCCGGCCAGCAGACCTCGCACCTGCTCGACGTAGGCGTCCCGCAGCTCGGCGAACGCCACGTGCCCCAGGGTGGGCAGCTTGGTGCCCGGGCCGACCGAGCCAAGCACAAAACGGGGACGGCCCGGTTCGGCGAACTCGTCGGCCACCTGGCGAGCCAGTGCCGCCCCCGCCTCGGACAGCTCGCGGATGCGGTCGGCGATGCCGTACTCGCCCAGGTTGGCCAGATTCGCCCCGAACGTGTTCGTCTCGACCGCGTCCACCCCGACCTCCAGGTAGGCGCGATGCACCGCCCGCACGACATCCGGTCGGGTGACGTTGAGGATCTCGTTGCAGCCCTCCAGGCCGCCGAAGTCGTCCAGCATCAGCGGCCAGGACTGCAGCATCGTCCCCATCGCGCCGTCGGCGATGACCGGCCGTTCCCGGAGAGCGTCGAGCAGCGCATGCGTGGCACGATCGGACATGGCCCCAGCGTAGGCGTCCGGAACTCGGATCCGAGTGGTGATCACCTGGGGCCGTATCACAGTACGGGAACCCTCGACCGAGGCCGCACACGACGACTGGGCTCGGCTGGTCGTAGGCTGGCCCGGTGACCGATCCCGACCTGCGCCCCCAAGCCGCTGACCGCATGGCTGACGAGCTGCCGACTCTCACCAGACCGGTCATGGTGGCGGCGTTCGAGGGTTGGAACGACGCCGGCGACGCTGCCAGCACCGCGGTGGAGCATCTGCAGCTGACCTGGGACGCCACACCGCTGGCTGAGATCGACCCCGACGACTACTACGACTTCCAAGTCACCCGGCCCACCGTCCGACTGGTGGACGGCATCACCCGTCGGGTGGAATGGCCGACCACCCGGCTTTCGGTGTGCCGCCCGCCCGGCGCGTCCAACGACCTCGTCCTGGTCCACGGCATCGAACCGAACATGCGCTGGCGTGCCTTCTGCGGTGAACTGCTGCGCTTCGTGGACCGCCTCGGTATCACCATGGTGGTCACCCTCGGGGCCCTGCTCGCCGACACTCCGCACACCCGCCCGGTTCCGGTGACCGGGACCGCCTACGACACGGCGTCCGCCGCCCGGTTCGGGCTGGAACGCTCCCGGTACGAGGGTCCCACCGGGATCGTGGGGGTGTTCCAGGACGCGTGCGTGCAGGCCGGTGTCCCGGCGATCTCGTTCTGGGCCGCCGTGCCGCACTACGTGTCCAGTCCGCCGTCCCCGAAGGCCACCCTGGCCCTGCTCCACCGGGTGGAGGAGGTCCTGGATGTGGAGGTGCCCCTGGGCACCCTCCCCGAGCAGGCCGAGGAGTGGGAGCGCACCGTCACCGAGATGACCGAGGAGGACGAGGACGTCCGCAACTACGTCCGCGCCCTCGAGGAGCGCGGGGACGCCGAGATCCGGTTGACCGAGACCAGCGGAGACGCCATCGCCGCCGAGTTCGAACGCTACCTGCGGCGCCGGGGCCGTGGACCGAGCGACTCCGGCGGTGAGCGCGGACCGGGCAACAGCTGAGCGCCGATGACGGGCACCGTCTCGGAGTCCCGTCGGCGTCTGGCGGTCCTCGGCCTGTACACCGGGGGGTTCCTCGGTCCGCTCGGCGGTGGCGTGGTGTCGTCCATGCTGCCTGAGCTCGGTGACGCGTTCGGCGTGTCCACCGCTGCCGCGTCGGCGTCGCTGACCACCTACCTGGTGCCGTTCGCCGTGGTCATGTTGCTCTCCGGGACCCTCGGTGAACGGTGGGGCGCCCGGCGCACGGTGTGGACGGCCTACGTGGTGTACGCGGCGGTGTCGCTGCTGTGCGCATCAGCCGGATCGTGGGCGCTGTTCCTGGCCGGGCGGGCGCTGCAGGGCGCGGCCAACGCGTTCACCACCCCGCTGCTGTTGGCCGCGTTGGCCGCGGTCACCCCGAGGGAACGACTGGGACGGGCGTTGGGGTGGTTCGCCTCCGCCCAGGCGGCCGGGCAGACGTTCGCCCCCCTGGTGGGAGGCGCGGCCGCCGAGGTGTCGTGGCGCTGGGCGTTCCTCGGGGTGGCCGTGGTGGCCGGGGTGCTGGCCGGGCTCGGCCTGCCTCCCGGGGCGGGGCGAGGGACGGAGTCCCACCCCAGCCTGCGCAGCGCCTGGCGGCCTCCCACTCCACGGGCCGGGGTGGTCGCTCTGGCCGCCTGGGGCTGTCTGGGCGGGTTGTCCTACCTGGTCGCGATCCGGCTCGAGGACGCGTTCGGGCTCACCGCGTCCTCCCGTGGTCTGCTGCTGACCGGATTCGGGGTCCTCGGCCTGCTCACCGCCCGGACGGCCGGTCAGGCCGTGGACCGGTTCGGGCCTCGGCGGTGTGTGCTGTGCGGAGCGCTGGTGGGCGCGGCGCTGGTGGTCGCGGTGGGCCTGCTGCCGTGGCTGGCCGCGGTGGCGCTGGCCTGGGCGGCGGCGGGGGTGCCCACGCAGCTGGTCATGGTGGGGCTCAACGCCCTGGTGCTGTCCGGGGAGGGTGGGAACCGCAGCGGGGCGGTGTCGGTGCTGCAGTCGCTGCGGTTCCTGGGCGGTGCGGGTTCGCCCCTGGTGTTCACCCCCGTCTACGCCGCCCACCCCGCGGCCGGTTTCCTGCTGCCCGCGACGTTGTTGGCCCTCGTCGCCCCGCTCGTCCCTCGGCCACGACGGACGTCGGGGGCGCCACCCGGAGCCGCCCGGCAGAATTCCGGCCCGACCGGACCGGCCGATCCGTGTGACGCCCAGGGCTCGGTGAGCACCCACCGACGCTAGCTGGCCATGCGGATCTCGGCGTCTTCGGCGAACTGCGTCCGGTACAGCTCGGCGTAGCGACCGTCCGCGGCCATCAGCTCGGCGTGCGTGCCGCGCTCGACGATGCGCCCCTCCTCCACCACCAGGATCTGGTCGGCGGCACGAACGGTGGACAGCCGGTGCGCGATCACCAGGGCGGTCCGTCCCTCCAGGGCCTCGGTCAGCGCCGCCTGCACCGCCACCTCCGACTCGGAGTCCAGGTGGGCGGTCGCCTCGTCCAGGATCACCAGTCGCGGCCGGGCCAGCAGCAACCGGGCGATGGTCAGCCGCTGCCGCTCACCTCCGGAGAGGCGGTAGCCACGCTCGCCCACCACGGTGTCCAGCCCGTCGGGCAGGGACCGGACCAGCTCCTCCAGCCGCGCCCGCCGGAGCGCGTCCCACAGCTCCTCGTCGGTGGCGTCCGGACGGGCGTAACGCAGGTTGGCGGCGATCGTGTCGTGGAACAGGTGGCCGTCCTGGGTCACCACGCCCACGGCCTCGCGCAGCGCGGCGAAGGACAGGTCGCGCACATCCACCCCGGACAGCCGCACCGCGCCGGAGTCGACGTCGTAGAGCCGGGGCACCAGGGAGGCGATCGTCGACTTACCGGCGCCGGAGGAGCCGACCAACGCGACCATCTCGCCCGGCGCCACCTGGAAGCTCACCCCGTGCAGCACCTCCTGGCCGCCGCGGGTGTCGAGCACGGCGACCTCCTCCAGCGAGGCCAGGGACACCTTGTCCGCGGACGGGTAGCTGAAGTGGACGTCGTCGAACTCCAGCGAGACGGGACCGTCGGGCAGCGGCCTCGGGTTCGGCCGCTCGGTGATCATGGGGGGCAGGTCGAGCACCTCGAAGACCCGTTCGAAGGAGACCAGGGCGGCCATCACGTCCACACGGGCGTTGGCCAACGCGGTCAGCGGGGAGTAGAGCCGGGTCAGCAGCAGAGCCAGGGTGACCACGGTGCCGGCGGCCAGCTCACCCTGCAACGCCAGCCAGCCGCCGAGCCCGTAGACCAGGGCGAGCGCCAGGCTGGACACCAGGGTGAGGGTGGTCATGAAGTACCGGGTCAGCATGGCGGTGCGTACGCCGATGTCCCGCACCCGGCTGGCTCGCCGTCCGAACTCCTCGGCCTCCAGGTCGGGCCGGCCGAACAGCTTGACCAGCGTGGCACCGGGGGCGGAGAACCGCTCGGACATCTGGGTCGTCATGGAGGCGTTGAGGGTGGCCGCCTCCCGCTGCAGTTCGGCCATCCGCCGGCCCACCCGCTGCGCCGGGAACAGGAAGACCGGGAGCAGCAACAGTGCCAACAGCGTGACCCGCCACGACAGGCTGAGCATCACCCCGAGCGCCAGCGCGAGCTGGATCACGTTGGTGACCACGCCGGACAGCGTCGAGGTGAAGGCACGCTGGGCGCCGATCACGTCGTTGTTCAACCGACTGACCAACGCACCGGTCCGGGTGCGGGTGAAGAACGCCACCGGCATCCGCTGCACGTGCTCGAAGACGGCGCGCCGGAGATCCAGGATCAGGCCCTCACCGATGCGGGCGGAGAACCAGCGTTCGACGAGACCGAGTCCGGCCTCGGCGAGGGCGAGTCCGGCGATGAGCACGGCCAGGCCGATCACGATGCCGCTGTCCCGCTGGGCGATGATCGCGTCGACCACCCGGCCGGCCAGCACGGGTGTGGCCACGCCGATGACGGCGGACACCACGGTCAGGGCCAGGAAGATCGCCAACGACGCGCGATGGGGGCGGGCGAACGCCAGTACCCGCCGCACCGTGCCGGGTCGCACGCTTCTGGGGGTCTCCGCCCGACGCATCGCCCCGCGCATCAACATCCAGGTTCCGTCCACGTGGCCTCCCTCTCCACACCGTGGCGGCAGGAGCAACGCCGGAACGCCTCTCACGCTTCCCGACGGCGCCATGATCGCCACGGTGTGGCCGGGAGCCGGTCCACGAGCACACATGACGGACCCCGGCACGGCGTGCTCGTCACCCGACCGGTGTGGTGGAGGGAGTTTCTGCCCGCACGAACGTCCGGCAGCGGCGGTGCCGCGGCCGGACACAGCCCGAACTCTCCCGGCAGGTGGGCACCGAACCTCCCCGTGGGGCACCCTGCGCGGTGCGGGTGCCCCGCGTCGGCGCCACCGCCGGCCGGCGCGGCGGTGTCAGTTCGTCAGGGTCTGCATGGAGCCGGCCAGCTCCGCCAGGCGCCGTACCTGGGCCGCACGCTCGGCGGCCATCTGCTCGGCCAGCGAGGGCCCGTCGGCCGCCGCAGCCAACAGGCGCAGGGTCTCCCTGGCCGCACCGGCGGGTGCCTGCAGGAGCGCTGCGACGAGCTCGTCCACCGCGGTGTCGAGCTTGTCGACGGGCACCACGGCGTTGGCCAGGCCCATCCGCAGTGCCTCGTCCGCCGGCACCCGCCGGCCGGTCAGGCAGATCTCCGCCGCCCTGGCGTAGCCGACGCACCGCACCAGGGGCAGGGTTCCGCCCAGGTCCGGCACGATGCCCAACCTGGTCTCGGCCATGGACAACTGTGCGTCCTCGGCCAACACCCGCAGATCGCAGGCGAGCGCGAGCTGGAAGCCCGCCCCGACGGCGTGCCCCTGTACTGCGGCGATCGTGATCCGCTCCGGATCGTGCAGCCAGCTGAAGGCCTTCTGGAACTCGGCGATCATCGCCTCGGCGCGTTCCGCGGGATGAGCGGCCAGGCTCATCAGTCCGGGCATGCCGTCCAGCCCCTCCGCGCCGAACAGCTGCCGGTCCAGACCGGCCGAGAACGCCCGGCCGGCCCCGCGTACCACCACCACCCGAACCGCCGGATCAAGGCCGTCGCCGATGGCGCGCAACGCCTCCCACATCCGCGGGGTCTGGGCGTTGAGCACCTCCGGCCGGTTCAGGGTGATCGTGGCCCGAGCTCCCCGAACCTCCAGGCGCACTCCCGCGCGGTCAAGCAGATCCGTATCGATTGTCGACTCCGGCAAGCCGGCCTCTCCAAAATTGATCTTGATCTGTACTACCGGTCTTCTGTCGCTTACTTCTTCTTTGTCCGGGTGGCACCGCCACGACCACGCAGCTGCACCCCCGACTCGGTCAACACACGGTGCACGAAGCCGTAGGACCTCCCGGTCGCCTCGGCCAACGAACGGATGCTCGCACCCTTCTCGTACTTCTTCTTCAGGTCGGCAGCAAGCTTGTCCCGCGCGGCTCCAGTAATGCGGGCGCCCTTCTTCAGGTCAGCCACCTTGTCCCGCCTTCCTTCCGAGCAGGTTGGGCCGCACGCGGCCCCTGTCGCCGCAATGATCGAACACAAGAGCCGGTAATGCCAGGTGATCAAGGAAAATCATCGGTGAGAGTTCGCGGGAGGTACCCGTGAGTGATCCTCCGACCACCCGTTCGATCACACTGATCCGATTGCGGGATCGCAGTGGTACCTAATGGATCAAGACCGCGTTGGTCAGGCCAACTGCACCAGATCCAGGTACTCGTCGGACCAGTGATCCTCGGTGCCGTCCGGCAACAAGATCACCCGTTCCGGTTCCAGTGCCTCCACCGCTCCCGGATCGTGCGTGACCAACACCACGGCGCCCTCGTAGCGCCGAAGGGCGTCCAGCACCTGCTCCCGGCTCGCCGGATCGAGGTTGTTGGTCGGCTCGTCCAGCAACAGCACATTCGCCGCGCTGGACACCAACCCGGCCAACGCCAACCGCGTCTTCTCACCGCCCGAGAGCGTTCCCGCCGGCTGTTCCAACTGCTCGCCGGTGAACAGGAAAGCACCCAGGAGATTGCGCAGCTGCTGTTCCGGGGCGTCCGGTGCGGCGTGCCGGACGTTCTCCCACACGCTCGCCTCGTGATCCAGGGTCTCGTGCTCCTGGGCGTAGTAGCCGATACGCAGCCCGTGCCCGGGCACCACCCGTCCGGCGTCGGGACGCTCGAGGCCCGCCAACAGACGCAACAGCGTGGTCTTCCCGGCACCGTTGAGGCCCAGCACCACCACCCGGGAACCCCGGTCGACCGCCAGGTCCACCCCGCTGAAGACCTCCAGCGAACCGTAGGACTTGCTCAGCCCCTCCGCGGTGAGCGGGGTCCGCCCACAGGGGGCCGGCTCGGGGAAGCGGATCCTGGCCACCCGCTCGGCCACCCGCTCCTCCTCCACCGAGGCCAGCAGTTTCTCGGCACGGCGGGCCATGTTCTGCGCGGCGACCGCCTTGGTCGCCTTGGCACGCATCCGCTCGGCCTGGGCCAGCAGGGCGTTCGCCTTCTTCTCGGCGTTGGCACGCTCCCGCCGACGGCGTTTCTCGTCCGTGGCCCGCGCCTCCAGGTAGCGCTGCCAGCTCATGTTGTAGATGTCGATCTCGCCGCGCACGGCGTCGAGGAACCACACCTTGTTCACCACGGCGGCCAGCAGCTCGACGTCGTGACTGATCACGACCAGCCCACCGTCGTGGGACTTCAGGAAACCGCGCAGCCAGGTGATGGAGTCGGCGTCCAGGTGGTTGGTCGGCTCGTCCAACAGCAGGGTGGTGCGCGACTTTCCGCCCGCGCCACCCTCGGAGGCGGCGAACAGGATCCGCGCCAGTTCCACCCGCCGCCGCTGGCCGCCGGACAGCGTGCCCAGCGGCTGCTCCAGCACCCGTGCGGGCAGGCCCAGGTTGGCACAGATCCGCGCCGCCTCGCTCTCCGCGGCGTACCCACCCAGCGCGGCGAACTGCTCCTCCAACCGCCCGTAGCGCCGGACGGCCGCGTCCCGCTCGGCCTCGTCGGCCAGCTCGGCCATCGCCGACTGTGCCTTCTCCATCTGGCGCATGAGCCGGTCCAGCCCCCGGGCGGAGAGCACGCGGTCCTTCGCCGAGACCGACAGGTCCCCCTCACGCGGGTCCTGCGGCAGGTACCCCAGTTCCCCGGAGCGACGCACCGAGCCGGCGTAGGGCTGCCCCTCCCCGGCCAGGACGCGCAGCGTGGTGGTCTTCCCAGCGCCGTTGCGGCCGACGAGGCCGATCCGGTCACCGGGCTGCACCCGCAGGGTGGCGTTGGACAGCAGGATGCGGGAACCGGCCCGCAGTTCGAGGTCGGTCGCAGTGATCAACGAGAAGCTCCGGAATCGTGTGGGTCCAGGGGGCGAAGCCCGCTCGTCGGCCGACACCGGCGCAGGAGGATGGCCCGATCCAGGAGCGGAGCCGCCATGCCAGTGTACGGACGGACGCGAACGGTTTTCCGGAGCGTCACGGTTCGAACACCACGACCTCCACGGCACGCGCCCGGCGCACCGCCTCCCGGAGCACGGCCAACCGTGGTTCGGCCACGTCCAACACCCTCGGCTCGGCCCGGGCCAGCAGCCCCGCCAGACGGCGGTCCTCGCCCAATGTGGCCAGGGCGGACCGGTCCCCGCCGAGCACCACCGCGTCCAGCCCCTCGGCCACGGGCAGCAGCACCCGGGCCACGGCGTCGGCCGCGGCCCGCAGGGCCTGCCGGGCCTGCCCCTCACGTCGTCGGGCGAAACGCTGCTGCGACCATCCACCCGCCTTGTGCCGCCCGTGCACCGGATGACGGTCGGTGGAGGAGGTCACCAGCCGGGTTCCCTCGGCGATGCCGACACTGTGCCCACCGAGCCGAACCAGGACCAGGCCGATCCGGCGTGGGCGCGACAGATGGTCCACCAGAGGCCGGACGACCAGCCCCTCTTGCCGGCCCACCGGACCGGGCAGCGGACCGAAGGGCACCGTCACCTCGGCTCGGGCCCCGTCCTCGGCGTGCACCACCACGGTGTCCGGCTCGATCTCGGTGCAGCGGACGCCTCCGTGGCGCTCGGCGAAGCGCGCGTACCACCCGTCGAGCCGCTCCGGCTCGACCTCGACGGCTCTGCCCCCACCCGACACCGTCCGTACCCGTTGCCGGTTCATCCCGGTACCACCACCTCTCGCCTCGACTCCGCGGCAGCGACCGGCTCCCGGGCGGGCGGGACGGGCCGCCCGGTCGGCACCCGGCAGGCTGCGGGCGCCGTGACCGACGCCCTCACAGGACGAACGCGTCGGTCCACGGTTGGCTGGTCCGCCCGGACAGTACGTCCATCATGCGCAACGCCTGGGTGTCGGTCAGGGAGGCGACGTAGTCGATCACCGCCCGGCCCCGGGCGAGGGCACGTACCCGGTCCGGGCCGAGCGACGTCTCCCCGGCCGCACCGGCCAGGGCCTCGGGGTGTTCGGCGGCCGTCCGTCCGTACTGCGTCTCGGCCAACTGGACCAGATCGTGCAGCCGCCGGGGCAGGCGGGAACGCTCGTGGGGATCGGTCAACCACTGGTCCAACGCCTCGACCAGCGAGACCAGCAGCCGGGCCTGTCCCCGCTGGTGCAGTGCCAGCTCGGGCCGGGCCAGGACGAACCGGTGGTGCACGAACTTGAGGACCTGCACCTCGTGCCAGTGCTGGGCGGACAGCACCACGTGCGCCGCCCGGGGGGCGGGCTCGGCGACCAGGCGTACCCCGTCCACCAGCCGCCGTGTCCACCGGGCGGAGAAGTCCGCCACCGCCTGCTCGGCCTCCGCCGACCCGTCGAAGGGCACCGCCAACAGTCCGTCGACCAGTTCCTTGCGCACGGCACTCACCGCGGTCGCGAACGCGTCGTCGTCCACGACCCAGCCGTCCTTGGCGTGCAACCGGCGGCGCAGCTGTTCCAGCGAGCGGCCGGGTCGACGCGCCTGCGCGGCCAGGTCCGCCGCGGTCATTCCGGCCAGCTCCAGCCCTCTGGCCTGCCAGACGCTCAGCTCGGCGGCCACGGTCGCGTGCTGCAGCACCCCGACCCGATGGAAGTCCTCCAGGTCGTGGATGGCGTAGGCGATGTCGTCGGCCAGGTCCATCACCGCGGCCTCGACCGTCTGCTGCCAGGGATGGATCCGTCCGGTGAACGGCGCACGCGCCTGCACCAGGTCATCCAGCTCGGTGACGTAGGCGGAGAACTTCGCCGATCCGGTGCCCGGTGCGTCGTACGGTTCCCCGGCACCACGTGGGGGGACGGGGGCGTGACGTGGATGCGGCTCCGGGTAGGTCAGCCGGGTCCACGGGTACTTCAACGTCGCCGCCCGGGTGGCTGCGGTCAGGTCCAGCCCGACACCCTGGGGTCCCCGCACGTCGATGGCGGTGACGATGCGGAACGTCTGGGCGTTGCCCTCGAACCCGTCAGGCAGGCCGAACCGGTGACGGGCCAGTCGGTCCAGCACCTGCTCGCCCAGGTGTCCGAACGGCGGGTGTCCCAGGTCGTGGGCCAGCGCCGCCGCCTCCACCACGTCGGGGTCACACCCACCGAGCCGGTGCAGCAGCTCGGCGTACCGGGGCTCGCCGATCAACCGCTCGGCGATCGCCCGGGCCACCTGGGCCACCTTCAGACTGTGGGTCAACCGGTTGTGCAGCAACAGACCGGATCCGCTGGGGCTGACCACCTGGGTCACACCGGCCAGCCGCGCGAAGAAGGGCGAGCTGATCACCCGGTCCCGGTCCGCCCGGAACGGGTTGCCGGCCAGGTCCAGCGTCAGGCCTACGGGGCGGTCCCCACCGTGACGGCGAAGGGTCCGTGGCTCGAACCGGTCGTCCTGCATGCTGCGACCCTAGCGCCGTCATCCGATCACCCGGTCCCTCCGCTCGGTGGGCGGGGCACGCCTCGGCCCGGAACCCGTCCCGTGGTCTGATGCAGGGCGTGGTGGACGTGCTCGTCGTCGGTGCGGGGCCAGCCGGAATGGCGCTGGCCGCCGCGTGCGCGGAGCGGGGGCTGCGGACTACGCTGGTGGACCCCACCCCGGAACGGCCCTGGCGGGCGACCTACGCCGCGTGGCGACACGAGTTGCCCACCCACCTGCCGACGGGAGTCCTCGCCGCGACCGTGTCCCAGGCCCGGGCGGTGGCCCGCACCGACCACGCACTGCCCGAGTACGTGGTCCTGGACAACACGGCCCTGCGTGCGCACCTGCAGCACCCCGACGTCGTGATGCGCCCCGGGAAGGCGGTCGGCGTGGTGCACTCGGGCAGCGGCAGCACCGTGCTGTTGGCCGACGGTGAACGACTGGCCGCCGCCCTGGTCGTGGACGCCACCGGTGCCCGACGGGCACTGACCGGGGGCCCACCCCAACGCCCGACGGCCGAACAGTCCGCGTTCGGCCTGCTGGTGCCGGAGGACCTGGTACGGGACCTGCTCGCCCCGGGAGAGGCCCTGTTCATGGACTGGCGGCCGGCTCCCGACCGGTCGGGTGGGTGGCCCACCTTCCTGTACGCCGTGCCGGTCGGTGGCGGCCAGGTGCTGGTGGAGGAGACGTCCCTGGCCCACCGGCCCGGTCTTCCGGCGGCGGTGCTTCGTCGGCGGCTGTGTTCCCGGCTGGACGCGCTGGGGGTGCCTCGGCACGCCCTGGGGCCCCGGGAGCGCGTGCTGTTCCCGCTCGACCTTCCGGTACCCCGTCCGCGCCGGGTGGTGCCGTTCGGGTCCGCCGCCGCGTTGGTGCACCCGGCCACCGGGTACAGCGTCGCCACGTCGCTCACCCTCGCCCCGCGGGTGGCGCAGGCGATCGCGGACACCCTGCCGCACGGTCCGGCCGCCGCGATCACGGCCGCGTGGCGTGCCCTGTGGCCGCCCACCGCGTCGGTGGTGCACATGTTGCGACGGCGAGGGCTGGAGGCGTTGCTCACCCTGCCGGAGGCGGAGGTGCCGGAATTCTTCGAGGCATTCTTCGCCCTTCCCGAACATCTGCGCCGGGCCTATCTGAGCGGGCGGGAGGATCTGCGCGGCACGGTGACGGCGATGGCGGCGGTCTTCCGAGAGGTCTCCTGGCGGTTGCGCGGAAGACTGGCCCTGGCGAGTACCGGACTGCAGCGTATCCGGCCGCCCTTCCGTTGACAATGATCAACGCTTGAACAACCTCCGTCGAAAACGATCAACTTCGACGGAGGTCACATCTCCGGACACGCTCCGTTATAGACAATCTTCACCCGAGCGCGGATTCCTTCTTACCAATCAGGTCACATTTTGATCATTTCCGATACAGAACGGCGGATCGAACGGTGATGGCCCCACACCTTCGGCACCGGATTGGTGTCACTCCACTTTCCGATCATTGACCGACATCACATCGGCGGCGCCTGGTCACGGAAGCGTTCACCCGCCCTCCGTGGAGCCGGTCCGGCCCGCACCGGAACCCGCACGGCGGGAAACCTCACCCCACGTCCGAACCCGTGCCGAAACCACAATCACCAAGCGGATGATCCGATCACCCGACCGGTACGGATGGATCGGTCGTCGCCCTGACAGGTGGCACCCCGGAGAACGGAGCACCTCCCGTCGCCGACAGGACCGCCCCACGGCGACAACACCACAGCACCGGTCCGACAGCTCCGGGGGCGATCCCGGCAGGACGTCGCCCCGGTCACCTCCCGACGACCGTCGCCGGGCTCCGTGGCCCCGGGCACCCTCATGCGGCAGGTGAACCGGCCGCCTCCCGCAGCGTCCGGAACTCCGCACTGATCCGGTCCAACGACCAGCCCGCGTTGAGGCCACTCGGGTTGGGCAACACCCACAGCCGCGCACCGGCCAGCCGTTCCGGAACAGGCCCGATCCGGGCACCGCGCCGATCGAAAGCCACCCGGTAGGCGGTGACCCCCACGACCGCCACGAACGCCGGGGCGTACCGGGCGACGAGGTCGGTCAACCGGAGTGCACCGGCACGCAGCTCCTCCGAGGAGAGCTCGTCGGCCCGGGCCGTGGCCCGTGCCACCAGGTTGGTGATGCCCAGCCCGTATCCGGGCAGCAGGTGTTGTTCGGCGGGGGCCAGCCGACGCGGGGTGAACCCGGAACGGTGCAGCGCCGGCCAGAAGCGGTTGCCGGGACGGGCGAAGTGGTGCCCGGTGGCCGCCGAGTACAGGCTCGGGTTGATCCCGCAGAACAACACCGACAGACCAGGGGCGATCACATCGGGCACGGACCGGTCGCGGGCGGCCTCCAGCTCGGCCCGTGAAGGGCGTCCACCCGCCATCCGGGCCTCCCTGCCGTTCACGGTCGACGCCGGGCCGCGCCGACCCGCCCCGGGAAGTGACCCACTTCACTCCTGCTTGCGCCCGAGCAGGCAGTGGGCCTCACGGGGTAGCCGACTCTACCGCAATCCGGTGAATTGACTGTGAGCTGTCGGTGGGATGCGGAACGATCATGACAGTCGCTTCAGCGAGCGCACTCGCCCGGTGCTCTCGGACGACCTCCGAGGGCCAACCCGACGAGCAGGAACCGCAACTGTTGGAGGTGGATGTGGCACAGCTCGCTGGTCTGCTGCTGGCAGGGGTCGGCACCCTGCTGGTGGTGTTCAACGGACCCTTGTCCCGCCGGCTCACCGACGAGCGTCGACCCCGTCCTCGCTCCGCTGCCCCCTCACTGGCCTGCCGGGCGGTACGGGCCACCGCGCTCACGCTGGGGTGCGCCCTGGAGATGGGTGGGCTGCTGGCCGTGGCCATCTGGAGCTGACCGCCGAAGCCTCCACAGGCGTCCCCTGGCGGAGCTCTCCGTGGCCACGGAGGGCCCCGCCAGGCTCGGTGTGACCGTCAGACGGTGAACCCGAGGGCACGCAGCTGCTCGCGACCCTCGTCGGTGATCCGCTCCGGCCCCCACGGCGGCAGCCACACCCAGTTGATGCGGAAGTCCTTGACCAGACCGCCACCGGGACCACCGAGCAACGCGGTCCGCGTCTGCTCCTCGATGACGTCGGTCAACGGACAGGCCGCCGAGGTCAGCGTCATGTCCAGCGTGGCCACCCCGTCCTCGACACGGATGTCGTAGACCAGGCCGAGGTCCACCACGTTGATGCCCAGCTCGGGGTCGACCACGTCACGCATGGCCTCCTCGACGTCGGCCACCGACGGCTCCTCCGGCCTGGGCGCAGGCGGCTCCGGCATACCCGCGGCCCCGCGCTGCACCTCGGCGTCCGGCCCGACGCCCCCGGGGACGGCCCCTGTGGTCACGTCCTCGCTCATCGCCTTCCCACTTCCTGTCAACGGCCCGGCAACAGCCCGGTTCGCAGCACGCCCGTCTCACCGGCCGGTGGCGGCGGGCGACTCACCGGCCACCCGGGCCACGGCGTCCCGGAACGCCATCCACCCCAGCAACGCGCACTTGATCCGCGCCGGATACCGGGCGACACCCGCGAACGCGACGCCGTCCTCCAGGACGTCCTCGTCCGGCTCGACCTTGCCCCGGCCCTGCATCAGCTCCAGGAACGCGCTGTGCTTGTCGAAGGCCTCGGCAACCGTGCGCCCGACCACCAGGTCGGTGAGCACCGAGGTGGCCGCCTGGCTGATCGAGCAGCCCTGGGCGTCGTAGGAGACGTCCAACACCTTCGCCTCCGGCCCGGTGCCCTCGAGGTGGACACGCAGCGTCACCTCGTCCCCGCAGACAGGGTTGACGTGATGCACCTCGGCGTCGTACGGCTCCCGCAGCCCTCGCCGGTGCGGGTTCTTGTAATGGTCCAGGATGATCTCCTGGTACATCTGGTCCAGCTGCATCCCGTCAGCCCCACCTCACGTCGTCACGCCGAAGAAGCGCCGCGCCTCCCGGACGGCCTCCAGCAGCGCCGCCACGTCCTCCAGATCGTTGTAGACGTAGAACGTCGCCCGCACGGTGGCCGGCACGCCCATCCGACGGTGCAGGGGCCAGGCGCAGTGGTGGCCCACCCGCACCGCGACACCGAGGCTGTCCAGCACCTGCCCGACGTCGTGCGCGTGCACCCCGTCCACCACAAAGGCTACGGCGCCGGCCCGATCCGTCATCTCGGTGGGGCCGATGATCCGCACACCGTCGATGGCGGACAGTCCCTGCAGCGCGGCCTCGGTGAGCTGGTGCTCGTGGGCGGCCACCCGGTCCATGCCCAGCGTGGTCAGGTAGTCCACCGCAGCACCCAGGCCCACGGCCTGCGACGTCATCGGGACCCCGGCCTCGAACCGCTGCGGCGGCGGGGCGAAGGTGGACCCCTCCATCCGCACGATCTCGATCATGGATCCGCCGGTGAGGAACGGTGGCATCGCCTCCAGCAGCTCACGACGGCCGTAGAGCACACCGATACCGGAGGGACCGAGCATCTTGTGCCCGGAGAACGCGGCGAAGTCCACACCCAGCTCGGCGAAGTTCACCGGCAGGTGCGGCACCGACTGACAGGCGTCCAGCACGGTCAGCGCACCGACCTGCCGGGCCCGGGCCACGATGCGCTCCACCGGTGTCAGCGCACCGGTGACGTTGGACAGGTGGGTGAACGCCACCACCTTGGTGCGCTCCCCCACCAGTTCGTCCAGGTCGGACAGGTCCACCCGCCCGTCGTCGGTCACGCCGAACCACCGCAGGGTGGCACCGGTCCGCTGGCACAACTGCTGCCAGGGCACGAGGTTGGCGTGGTGCTCCAGCTCGGTGACCACCACCTCGTCCCCCGGTCCCAGCCGGAACCGGTGCGCCTCCTCACCCGCGGTGGCCGCATTGCTCATCGCGTAGGCGACCAGGTTGATCCCCTCGGTGGCGTTCTTGGTGAACACCACCTCGTCGGGGGCCACCCCGACGAACGCGGCGATGCGCGCCCGAGCGCCCTCGTAGGCGTCGGTGGCCTCCTCGGCGAGCTGGTGCGCGCCCCGGTGCACCGCCGCGTTGCTGGTTTCGAGGAAGGCGCGTTCGGCGTCCAGCACCTGCCAGGGCCGTTGCGCGGTGGCCCCGGAGTCCAGGTACACCAGTCGGCGGCCGTCCCGGACGGTCCTGGACAGGATCGGGAAGTCCTTCCGGATCGCGGTGACGTCCAGCGGCTGTGCGACCCGACCCGATCCGGCGACAGTGGTCACGTCAGCGCCCTCCTCTCGTGCCTCGTCCGGCTCAGGCCCCGGTCGCAACCGGCTCGGTCCGGCCGCCGGTGTAGCGGACGTAGCCCTCTTCCTCCAGCCGCTCGGCCAGCTCCGCGCCACCCGACTCCACGATCCGGCCCGCGGCGAACACGTGCACGAAGTCCGGAGTGATGTGCTTGAGGATGCGGGTGTAGTGCGTGATCAGCAGCACCCCGGCCTCGGGGTTGTTCTCCTGGTAGCGGTTGACGCCCTCGGACACCACGCGCAGCGCGTCCACGTCCAGGCCGGAGTCGGTCTCGTCCAGGATCGCGACCTTCGGCCGCAGCAGCGTCATCTGCAGGATCTCGTGGCGCTTCTTCTCACCACCGGAGAAGCCCTCGTTCACGCTGCGCTCGGCAAAGGAGGGGTCGATCCCCAGGTCGGCCATGGCCTGCTTGACCTCCTTGACCCAGTGCCGCAGCACCGGGGCCTGACCGCGCACGGCGGTCGCAGCGGTCCGCAGGAAGTTCGACATCGACACGCCCGGCACCTCGACCGGGTACTGCATGGCCAGGAACAGGCCCGCACGAGCACGCTCGTCGACGCTCATCTCCAGCACGTTCTCCCCGTCGAGGAGCACCTCGCCCGAGGTGACCTCGTACTTGGGGTGACCGGCGATCGCGTAGGCCAGGGTCGACTTGCCCGACCCGTTGGGACCCATGATCGCGTGGGTCTCACCGGCGCGCACGGTCAGGTTCACACCGTTGAGGATCTTCTTCGGCTCCTCGTCGGTGATCACCGACACGTGCAGGTCCTTGATCTCCAGGGTGGCCATCGGTCCTTCGTTCTCCTGATGGGCGGAAAAAGTCAGTTCGTGGTGGTGGTGACGTCGACGAAGACGTCGTCGCCGCGGATGTCGACGGGGAAGACGGCCACCGGCTCGGTGGCCGGCAGCGCGGAGGGCTGCCCGGTGCGCAGGTCGAAGCAGGACCCGTGCAGCCAGCACTCGATGCCCCGCTTGGTGACCTCACCCTCGCTGAGCGCCACCTCGGCGTGCGAGCAGACGTCGTACAGGGCGTACACCTCGCCGCCCTGCCGGACGAGCACGACGGGAGTACCGTCCACCTCCACCGGGAACGGCTTGCTCTCGTCCAGCTCGGTCAGGGAACACACCCGCTGCCAGCCCGACGTCTCCTGGGGTGCCGTCATACCCCCACCACCTCCAGCTCGGCCTCGATCGCGGCCTCCAGACGCTCCCGCACCTGGGGCACGCTGATCTTCTGCAGGATCTCGCCGAAGAACCCGCGCACCACCAGGCGGCGTGCCTGGTCCTCGGGAATACCCCTGGCCTGCAGGTAGAACAGCTGCTCGTCGTCGAACCGGCCGGTGGCGCTGGCGTGGCCGGCGCCCTCGATCTCTCCCGTCTCGATCTCCAGGTTGGGCACCGAGTCGGCGCGGGCGCCGTCGGTGAGCACCAGGTTGCGGTTCAGCTCGAAGGTGTCGGTGCCCTGGGCCGCCGCCCGGATCAGCACGTCACCGATCCAGACGGTGTGCGCGCCGTCGCCCTGCAGCGCGCCCTTGTAGACCACGTTGCTGCGGCAGTTCGGCACCGCGTGGTCGACGAAGAGGCGGTGCTCCAGGTGCTGGCCGGCGTCGGCGAAGTACAGGCCGAGCAGTTCGACGTCCCCACCCCGGTCGGCGAAGGTCACGGTCGGGCTGATCCGGACCAGATCGCCGCCCAGGGAGACCACGGTGTGCCGCAACACGGCGTCCCGGCCCACCCGGGCGTGGTGCGCGGAGACGTGCACCGCGTCGTCGGCCCAGTCCTGCACGCTGACCACGGTCAGCTGGGCTCCGTCGCCGAGCACGAACTCGACGTTGTCGGCGTAGGTGCCTGAACCACGGTGGTCGAGGACCACGACGGCCTCGGAGAAGTTCTCCGCACGCACCTGCAGGTGGCCGTAGGCGACCTCGTCGGCACCCGGGCCGGTCACGGTGACGACGACCGGCTGCTCCAGACGGGTGTCGCCGGGCAACGTCACCAGCGTGGCGCCCTGGAAGGAGCACCAGGCCTGTGCGGCCACCCGGTTGCCCGGGGTGCCGGCCACGCCCAGCCGCTCGTCACCGCGCTCGACGGTCTCCACGCGCACCGCGTCGGGGGCGTCCACCTCGACCTCGGCCCGGCCGGTGGCGACCGCGGACCCGTCGTGCAGGCCACGCAGCCGCTTCATCGGCGTGAAACGCCACTCCTCCTCGCGCCCGGTCGGCACCTCGAAGGCGTCGACGTCGAAGGAGGTGAACCACTCGGCACGGGAGGCCTCCGGGACGACGCGCTCGGCGCCGGCACCGTGCGAGTGGGCGGCCAGACCGTGCTGGCCGGGCTGGTCGGTAGCAGTGTTGTCAGTCGACACCGTCATGGTCAGCCGACGGCCCCTTCCATCTGCAGCTCGATGAGGCGGTTGAGCTCGAGGGCGTACTCCATGGGCAGCTCGCGGGCGATGGGCTCCACGAAGCCGCGCACCACCATGGCCATGGCCTCGTCCTCGGCCAGGCCACGGGACATCAGGTAGAACAGCTGGTCCTCGCTGACCTTGGACACGGTGGCCTCGTGGCCCATGGCCACGTCGTCCTCGCGCACGTCCACGTACGGGTAGGTGTCGCTGCGGCTGATGTTGTCCACCAGCAGCGCGTCGCACTTCACCGTCGACTTCGCGTGGTGCGCACCCTTGTTCACCCGGACCAGGCCGCGGTAGGAGGTGCGGCCGCCGCCCCGCGCCACCGACTTGGACACGATGGTCGACGAGGTGTGCGGCGCCAGGTGCACCATCTTGGCCCCGGCGTCCTGGTGCTGGCCCTCACCGGCGAAGGCGATGGAGAGGACCTCACCCTTGGCGTGCTCACCCATCAGGAAGACCGACGGGTACTTCATGGTCACCTTGGAGCCGATGTTGCCGTCGATCCACTCCATGGTCGCGCCCTCTTCGGCCTTGGCG
>DATCJU010000105.1:0-9089 GCA_036562635.1 Pseudonocardiaceae bacterium
GCACGGAACGCGCACGGCGCAAGACGCCGTGTGTTCACGGAGGGAGGGCGGGATGGGAGAGAGCTTCCGGGTGGTCCCCGACGAGTTACGGGGCTACGCGGGTCTGCTCCAACGCAACGCCGAGCACTTCACGGCGATCAAGGGTTACGCGACGAGCGAGGGGGCCGACACGAGCGGGTTCACCGGGGTGCTCGCCCTGCTCCAGCCCGCGGTGACCGGGGTCGCCCACCTGTTCGGGATGACGTTGGACCTGGCGCACAGGAAGCTCGGTGAGGTCGCCAACGCGCTCCAGGAGACCGCCAGCGCCTACGAGCAGGCCGACCAGGCAGGCAAGGGACAGGCCGAACAGATCGACGCGGCACGGCAGAACGTGGCCCCCGCGCCGGTGGCGGGGGGTGGTGGCCGGTGAGCGCGTACGCCGATGTCGAGGACCCCCTGGCCCAGCTGAAGAAGCCGGAACCCAGGGAGCGGCCGGGCGCCCAGACCAGCGAGGAGATGATCAAGCAGGCCGGGTGGAAGCTGCAGGCCGTCAACTGGGTCTACGAGAAGGTCACCGGTGAGGACCTGATCGAGTCGCTGATCACCCCGCTGCTGGGCGACTTCGAGAAGATCGACCAGAACGCCGCCGCCTGGGACAACGTGGCCAGCGCGCTGGACGCGGTGCGGCACAACCTCAACCAGGGGCTCAAGGAGCTGGACCCGCACTGGGAGGGGGAGGCGGCGCAGAAGTTCGAGCGTCACATCAGTGTGCTGTGGACGGTGGCGATCGAGGCCGACTCCCAGCTGGCCAAGATGATCAGCCAGCGGTTCGAGAACGTCGCCAGTGGGTGCCGGAAGGCCGTCAGTATCGCGCTGTTCCTGCTCGACAAGCTGATCGGCAAGCTCATGGAGGCCGCCATCGCGGCGGCGATCCCGGCGGCGGGGTGGGCCAGGGCGGTGCTCCTGGTCAAGGACGCCATCGACATCGTCGACTCCATCCGCAAGATCATCATCGGCATCCAGCAGGTCATCGAGGGCGTCCAGCAGATGGTCGAGGGCGTCAAGGCGATGGGCACCGCCCTGATGAAGATCAAGGACGTGCGCAGCGTCAACGACGCGGCCGACGTGCTGGACGAGTTCCAGGAGGGCCAGCAGACCTACCAGGACGGTAGGAGTGCGGCCACGTCGGGTGCGCTGGGCGTCGCCAAGGGCGCCTGGGGGCTCCGTGGGGGGATCAAGAGCGCCCTGGGTCGCAACGAGACCGGCGGTGGCGGTGGCGGCTCCGGTGGTGGCTCCAGCTCCAGCGGTGGCAGCTCCGGCTCCGGTGGTGGCGGCGGCTCCGGCACCGGTGGTCGGTGACGAGGAGGAATGCGATGACCAGCCCGTACGACAACCCGCAGTTGCGGGAGCTGGCGGCCAGTCTCGACCGTAGCCTGGCGGAGTTGGACCGGGTCGCCACCGAGGCCAGTCGATTCCAGCCGCGGTCGCGCTCCCTGTCCCCCGAGGACCTCGCCGAGATGGAGCGCTACGCCCGGAGCGGGAACGCGCCGAAGGAGTTGCGCGAGTTGCAGCAGCGCATCGACGCCGGCGAGCTGAGCTGGCAGGACGTGGCCTCCGGGCGTGTGGCCAACGACCCTCAGGTGCAGCGGGCCCTCTCCTCGGGGCTGCCCGACCTGACCCGGGCCTACCAGATGATCCAGGAAGGGCACGATCTCGACGAGATCATCGAGGCCGGGAGTTCCGGTCCCGGGTTCCGGTCCGGATCGTCCACGCCGTCGTCCCGTCCCGTGGTCGGTGGCGACGACGATGACGACGGTGAGGTGTCCTATCTGCGCTGACGACCTGCGCTGACAGATCGGGTTCGCGGCCCCGGAACGGAACACGGTTCCGGGGTCGTGAACTGTGTGGTCGTCCGTTCGGCCCAGTGTTTTTCTTCCTTCCGGATGCGTGGCGTCCGTGGTCGGAGCCGAACCTGTTCTTTTGGAAATTCCTTCCGCCCAGCGGGAACCGAGGGGAACGGGTTTCCGTCGCATGTCGTGCAGAACCGATTACCGCGCGCGGTGCTGTGAGGTGGCGGAAAGGAAGAACTGCGATGGGGGAGAACTTCCGGGTGGTCCCCCCGGAACTGCGAGGCTATGCGGAATTGCTCGCACGCAATGCCGAGCACTTCATGGCGATCAAGGACTACGCGTACACCAACGGTGCCGACCTGAGCGGATTCACCGGCGTGCTCGTTCCGCTCCGGATCGTGGTGGTCAAACTCACCCGGCTGTACGGCGAGACGCTGGACATGGCCTACCGGAAGCTGAACCAGGTGTCCACCGCCCTCGCAGAAACCGCTGAATCCTACGAGCGGGTCGACCGGGTGAACGCCGACCAGGCCCGGACGATCTCGGCGGCGCTGGAGGGCACGGCCCAGCCGCCCGTGGCGGGGGTGTGGCCCGATGAGCACCACCTACGTCGACATCGAAGACCCGAAGACCCATCTGACCACGCCGCAGGTCGAGGATCGCCCCAACGCCAGGAGTTCCCAGGAACTGCTGAAGTTCGCCGGGTGGAAGCTCCAGAGCGTCAACTGGGTCTACGAGAAGATCACCGGGGAGAACCTGGTCGAATCCCTGCTCAAGCCCCTGCTCGGTGACTTCGACAAGATCGACCAGAACGCCGTTGCCTGGGAGAACGTGGCCAAGGCGCTGGACGCGGTGCGGCACAACCTCAACCAGGGGCTCAAGGAGCTGGACCCGCACTGGGAGGGCCAGGCGGCCCAGCGGTTCGAGCGTCACATCAGCGCCACGTGGACGGTGGCGATCGAGGTGGACTCCCAGCTCGCCTGGGCGCTCAGCAAGAAGTTCGAGGCTGTGGCGCAAATCTGTCGGGTGTCCATCAGCGTCGCGCTGTACATCCTGAACAAGATAATCAGCGATCTCATCTATCTGGCGCTCAAGGGCTCCCGTATCGGTGGTGCCATCCAGCAGATCCTGGAAATCATCGATCTCGTCGACCAGGTCCGAAAGATCATCCTCTACCTCAAGCAGGTCATCGAGGGCGTGAAGGCCATGGTGGAAGGCATCGTGGCCATGGGAACCGCTCTGATGAAACTCAAGGACGTGCGCAGCATCAACGACGCTGCCGATGTTCTGGACGGCTACCAGGAGGGTCGCAGGAAATACCAGGACGGTCAGCAGGCGACCGGTTCCGGCGCCAAGGGTGCCGCTCGCGCCGTTATCAAGATCGGCTGGGGTGTCGCCAAGAAGCGTATGAAGAACAGGGGGGACAACGGAGAGAACAACGGCAACAGCAACAACAGCGGCGGTGGCCACAACAGGAACAACAACGGCACGGGATCGGGTGGCGACTCGACTGGCTCTGCCGCCGACGGTGCCGACGGCGGGGTCGGATGAGACGGGGTGACGAGCAGATGACCTTCCCTCTGGACAATCCTCAGCTGCGTGAGCTGATGGCCGCGCTCGACCGCAGTCTGGCGGAGCTGGAGCGAGTCACCGCCGAGGCCAAGGCCAGGTACTCCTCGCCTCCGAAGGAGCTGACGGAGGAGGAGCTCGCCGAGATCGAGCGGAACGCGCGGAGTGCGGATGCGCCGAAGGGGTTGCGTGAGCTGCAGCGACTCGTCGACGCCGGCGAGCTGAGCTGGCGGGACGTCGCCAGCGGTCAGGCCATGGGCGATCCCCGGGTCGAGCGGGCGCTCTCCGACGGCCTGTCGGACGCGGCCCGCGCCTACCAGATGATCCGGGAGGGACACGATCCCGACGAGGTCGCCGCCGTGCTGGACCCGCAGGCGGGGTACGCGACCGGAACGTGGACCCACGAGGTCCTGCCGAGGCAGCCGGTGTCGCCCGGTTCCACATGGAACAGGCCGTCGTCCCGTCCGGCGTCCAGTGACGACGATGACGACACCGAATTCTCCTATCTGCATTGACGAGCGGGCGCACGGTTCTACGCTGGCGGCCGGGTCACGCGGCCCCGGAGCGGGAACGGTCCCAGGGCCGCGGGCCGGCCGGCTGCTCGTACGGGGCCGGCCACGACCGGACGAGAAGGAGTCCCGTGCCTCAACGTGCTGCTCGACTGCTGTTCTGCGGTCTGCTCGGTGGCGTCGCCGCCCTGGCGGCGCTCGCGACCCTGGCGATCATCGTGATCGGAACGTTCAGCAACAGCACCCTCCGTCAGGCGGCGGACCACCAGGGCCCGTGGCAGAGCGAGCCCTACGTCTGGGAGGGTGGTGGGATCATCCTGGCGCCCACCTCCACCCGGCGGCCCCGCAACCCGCACTGTGTGATCACCCCGGAGCAGGGTGAGGAAATCGAGGTCCAGCTCCTGAGCAAGTCGTCGCCGTTGGTGGGCGAGGCCTACATCAACCGCCGCTACTGGAACCGGGTGGAGCTGCAGCCCTGGTTCGAGGGTTCGGCGACGATCGTGTGCAGCGGCCCGGTCCAGGTCTGGACGGGCTTCGGGTACAGCGTCGAGCGGATCAAGACGGACCGCCTCTTCCCCTGGGCCGCCGCCGGTGCGATCGCCCTGCCGCTGGTCGGGGCGGTCCTGCTGTGGCGGGGCAGCCGGTCGAAGGTCGGGTGACCGCACGGAACGCCCCTGCCGTTCCGCCCGGGTGACGTCCGGGGCGGTCGGCAGGGGAACAGTGCGCGTCGACCGGACTTCCCACGGCCGCTGCTCGTGCGGCCGTCCCCGAAGTTCCCCTGCCCGGTTCCTCTGACCGACGGACGCGGAAGGTGCCCGTGTCACGAGTCCGTTACCGCCCCGGCTGTGCGTTCGCGCTGTTTCCGGTGGTGCTCGGTTTCCTGATGCTCGGCCTGGTGCTGCACTCGACGGTGGGCACGGAGAAGCTGGGCACGGACGTGCCGGCCGGGCAGCGGTGGCAGGAAGCCCACACCTGGGCCGGTGGCCTGCTCGGGCTGGAGCCGACCGCCCGGGCCGAGCGCTGCTGGATCACCCCGGAGAACGGTGAGGAGCGGGTGGTCGAGTTGACGCCGGAGAGCCGGTGGCGCGACGGCCGCTACCTGTCGCCCTGGTTCTCCGGCTCTGCCGCGGTGGCCTGTGACGGCCCGGTGAACGTGAGCACCGGGGTGACGGCCCACCTGCGACGGTTGGTCGACGACGAGCGCACCGGGTTCGCGCTGGTGGGCGTCATCTGGCTGTGCCTGCTCTCCTGGGCCGTGTGGGCCTGGCGTCACCGGCGCCGGACCCGTCGACGGCCCCCGGCGCCGCCCTCGCCGTTCCCGTCCCTGCCGGCGGGGGTGGTGGTGAGCCCGTACCCGGACGTCCACCCGGTCAGCACCCGGGTGACCAAGGTTCTGCTGTGGGCGTTGGTGGTGGCCCTGCTGGTGCTGGTCGCCGCGGTGCTCCGGATGCGGGGTGAACTCGGGGTGTGACGCGGAGTGCGGGCCGGGTGGTCGGTGGTGAGTCGCCCGGTGGCCGTTCCGGGCGGGTGTGCGACCCTTGGGGCTCGTGGCTACCCCATCCACTCCCGCGCTCGACCCGACCGCCAAGGCCGAGCTGGCCCGTCTGGTCACCGAACTGGCCGTGGTCCACGGCCGGGTGGTGCTGGCCTCCGGCAAGGAGGCCGACTACTACGTCGACCTGCGCCGCGCGACGCTGCACCACGCGGCGGCCCCGCTCATCGGCAAGCTGGTCCGCCAACTGACCGCCGACTGGGACTACGCCGCCGTGGGCGGGCTGACCCTGGGGGCGGACCCGGTCGCCTGCGCCGTGCTGCACTCCGCCGCGGCCGACGGGGTCGCACTGGACGCCTTCGTGGTGCGCAAGACGGTCAAGGAACACGGCATGCAGCGGCGGATCGAGGGCCCGGACGTGGCCGGCCGCCGGGTGCTGGCCGTCGAGGACACCTCCACCACCGGCGGCAGCGTGCTCACCGCGGTGCGGGCGCTGCGCGAGGCCGGGGCAGAGGTCGTCGGGGTGGCCACCGTGGTGGACCGGAACACCGGCGCCCGGGAGGCCGTCGAGGCGGAGGGCCTGCCCTACCGGTCGGTGCTCGGCCTGGCCGACCTGGGTCTCTGACCTGCTCCGACAGGCGGTGCGCGGCCCGCGTGGTCACCGTGGGCGGGCTCCGGCCGTGACCGGTCGTTCCGGAACACCCCGCGCGCCACGCCCGTGACCCGACCCCGGTGCTCGGTGTCGCACCGGCTCTCCGGTCATCCCTGACCGGGTGATCGGCAACGCGGGGAATCCGGTGGATCTCGCCGATCCGGACCTGCCGTGCGCGTCGGACGGCGGCCTAACCTGGGGCGGGGGGAGGTCGTCATGTCTCCGGGACTTGCCGCCGCGCTGGCCGACGCGACGATGGTGCTGCACTTCGTGGTGCTCGCCTACATCGTGTTCGGCGGTTTCCTGGTGTGGCGGTGGCGACGGGCGATCTGGCCCCACCTGCTCGCGGCCGCGTGGGGCGCCGCGATCGTCGTGGTGGAGCCGTTGGAGTGTCCGCTGACCTACGTGGAGAACCACTTCCGGGCGCTGGCCGGGGACGAGGCACTGTCGGGTGGGTTCATCGACACCTACATCGAGGGCGTGCTGTACCCCGAGCGGCATGCGGGGCTGGCCCAGGCGTCGGCCGCCCTGGTGGTGGCGCTGTCCTGGTTGGGTGCCTATCTAAGGTGGCGCGGTGACCGAGCTGCTGAGCTTCGACGAGCCGGGGCCGACCGAGTGGGGCGCTGACCGTCCGGGGGTCGGGGTCGGCCCGTGGGAGGGGCCCTGGCCGCAGGACGAGCGCTACGACCCGGAGCTCCTCGCGCACGGGGACCGACGCAACGTGGTGGACGCCTACCGCTACTGGCGGCGGGAGGCGATCGTCGCCGACCTGGACACCCGGCGGCACGACTTCCACGTGGCCATCGAGAACTTCCAGCACGATCACAACATCGGCACGGTGGTGCGCACCGCCAACGCGTTCCTGGCCCGGGCCGTGCACATCGTGGGCCGGCGGCGCTGGAACCGGCGCGGCGCCATGGTCACCGACCGGTACCAGCACATCCTGCACCACCCGGACGTGTCCGGGTTGGTGGACTACGCCCGGGAGCACGGGTTGGCGCTGGTGGCGGCGGACAACACGCCCGGGGCGGTGCGGTTGGAGCACGCCGAGCTGCCGCGGCGCTGTGTGCTGCTGTTCGGTCAGGAGGGGCCGGGGTTGACCGAGGAGGCCCGGGAGGCCGCCGAGTTGGTGGTGTCGATCGCCCAGTTCGGTTCGACCCGGTCGATCAACGCCGGAGTGGCGGCCGGGATCGTCATGCACACCTGGATACGCCAGCACGCGGATCTGGAGTCGGCATGGTGAGAGCGACACCGCACGACTGGGCCCGGGGGGACTGGGGCGCGGTGGCCGCCCGGTGGGCGGCACGCGCCGAGGCCGCGGAACGGGCGGTGGTGAACCGGCACCTGCGGCGGCTGTGGGGGTTGCCCGGGGTCCGGTTGGGCCAGGTGCGCTGGCCGGCCTGCCTCCTCGACCGGCTGTACCTGCGGTGGAACTACTGGTGGCAGGCCCACCTGCTGGACTGCCTGGTGGACGGGCAGCTCCGGTCACCGTCCCGGCGGCGGGCGTCCCTGGTGCGGTGTCTGGTGCGCGGAATCCGGGTGCGCAACTTCGGCCGGTGGACCAACAGGTACTACGACGACGCCGCCTGGCTGGGGCTGGCCCTGCACCGCGCGGCCACCCACCTCGGCCTGCGTCGGCCGCGCGCGCTCGCCGCGATCGTGGAACGGCTGCACTCGGGGTGGACCGAGCACGGTGGTGGGGGGATCTGGTGGCGGCGCCGGGACGACTTCAAGAACGTCCCGGCCAACGGCCCCGCCGCGATCCTGCTGGCCCGACTGGGGGACGTGAAACGGGCCGCGGAGCTGGTGCGCTGGATCGACAGGCACCTGCGGGACCCGGAGACCGGGTTGGTCTGGGACGGGCTGCGGGTGGACGCGGACGGCGCGGTGCGCCGGGTGGAGCGGACTATCTACACCTACTGCCAGGGAGTCCTGCTGGGCGCGTGTGTCGAGCTCGCCCAGCATGCGGACTCCGAGACCCAGGGCACCGGCGAGAAACCCGGCGACGGGTGGGTGGGCATGGCCTCCCGGGTCATCGACGCGGTGGCCCGGCACCTGGTCGACGAGTCGGGGGTGCTGCGCGGCCACGGCGGTGGGGACGGTGGCCTGTTCACCGGGATTCTCGTCCGCTACCTGGCCGATGCGGCGTTGCGTCTGCCCCCGGAGGCGGGTGAGGCGGCCGACACCGCCGCGGGGTTGGTGCTCACCGCGGCCGAGGCGGCCTGGGGGAACCGTGCGGCGGCCGAGTGGGGGCCGGTGTTCGGGCCCGACTGGTCGGAGCCGGCCGCCGTCCCGGCGCGGAAACTCACCGAGCGGGACCTGTCCGTGCAGCTCGGCGGGTGGATGACGTTGGAGGCCGCCGCCCGGCTGACCGCGGGCCGGGCGGACGTGTAGGACGCCGGACCGGCGGAGACGTCACGGACGGTCGGGACAACGGCGTTCCGACCGTCGACGGTGCCGGGGTCAGGCCAGGTCGAGGCGTCCGCTCCTCACGGTTTCGATGAGCGAGGCGAACGAGTTCGGGGAGAGCAGCAGCACCGGCCCGGTCGGGTTCTTGCTGTTGCGCACCGCCGCCACCCCGGGAAGGTTCGGTGCGACTTCCACGTACTGCCCGCTGTGGGTGCTGCGGCTGCTCTTGCGCCACACCGCGGTGGAGAGGTCGGGCACCACGGGTTCTCCTCTCGCAGCGCTCACGGAATGCTTGCCCAAGCTAAGAAAAGGGCTGGTCGGACCGTCCGTCGTACCGGTTCGTCAGCTCGGGTCCAGCCGCCCGCTCCTGACGGCGTCGACCAGGGCGTCGAACACGGCGGGTGTGAGGACCAGGACCGGTCCGGTGGGGTTCCTGCTGTCGCGGATGGCGACGATGCCTGGCAGGGTGTCGGCGACTTCGACGCAGGCGCCGCCTTGGTTGTTGCTACGGCTGGACTTGCGCCACACCGCGGCGGACAGGTCAGGTGCCACGGCTCCCCCTCGTGCAGTACTCACGAATCATTACGCACGGTAATGAAAGTGAGTGACCTTGCTGTCCACTGCACGGG
>DATCJU010000110.1:0-19888 GCA_036562635.1 Pseudonocardiaceae bacterium
AGGAGGAGGCCATCGAGTGGGTGAAGCGGATTCCGTTCCACCCGGCGCCGGGTGAGGAGATGGAGGTGGAGATCCGTCAGGTGGCGGAGGCGGACGACTTCGGGGAGGCGTTTACCCCGGAGCTGCGGGAGAAGGAGGAGCAGCTGCGCGCCCAGAGCGCCGCGCGGCAGTGAACACACCCCATGGACGACCGGGAGCGGCGGCCGGTGCCCCGGGCCGGGAGGCCGGGCAGCGGTCGCCGCTCCTCCGCGTGCCGGTGCCGCGCCGCGTCAGGTGTCGATACGCCGCAGCGCGGCCCGCACCACCTCCGGATCGGTGGTGGTCCAGAACGGCGGCAGCGAGGCCCGGAGGAAACCGCCGTACCGGGCGGTCATCAACCGCGGATCCAGGATCGCCACCACCCCCCGGTCGGAGGTGGACCGCAGCAGGCGGCCCGCACCCTGGGCGAGCAGCAGCGCCGCGTGCGTGGCGGCCACGGTGAGGAAACCGTTGCCACCCCGCGCGTTCACCGCCCGCTGCCGGGCCGAGGCCAGCGGGTCGTCCGGTCGCGGGAACGGAATCCGGTCCATCACCACCAGCTGCAGCGACGGTCCCGGCACGTCCACGCCCTGCCACAGCGACAGCGTGCCGAACAGGCAGGTCCGCGGGTCCTCGGCGAACTGCTTCACCAGCTGGCCCGTGGAGTCCTCGCCCTGGCACAACACCGGATGGTCCAGACGCTCCCGCAGCTCCTCGGCCGCCTGCCTGGCGGCCCGCATCGAGGAGAACAACCCCAGGGTGCGACCCCCGGCGGCCTCGACCAGCCCGGCCAACTCGTCCAGGTACTCCGGGGGCAGCCCGTCCCGTCCGGGCGGGGGCAGGTGCCGGGCCACGTACAGGATGCCGCTGCGCCGGTGGTCGAACGGTGATCCCACGTCCAGACCGGTCCACCGCGGCCCGTCCCGATCCGGATCACCGGTGTCGTCGGCCGGCGGCTCCTTCGCCGTGGCCGTGCCGTCCACGGGGCGAGCCGGGCGGGGCGTCGGTGGCAGACCCCACTGTCGGGCCAGGGCGTCGAAGGTGCCACCCAGGGTGAGCGTGGCCGAGGTCAACACCACCACCCGCGGCCCGAACAGTCGCTCCCGCAGCAGCCCGGCCACGCTCAACGGCGCCACGTGCAGCACCGCCGGCCGCACCCGGTCCCCGCTCTGCCCACCGGAGAGCCACACCACGTCGCGGCGGCCCGTCTCGTCCGCCTCGAACGCGGTCAGCATCCGCACCGCGGTGTCGTGCACCTCCTCCAGCAGCGCCAGGGCCAGCTTGCGCGCGGTGCCCTCCTCGGCGTCCTCCCGGCGCTCCGGACCCAGGGCGGTGACACAGGCATGGGCGGCGTCCCGGGTGGCGGCGAGCACGGTGGCCAGCGGCGGCGGGAGCTGGTCGAGCCGCCCGGCGGGGATCTCCTCCAGCGCCAGGGCCAACCCGTCACCCGCCTCGGCCAGTCGGTCCGCGATCGTCTGGTCGATCAGCCGTCCGCAGCGACGGACGGCCGCGGCCACCGCGCTCGCGGACAACTCGTTGGTGGCCACCGAGGTCACCCGGTCCACCAGATCGTGCGCCTCGTCGACGATCACCACGTCGTGCTCCGGTAACACCGGGTAGCCCTCCAGGGCGTCGATGGCCAGCAGCGCGTGGTTGGTGACCACCACGTCGGCACGCCCGGCCTCGGCGCGGGCGCGCTCGGCGAAACAGTCCTCCCCGACCGGGCAGCGGGCCACCCCCAGGCACTCCTTCGCGGTGACCGACACCTGACGCCAGGCCAGGTCGCTCACCCCGGGCACCAGCTCGTCCCGGTCCCCGGTCTCGGTGTCCGACGCCCACTCGTGCAGCCGCTTGACCTGCCGCCCCAGCGTGGACACCGCGAACGGGTCGAACAGGCCGGGGTCCTCCGGTTCCTCGGGGGTGCCGTCGTGCAACCGGTGCAGACACAGGTAGTTGCGCCGCCCCTTGAGGATGGCGAACCGGGGCTCCCGGCCCAGCAGCGGCTTGAGTGCCCTGGCCAGCCGCGGCAGGTCCCGTTCGACGAGCTGGCGCTGCAGGGCGATGGTCGCGGTGGCCACCACCACGGTGGACTCGGTGGCGACGGCGTGCCGTAGGGCCGGAACCAGGTAGGCCAGGGACTTGCCGGTACCGGTGCCGGCCTGCACCGCCAGGTGCTCCCCGGTGCGGATCGCGCGGTCCACCGCCTCGGCCATCCGCACCTGTCCCGGCCGCTCGGCGCCGCCCAACGCCCGCACCGCCGCCTCCAGCAGGGTGCGTACGTCCGGCAGCTCCCGGGTCGGAGCGGTGTCGTGGTCGGACTCGGTGTGCGGAAGATCGGTGGGGACGATGGAGGGCGGCACGGGGGGAGACGCTACCGGGGGCGCCGTCGGACGGTGTGCCACAGGGGCGGTTGGTCGAGGTCGTGCCTCGTCCCGGTGGTGGGGGGCGTCCTCCGGGAGACATCAGGGACACGGGCAGGGGATGACCAGGGGCGGGTCCCGATCACCCAAGGTAGCCGCGTCCCCGCCGTCGGAACATGGGTGCGCGACAGCAGACGACGACCGGGAGAACGGAGACCTCCGTTCTCCGCGTGATACACGGTGCCTCCCTGGTGGCAGGCCCTTGTTGCTGGCCCTGAGCACCTTCCGCTGGACCGGTGACGGCCGCTACGACGTCGTGAGCGGCGCTCTCATCGCCTGGTCCAGGGTGGTGTGGCTCCCCGGACTGTGGGGGCTGTGGGAGCGGGTCCGGGCCGAGCGGCCGGTCCTGGGGGCGTTCGGCTGGGTGACCACGAGCCTCGGGGCGTTCGGTGGTATCTCCTTCGGGCTGCAGGGCTTCTACGAGGACGTGTTCGGTGTGTCCGGACAGCAGTCGCTCGACGCCCTCGCCCAGCACCCGGTCACGGCACCGCTGGTGCTCTGGCTCCCGGGGCCCCTCTTCCCGATCTCGATGATGTTCCTCGGCGTCACCCTCGCCCTCACGAGGGTGACTCCCCGCTGGGTGGCGGCGGTGTTCTTCCTCGGCGGTGCGGCGTTCCCGCCGAGCCGGATACCGCGGATCGAGGCGGTCGCCCACGCCGCGGATCTCCTCCTGCTCCTGCCCTCGGCCACCCTCGGTGTGGTCCTCCTGGCCACGGGCGGCCTGATCGGGCGGCACCGCACAGCGGGCCTCCTGGGCAGACGGCGGAAGAACGACGGGCGCGCCGTCCCGCGAGGGTGCGGGACGGCGCGCCCGGTCGACGAGGTCTCAGTGACGGTGGAAGCGGGTGACCAGCGCCCACGCGCCCGGCAGCAGACCGGCGGCGAGCGCGATCTTCAGGCCGTCGCCCACCAGGAACGGGAACACACCCCGCTCCAGCGCGGTGGCCAGGTCGAAACCGGTGGCGGCCATCAGCCACGGCACACCGAAGCTGTAGATGACCAGGTTGCCCAGCACCATGGTGCCGACGGTGCGCAGCACGGTGCGGTCACCGCCCCGGCCGGCCAGCGCGCCGACCAGGCCCGCGGCGGCGATGAAGCCCACCAGGTAGCCGCCGGTCGCGTGCGCCCAGCCCGAGGCGCCGTCGGTGAACCACGGCACGCCCGCCAGGCCGGCCACCAGGTACAGCAGCATGGACGCCGCACCGCGGTGCCAACCGAGGGAGGCACCGACCAGCAGGGCGGCGAAGGTCTGGCCGGTGATCGGCACCGGGCTGCCCGGCACGGGCAGGGCGACCTGGGCGGCAAGACCGGTCAGGCCGGCGCCGGCGACGACCAGGGCGACGTCCCGCACGACGGTGCCGGGGACGAGATCGGCGAGCACCGCGCGGGGGCGGGCCAGGCCGACCGGGTGGGCGGCAACGGACACGGGTGACCTCCTCGAGTTCTCCGACCGCGTCGGGATCACTTCTCGACGAGGAGGTTAGACCGCCGCTCCTCGGAAGGGGGTTGTAGGAAAGTCACAAAAAATCACGAGGATGTGACGTGAGATACACCGAGCTTTGGAGGTTTGGTCCAGTCTCGCTGGGGCCCCGCTCGAAGTCGCCGGTCCCGGATGCACCGGCCCCGCCCGTGGTGGAGTGGGGCCGGTGCACCCGGTGTCGGATCGGTACGAGCTGCATGAGGTCGGGAGTCGTGTGCCCTCCGGTGCCGCGTGGTCGGCGTGGCGGCGAGTCGGTGGTCACTCGCTGCGGACCCAGGTGGTGAGAGTGAGCTCCACGGCCGGATAGTCGCTGGTACTCGAGTTCTTCACGATGGCGGTGATGGTGGCCCTGGCCACGCGCCCTTCGGGGGTGACGGCGCACAGCGCCGATCCCACGACGAACCCTGTTTCCTCCACGCCCCGATCGTTGATGTCGAGGCCCCCACCAAGGGAGGTGCCGGATGCTGCAGCGGCGCACTGCTCCGCGGTGGCTTCCATGCCGTTACGCAGCAGGCCCACCGAGGAGCTTTGTTGCACGTACAGCTCGGCACTCCTTGCGCAAGTCTCGTAGCGTAGATCGATGGCGGCGAGCTGTTTCTCGCTGAGCTCGTCCTCGTCGGTCACCCGCCGTGTGATGGGGAATTCTCCTCCTGCAGGGTTCCCGTCGAAGTCGACTGCTGTGTAGCCGGAACAAGACCCCGGTGAACGGATCGCCAGGGGAATGCCGTCGTACTCCAGGCGGTAGCTGCCACTGGCGGTCGGAGGAGCCTGTGAGGTGCTTGCCGATGCGGCAGAACTGGTGGAAGCAGTCGACGGTATGGTCGGGGTTGTCGTTTCTGTAGGACTCCCTGCCCCCGTCGTGGAAGAGGGATTCGGCTTCGATCCCGTGTTCATCGGCGGGTTCGCTACGCTGACCACCAGCGACATGACCCCGACCAGCAGTGACAGAACGCTGGCAACCTACGAGAACCTCTCCACCCACTGCCAGCGGACCCTGCTGCGCCTCTGCCGGGAGGACGGGTCTTTGTTGTCCTTGGCGGTGCGTCGCCACCTGATGGCGAGGGCCACCAAGGTCAGAACAGTGAAAGCAGCCGCCGAGATTACGACGGTCGGATTCAGCTCCACGTCGAAGATCGTATGGAGAATGATCGCGGCGGAGGGCAGTTCGTGGGAAAAATGGTTCACCATCACCCGAAAGGGGTATTTGGTTAGGTGATCAACAAATTCAACCGGTGAAGTTATTGCCCCATTCGGGGGAGTAATTCAATCCAACAGAGTGCTGTAGCCGGGGAGCGGGACACGCCCACCCGCCACCACGAGGGCATGACGACGCCGACCCCGCCCGGTGATGGGCGAGGCCGGCACATCCGTCGTCGTCAGGCCACCAGATGCCTCACAGAGCCGGGGACAGCGGCTTGCCCTCCAGCACCACCCCGGCCTCACGCATCTGGTCCAGGGCCGTGCGCACCGTCTCCGGGGCCACCCCGACGGTCAGATCCAGCAGCACCCGGGTCTCGAACCCCTCCCGGACCGCGTCCAGCGCGGTGGCCCGCACACAGTGGTCGGTGGCGATACCCACCACGTCCACCTGTGTCACCCCGCGCTCACGCAGCCACTCCGCCAGCGTCCGTCCCTCCGCGTCGGCGCCCTCGAAACCGGAGTAGGCCGCGGAGTGCATGCCCTTGGAGAACACGGCGTCGATCCGGGACACGTCCAGCTCCGGATGGAACGAGGCCCCCGGGGTGCCGGCCACGCAGTGCGCCGGCCACGAGTCGACGAAGTCCGGCTCCTCGGCGAAGTGGTCGCCGGGCTCGATGTGGTAGTCCCTGCTGGCCACCACGTGGTCGTACTCGCTCTCCGCCAGGTAGCGGGAGATCGCCGTGGCGACCGCGGCCCCACCGGCGACCCCGAGCGATCCGCCCTCGCAGAAGTCGTTCTGCACGTCCACCACGATCAGCGCCCGTGCCGCCTGCCCGCTCATCCCTCATCACTCCCGTCATCCACGACCGGGCTTCCGGCGCCGGCCGCTCGCACACCCACCACCCGGACCCCGGGATCAGTCCAGGAACACGGTCGGGATCGCCGGTTCGCCGTGCGAGAGGGACAGCCCTTCCCACGGCACACTCACCAGAGCGCGCCGGAGCCGTTCCCGGCCCTCCTCCAGGGTGGGCAGGTCCGGCACCCGCTGTCCAGCGCGCACCAGAGGGATCTGCAGCCGACGGTCGTGCGGGCCCAGCTCGGGCTCCGGCTCACCCGGGCGCACCCGGTAGACGACCTCCTCCAGGGCCGTCCCGGTCGGCTTGTGCCGGCGCAGCGCCGCCTTGCGCCCGCCGCGCGACTCCTTGTGCGAGCTGCGCTTGGCCACCGGCTTCCCGTCGACCTCGACCAGCTTGTAGACCATGCCGGCCGTGGGTGCTCCGGAACCGGTGACCACCGAGGTACCCACGCCGTAGGCGTCGACCGGTTCGGCGCGCAGCGCGGCGATCGCGTACTCGTCCAGATCCCCGGAGACCACGATCTTGGTGTTACGCGCACCGAGCGCGTCGAGCTGCTCCCGGGCCTGGCGGGCCAGCACCCCCAGGTCCCCGGAGTCGATGCGGATCGCCCCCAGCTCGGGGCCGGCCACCCGGATCGCCCGGCGGATGCCCTCGGTGATGTCGTAGGTGTCCACCAGCATCGTGGTCTGCGGGCCCAGCGCCGCCAGCTGCGCCCGGAAGGCCTGCTCCTCGTCGTCGTGCAGCAGGGTGAACGCGTGCGCGCAGGTCCCGGCGGTGGGAATGCCGTAGCGGCGACCGGCCTCCAGGTTCGAGGTGGCACCGAACCCCGCCAGGTAGGCGGCGCGGGCCGCGGCCACCGCCGCCTCCTCGTGCGCCCGCCGCGAGCCCATCTCGATCATGCGTCGCCCGTTGGCCGCCGAGACCATACGGGCCGCCGCGGACGCCACCGCGCTGTCGTGGTTGAGGATCGACAGGGTGAGCGTCTCCAGCAGCACCGCCTCGGCGAACGTGCCGGTGACCGTGAGGATCGGCGATCCGGGGAAGTACAGCTCGCCCTCGGGGTAGCCGTCGATGTCCCCGCGGAACCGGTAGTCGGCCAGCCACTGCAGCGTGTCCTCGTCGACCACCCGGGACTCGGCCAGTCGCTCCAGCTCCGCCTCGGTGAACCGGAAGTGCTCCAGCGCGTCCAGCAGTCGTCCGGTGCCCGCGACCACCCCGTACCGGCGGCCGTCGGGCAGGCGCCTGGCGAACACCTCGAACACACACCGCCGGTGTGCCGTGCCATCACGCAGGGCACTGGCCAGCATGGTCAGCTCGTAGTGGTCGGTGAACAGCGCGGTGCTCGCCTCGCGGACCCCACCAGTCATGAAGGAGGAGCTTAGGCGGCACCCCATGCCGCGTCCCCGCATCGGGGGACAACACCCGGTCCCGGAGAGCCACGGCCTCGGAGGTCCGTCGGCTCGTGGATGGCTCGTACGGATGACCCGATCCGGCTGAAAGCGATCACGGAACCGTGCGACGATGGGGACATGACCACGTCCCTTGAGCTGGAACGGACGCAGGTCGATCCCACGACGGACGAGCTCGGCACCGAGGACAGGCCGTGGCTCACCATCGTGTGGAACGACCCGGTCAACCTGATGTCCTACGTGACCTACGTCTTCCAGAAGCTGTTCGGCTACACCCGCGAACAGGCCACCAAGCTGATGCTGGACGTGCATCACAAGGGCAAGGCAGTGGTGTCCTCGGGCTCGAAGGAGAAGTGCGAGGGCGACGTGGCGAAGCTGCACGCGGCCGGCCTGTGGGCCACCATGCAGCGCGAGGCGTGAGCGGCGGTCAGAGAGCTGATGGAAGCATGGCGGCGTGACGGTGACCACGTGGTCGCCGTCCTCCCCCAGCACGAGGCCCTGTTGGTCCGTGCGCTGGTCACCCAGATCAAGGACATGCTCCAGGAACGCGCGGCCAGCGCCCCTCGGGACGAACTCGCCGCGCTCACCGGCATCCGCACCGGGCACACCACCGCCCCGGAGGACCCGATCCTGGCCCGGCTGCTCCCGGACTACCACCGTCTGGACGGTGCCGACGGTGCGGAGGGGAACACCGCCGAGCTGGCGGACTCCGCGGCCGCCCTGCGCTCGCTGCGCGAACCGGAGCTGATCGACCACAAGACCGGGGTGGCGGGGGTGGTGCTGCGCACCTGTTCCCCGGAGGGTGGGACCATCCGGCTCACCCTGGAGGAGGCCGAGGCCTGGCTGTCCGCGCTCAACGACGTGCGGCTGGCGTTCGGCGTGGCACTGGACATCACCGAGGACACCCCGGACGTCCTGCCACCCGACGATCCGCGCGCGCCGCAGCTCGAGCTCTACCACTGGCTGACCTGGATGCAGGAACGACTGGTGCAGGCGCTGTGGGGTGGGGATGACGAACTCCCGTGATACCGGTGCGGCCGGCGCGGACCGGGTGCGCCCGGGCCCGGGCAACGCGATCACCGACGTGCCCGGTGTGCTGGTCGGCCGGTACGAGCGGCTGGGGGAGGGCTGGGCGACCGGGGTGAGCGTGGTGCTCACCCCCGAGGGCGCCACGGGCGGGGTCGACGTGCGCGGCGGCGGCCCCGGTACCAGGGAGACCGACCTGCTCGACCCGTCCCACCTGGTGCAGCAGGTGCACGGGGTGTGCCTGTCCGGGGGCAGCGCCTACGGCCTGGCCGCCGCCGACGGGGTCATGCGCTGGCTGGCCGAGCACAACCACGGGTTCCCGGTGGGACCGCAACCGCACCAGGTGGTGCCGATCGTCCCGGCGGCGGTGCTCTACGACCTGCCCCTGGGCACGTGGGGCAACCGCCCGGACGCCGAGTTCGGGTACGCGGCCGCCGCGGCCGCCACGACCGGCCCGGTGGACCAGGGCTGTGTCGGGGCGGGCGCCGGGGCCACGGCGGGCACGCTCAAGGGCGGCGTGGGCACGGCCAGCGCGGTGCTGCCCAGCGGGGCGGTGGTGGGGGCGCTGGTCGCGGTGAACCCGCTGGGCGAGGTCGTCGACCCGGACACCGGGCGGCCCTGGGCGCAGGACCTGGAACTGGCCGACGAGTTCGGGCTGACCACCCCCGCCCCGGACGAGGTCGCCGCGGCCCGGGCGGTCCGGGAGCGGGTGGCCGGTGCACTGGCCGCCCGGCTGAACACCACGATCGGGGTGGTGGCCACCGACCTGGTGTTGAGCAAGGCCGAGTGCCGACGGATCGCCACCGTGGCCCAGGACGGGCTGGCCCGCGCCGTCCGGCCCGCGCACTCCCTCTTCGACGGAGACACCCTGTTCGCCCTGGCCACCGGACGGCGGGAGCTGGGTGACGGCCGGGGTGTGTTCGCGGCGGGCGCCGACCGGGCCGGGGCCCTGGACGAGGTGTGCGCCGCGGCGGCGGACGTGGTGGCCCGTGCCGTGGTGCACGCGGTGCTGGCCGCGACCACCACCGCCGGGGTTCCCTCCTACCGGGAGCTGTACCGTTCCGCGTTCGTCGCGGCGGTGTGACCACGGTCCACGGAGCCGAGCCCGACCGGACCCGGCCGGGCGGCGGGGAATGAATCTCGCCGCGTGAGTGTTGTCACGCCGTAGAACGACTTCCGTGGACCCTTAGGATGGGAACCGTGCTGGTGATCCGACGCGACCTGGTGGAAGCGATGGTGGCGCACGCCCGTCGCGACCATCCGGACGAGGCGTGCGGCGTGATCGCCGGGCCCGCCGGATCCGACCGGCCGGAGCGGTTCATCCCGATGACCAACGCGGAGCGCTCGCCGACCTTCTACCGCTTCGACTCCCTGGAGCAGCTCAAGGTGTGGCGGGAGATGGACCGCAACGACGAGGTGCCGGTCGTCATCTACCACTCGCACACCGCCACCGAGGCCTACCCGTCCCGTACGGACGTCGCCTACGCCTCCGAGCCGGACGCGCACTACGTGCTGGTGTCCACTCGCGATCCCGAGAAGTACGAGCTGCGGTCGTTCCGGATCGTCGACGGCGTGGTCACCGAGGAGCCCGTCGAGGTCGTCGAGTCGTACATGTTCGCCCACACCGGGGCCGACGACACCCCCGACTGTCGCTGAGCAACGTCCACCCGCCGCCGCGGGTGCCGACGTGCGTCCGCAACCGGTTCGCGTTCCCTCGAGAAACGCAGTAGGAGGTTCCTCATGGCCGTCACCGTCTCGATCCCGACGATCCTGCGCACCCACACCGGTGGGGCGAAGAACGTCGAGGCGGAGGGCAGCACCCTTGCCGAGCTCATCGACGACCTGGAGAGCCGCCACGCGGGCATCAAGGCGCGTCTGGTCAAGGACGGCTCGCTGCACCGCTTCGTCAACATCTACGTCAACGACGAGGACGTGCGCTTCATCGGCGGTCTGGAAGCCAAGATCCAGGACGGCGACAACGTGACCATCCTGCCCGCCGTCGCCGGCGGCATGCGGTAACCCGGGACCAAGGGGGAGGAGGTCACCGTGGCTCGGTACGACTCGTTGCTGCAGGCTCTCGGCGATACCCCGCTGGTGGGCCTGCCCCGGCTCTCGCCCACGGAGAACGTCCGGCTCTGGGCGAAGCTGGAGGACCGCAACCCGACCGGTTCGATCAAGGACCGGCCGGCGCTGGCCATGATCGAGGTGGCCGAGCGCGAGGGCAGGCTCCGCCCCGGTTGCACGATCATCGAACCCACATCGGGCAACACCGGGATCTCGCTGGCCATGGCGGCCAAGCTCAAGGGCTACCGCCTGGTCTGTGTCATGCCCGAGAACACCTCGGCCGAGCGACGCCAGCTGCTGGAGGCGTACGG
The DNA here is from genome assembly GCA_036562635.1 of Pseudonocardiaceae bacterium. GTDB lineage: Bacteria > Actinomycetota > Actinomycetes > Mycobacteriales > Pseudonocardiaceae > DATCJU01. The sequence continues at coordinate 10,726 of DATCJU010000110.1, forward strand.
AGCCGAGATCGTCTTCTCCCCCGCTGCCGGTGGTTCCAACCAGGCGGTGGCCCGGGCCAAGGAGCTGGCCGCGGAACACCCGGACTGGGTGATGCTGTACCAGTACGGCAACCCGGCCAACGCCGAGGCGCACTACCGCACCACCGGTCCGGAGATCCTGCGCGACCTGCCCACGGTCACGCACTTCGTCGCCGGGCTGGGCACCAGCGGCACCCTGGTCGGAGTGGGCCGCTACCTGCGGGAACACAAGCCGGACGTGCAGATCGTCGCGGCCGAGCCCCGCTACGGGGAGCTGGTGTACGGGCTGCGGAACCTCGACGAGGGCTTCGTGCCCGAGCTGTACGACCCGGACGTGCTCACCGGGCGGTTTTCCGTGGGGGCCTACGACGCCCTGCGCCGGACCCGCGAGCTGCTGGAGAAGGAGGGGATCTTCGCCGGGATCTCCACCGGCGCAATCCTGCACGCCGCTCTGGCGGTGGCCGAGAAGGCCGCCGGAACCGGCGAACCGGCCGACATCGTGTTCGTCGTCGCCGACGGTGGCTGGAAGTACCTGTCCACCGGCGCCTACAGCGGCACCCTGGAGGAGGCGGTGGAGCGCATCGAGGGTCACCTCTGGGCCTAGTGGCGGCCGAGGCGGCCCCTGACGACAGAGCGACCGGCGGGTCTTCCGTTCCAGGTCTCGTGACCTGACGGGAGGCCCGCCGTTCGTCGTCCCGGTGGCGTGTGCCGACACCGCCGGTGCGGCCGGTGCGCTCGGCCGGCGCACCACCCCCTTACGCTGGGCGGGTGATGGCGCGGTGGTCGGAGGAGGGGCTGTGCTCGCCGATGTAGTGCTGTTCCTGCGCTGCCCGCACTGTGGCGCCGGGCTGGAACCGAACGGTCGCTCGCTGCGCTGCCACACCCGCCACAGCTTCGACGTGGCCCGCCAGGGCTACGTGAACCTCCTGCCCGGGGACGCACGACCCGGGACCGGGGACACCGCGGAGATGGTGGCCGCCCGGGAACGGTTCCTCGGTACCGGGCACTACACCCCGGTCGCCCGTCTCGTGGCCCGGGAGGCCGCCCGTGCCGTCGCGGGAACGGCCGGCGGGACGGACGGGCCCGGGTGTGTGGTCGACGTGGGTGCCGGCACCGGCTACTACCTGGCCCGGGTGCTCGACGAGCTGCCCGACCACGTCGGGCTGGCCCTGGACATCTCCAAGTTCGCCCTGCGCCGTGCGGCCCGGGCGCACCCCCGCATCGGCGCCGCGGTGTGCGACGCCTGGCGCCCGCTCCCGGTGCGGGACGCGGCGGCCGCGCTGGTGCTCAACGTGTTCGCCCCACGCGACGGTGCGGAGATCCGGCGCATCCTGCGTCCCGGCGGGGCGCTGGTCGTGGTCACCCCCACACCCCGGCACCTGGCCGAGCTGGTCACCATGCTGGAACTGCTGTCGGTGGACGAACGCAAGCAGGAACGGCTGGAGGAGAAGCTCGGCCCCCACCTGGAGCCGGTCGACCGGCACACCCACGAGGAGACGATGCCGCTCGGGCACGCCGACGTCGAGGCCCTGGTGGCCATGGGGCCGAGCGCCTGGCACACCGACCCGGCCGCGCTGGGCGCACGGATCGCCGCGCTTCCGGAGACCCTGGAGGTCACCCTGTCGGTCACCGTCTCGGTGTACCGGCGGCCCTGAGCCCCGACGGTGCCGGCCCGGTGGCCCGGTCGGCGGGCCGGCTGCTCAGCCCGGGAAGGCCGGTACGGCCACTCCGTTCCCCGCGTCCGGCAGCACCAGCAGCGAACCGGCCAGTTCCTGCTCGGCCAGCGCCGCCTCGTCCAGATCCTTGCGTGCCGTGGTCACGTACAGGTCGGACAGCCCGTCCCCGCCGAAACAGCAGGACGTGGGGCGGGCCACCGGCAGTGGCACCTCCCGGTCCAGCCGCCCGTCCGGGGTGTAGCGGCGCACCGCCCAGCCGTCCCACAGCGCTACCCAGACACAACCGTCCGCGTCCACGCACAACCCGTCCGGAACCCCGGGGGTGTCCTCCACCGCGCACAGCGGCCGACGGTTGACCGCCTCCCCGCTGGCCGGGTCGAAGTCGAGGACGTCGATGCGCCGCGTGGGCGAGTCCACGTGGTACATGCGGGTGCCGTCCGGGCTCCAACCGATGCCGTTGCTGACCGACAACCCGTCCAGCACGACCTTGGCCGCCCCGTCCGGCTCGACCCGGGCCAGCCAACCACCGGGCTGCTCGTCGTAGCGCATCGTGCCCGCCCACAGACGCCCGGACGGGTCCACCGCCGCGTCGTTCCCGCGCACCCCGTCCCGGGCCCACCAGACCAGCCACTGGGCGGTGCCGTCCCGGTCGTACAGGGCGATCCCGTCCCGCAGGTTCAGCACCAGGCCTCCACGGGAACGCGGCTTGGCCGCACCCACGTGCTGCGGCACGTCCATCACGGCGTCACGCCCGTGGTAGGGGTCGTAGCGGTGCACCTGGCAGGACAGGATGTCCACCCACAGCAGGGAGGAGAACATCATGTCCCAGGTCGGACCCTCCCCGAGGATCGCCGTGGTGCGCACCGCAACCTCGACGGCCGGCAAATCACCCATGACGGGAACCCTATCGGGGACTTCCCCGATCCCCGCGGCCGTCATCACGCGTAGCGTGGATCACATGCAGCCCTACCAACCCGCTCCGCGGCCGGACCGGTCCAGGGCGCGGGTCCTGCCGCCCGATCCACGGCAGGCGGCGGTCGTGGTCGTCGCCTTCACCGCCCTGTTGTACCTGTTGGAAGCGGTCGATCTCGCGCTGGGCGGGACCCTCGACGGGGCGGGGGTGATCCCCCGTGAGGTGTCCGGCCTGGACGGCGTGCTGTGGGCACCCCTGCTGCACAGCGGGTTCGACCACCTGCTGGCCAACACCGTGCCGATCCTGGTGTTCGGGTTCCTGGCGTTCGCCGGCGGCCTGGTCCAGTTCGTCGCGGTCACCGCGGTCATCTGGCTCGTCAGCGGTCTGGGTACCTGGCTCGTCGGCTCGGACGGCGTGCACATCGGCGCCTCCGGCCTGGCGTTCGGCTGGCTGGCGTTCCTGCTGGTCCGCGGATTCTTCGCCCGCAGCCCCGGCCAGATCGTGCTCGCCGTGGTGTTGTTCGTCCTCTACGGCGGGATGCTCTGGGGCGTGCTGCCCGGCCGCCCGGACGTGTCCTGGCAGGGACACCTGTTCGGCGCACTCGGCGGGGTGCTGGCCGCCTGGCTGGTGGCCCGCGCCGACCGGTCCGCCGGCGGCTCCACCCCGGAGTCCCCTGACGCGTGACGCTCCCGCGCGTCCCGGGTCGGGCCGCGGACCCCGCTCCCCCGGTACCGTCGGGGGCCGTGACAGCCACGGCACCCGGCCCCGACGCCCCGATCGGCATCTTCGACTCCGGTGTGGGCGGCCTGACGGTCGCCCGCGCCATCCTCGACCAGCTCCCCGGGGAGCGGCTGCGCTACGTCGGGGACACCGCGAACGGACCGTACGGGCCGAAGCCGATCGCCGAGGTACGCCGGCACGCGCTCGCGGTGGCCGACGAGCTGGTCGCCAGCGGGGTGAAACTGCTGGTGATCGCGTGCAACACCGCCTCGGCGGCCTGCCTGCGGGACGCCAGGGAACGCTACGACGTGCCGGTGGTCGAGGTGGTGCTCCCCGCGGTGCGGCGCGCGGTGGCCACCACCCGTAACAGGCGGATCGGGGTGATCGGCACCAAGGCCACCATCCGGTCCCGCGCCTACGAGGACGCCTTCGCCGCCGCACCCGACATCGAGGTGACCAGCGTGGCCTGCCCGCAGTTCGCCGAGTTCGTCGAACGCGGCATCACCGCCGGGCGGCAGGTGCTGGGCATGGCGCAGAACTACCTGGAGCCGCTGCAGCGCGCCGACGTGGACACCGTCGTGCTGGGCTGCACGCACTACCCGATGCTCACCGGGGTGCTGCAGCTCGTGCTCGGCGAGGGCGTGACGCTGGTGTCCAGCGCCGAGGAGACCGCCAAGGACGTCTACCGCGTGCTGGTGCGGCACGACCTGCTCCGCGAACCCGACCCGGACGAGGTGCCCGACCACGAGTTCACCGCCACCGGCCCGATCGAGCCGTTCCACCGGCTGGCCCGCCGGTTCCTCGGCCCCCAGCTCGGCCCGCTGCTCACCGGCGCGACCCGGCCCGGCCGGGCCGTCGGCGACGGGCAGGCGGTCCCGTCCGTGGTGTCCTGATCCGTTCCGCGGACGCCACGGCACCGATCGTGTCAGGCTCGATGCCGTGGATCTGACTGTTCTCGGCTGTTCGGGCAGTTACCCCGGCCCCGACTCACCCGCGTCGGGCTACCTGGTGGAGGCGGAGGGGGCCCGCCTCGTGATGGACCTGGGCAACGGCGTGCTGTCGGCACTGCAGGCCCGGCTCGACCCGTTCGCGGTGGACGCCCTGCTGTTGTCGCACCTGCACCCCGACCACTGTGCGGACGTCAGCGCGCTCACCGTGCTGCGCCGCTACCACCCGGCACCGCCGTACGACCCGCGGCAGCGGCGGCTGGTGGTGCACGCCCCGAGCGAGGCCCCGGACCGGCTCGCCGCCGCGTACGCGCCCAGCGCCGCGGAGCGGGCCGAGACCGACCTGTCCGACGTGTTCGACTTCCGGGCACTGGGGTCGGAACCGTTCCGCGTCGGTCCGATGACCGTGACCGCGGTGCCGGTCGCGCACCCGTGCGAGGCCTACGGTTTCCGGATCGAGCACGACGGCGTGGTGCTCGCCTACACCGGGGACACCGGCCCGTGCCCGGCCCTGGTGGACCTGGCCCGTGACGCCGACGTGCTGCTGGCCGAGGCGTCCTGGACCCACTCCCCGGACCGACCGGCCGACCTGCACCTGTCCGGGCAGGACGCCGGGACCGTGGCGGCCAAGGCCGGCGTGCGGCGGCTGCTGCTCACCCACGTGCCGCCGTGGACGAGCGCCGACGCGGTCCTGGCCGAGGCCCGCACCGTGTTCGACGGCCCGGTCGAGCTGGTCGCCGCGGGGCGCAGCTACCGGATCTGACCTGCGGCGTGTTCCCGGCCGGGACGCACCTCCCGGTCAGGAACCGCCGACACCCTCCCACACCGCGGCGGAACCGGAGTGACCGACGCGTACCACCTGCACGGTGCTCGCCGTGGCCGTCGTGACCACCAGCGCCGCGGCGACCACGGCGATCCGCCGCCAGGTCCGGGACACGGGCGGGGCCTCGGCGGTGTTCCCCGGCTCCGCGTCCGACGTGTCGGCGGTGGAGCCGGCACCCGTGGTCGCCGCGGCGTGCACCGGTGCGGCCGCCTCCGCGGCACGTTCCCGGTCGGCCAGCCGACCCGCGACCAGCAACACCAGCACGGCCACCCCGAACGCCAGCCCGAACGGCAGCATCTGGTCACCCAACTGCTGGTGCTCGTCGATCAACGGGTTCTGCACCCCGGCCAGAGCCGCCCGCAGCTGGTCACCGGTGGTCTTGGCCAGCGGGATCGTCGCGACCGCCAGCGCGGTGAGCACCAACACCGGCCAGCCGTAGCGGCGGCGCCACCGGGGGGCCAGCGCGATCAGTGTCGCGGAGATGGCGGCCAGCGGGAGCAGCACCACCACCGCGTGCACCACCAGCGGATGGGCCGGGATCCCGCCGATGTCGATCAGTTCCTGAGCCAGGGCCACAGGGCACCTCCGCGTGAGAACGGCCTCGCGGGCCGGGGACCACACACCACTCCCAACGGTTACCGGAACGAGTTCGTTCACGTCCGGAACGGCGGTCCACGGCGTGCCGCGCCCCGCCCTGAGCAGGTGGTGATCCACCGACGCTTAGGCTAGCCGCGTGGTGCGAGCCGATGGCAGGAACGACGAGGAACTCAGGGAAGTACGGATCACCCGGGGCTACCAGGACTGGCCCGCCGGATCGGTACTGATCGAGTTCGGCAACACGCGCGTGCTGTGCGCGGCCAGTGTGCTGGAGGGTGTACCCCGGTGGCGTGCCGGGTCCGGTCTGGGGTGGGTGACCGCCGAGTATTCGATGCTGCCCTCGGCCACCCACACCCGCAGCGACCGGGAGTCGGTCAAGGGTCGGATCGGCGGACGGACCCACGAGATCAGCCGGCTGATCGGCCGTGCCCTGCGGGCCTGTATCGACCTGGCCGCGCTGGGGGAGAACACCATCGTCGTGGACTGCGACGTCATCCAGGCCGACGGTGGTACCCGCACCGCCGCGATCACCGGTGGCTACGTGGCGCTGGCCGACGCGGTGACCTGGCTGCGGGCCGCGGGACGACTGCTGGACCCGCAGCCGCTGTCCTGCTCGGTGGCCGCGGTGAGCGTCGGCGTGGTCGACGGCCGGGTACGGCTGGACCTGCCGTACGAGGAGGACTCGCGGGCCGAGGTGGACATGAACGTGGTGGCCACCGACACCGGGACGCTGATCGAGGTGCAGGGCACCGGTGAGGGGGCGACGTTCACCCGCTCCACCCTGGACCGCATGCTGGACGTGGCCCTGGCCGGTTGCGCCGAGCTGACCCGGCTGCAGGCGGAGGCCCTCGCGCTGCCCTACCCGGGGACCCTGCCGGGGGCGACGGCATGACCCGGGTGCTGCTGGCCACGCGCAACGCCAAGAAGCTGGTCGAACTGCGCCGCATCCTGGCCGCCGAAGGGGTCGGCGGTGTCGAGGTGGTCGGGCTGCAGGACGTGCCGCCGTTCCCCGAGGCTCCGGAGACCGGTGCCACCTTCGAGGAGAACGCGCTGCTCAAGGCCAGGGACGCCGCCCTGGCGACCGGCCTGCCCGCGGTGGCCGACGACTCCGGGCTGACCGTGGACGCACTCAACGGCATGCCCGGGGTGCTGTCCGCACGCTGGGCCGGCCGCCACGGGGACGACCTGGCCAACCTGAACCTGGTGCTCGGGCAGCTGTCCGACGTGCCCGACGAGCGGCGCGGCGGCGCGTTTGTGTGCGCGGCGGCGCTGGTGGTGCCCCGGCCCGGTGGTGAGCCGCGCGAGGTCGTGGTGCGCGGCGAGTGGCGGGGCCGGATCGTCCGGGAACCGCGGGGGAGCAACGGCTTCGGCTACGACCCGATCTTCCTTCCCGAGGGGCAGGAACGGACCGCGGCCGAGCTGTCCCCGGAGGAGAAGGACACCCTGTCCCACCGGGGCCGCGCACTGCGGCTGCTGCTGCCCCACCTGCGGGAGCTCGCCGACTGACCGTCACCGTCGTGGTGTGGGCGGCGGGGCCGGGGTGACTTCGCCGCCCCCACCACGGTCGGACGGTGGGGGAGAGCACGGTCGGCGTGAACTCGCGTTCCGGGTTGAGCAGGGCGAGCACGAGGACACCCGCCTGCGTCCGGGAGCGCAGGACTGGGCGCCGGGGCCGGCGCCTTGTCGCGTGTGCCGAAGACGTCTTCGGAGCGTGCGGAGGAACGACCGTGGTCACTCCCGCAGGTGACCTGGTGGTGAAGCTCCGCGGTTCTGCGCCGCTCGCCCGCAGGCCCTACCGGCCTTGGGAACGGGTGGCCGCCACCGTCCGGAGCCCGAACCAGGACCTGACGTGATCAGTTGAGCCGTCGGATCCTGCTGCGTGGGCCGAGCTTGTCCAGCCCGTGCACCACCTGATTCGAGCTGAGGAAGATCTCGAGGTTACGACCGGCCAGCGGGGACAGGTCGTACTCGCCCTCCGTGTTGACGAGGGAGAGCGTCCTCAGTTGTGGCAGCTCGGCCAGTGGGGACAGGTCGACGGCCGGAGACCAGGGCAGGTCCACGCGCCGCAGCTGGCGCAGGTGTGCGAGCGGTGCCAGGTCCCGCAGCCCCGTGCACTGGAAGAGGAGCAGCGTGGTCAGCTCTGGGAAGCAGGACAGGATCGGGCCGATCGTGTCCTGGGCGTCGAAGCGGGCCAGCCGTAGGGTTCGCACTCCGGTCAGACCGGTGAGGATCCGGGTGTCGGGGAGGCAGCCGCTGCCGTCCAGGCCGAGGCGGTGCAGTTGTCCGCACCCGGCGAGCGGTGTGAAGAGGTCACTCGACGCCACAGGGCCGAGGTAGAGCCGGGAGAGCCGTTCGAGGCCGTTCAGGAAACGCAGGTCGGGCAGCGGTGCTTCCCGCGGTAACAGGGTGAGCCACTCCACCCTGTCCAGTCCGGACAGTGCTTCCAGCGACTCGAAGCCCTCCGCGAGAAGGGACAGCTTCCGTAGGGCTCTTCCGCGGAGAACCTCGAGGTCACAGGTGCCGTTCAACGAGGCCCACAGCGATTCCAGGCGCGGGAGCTGGGTGGCGAACGTCAGGTCGTCGACGCCGGTTGAGTCCCAGACGTCGACAGCACGGGCGTGGGTCAGCAGGGGGAGCTGGTCCAGCTCGGTCTGCCGGCGAATGCGCAGCATCTCGGTGAGCGGGGCGTGTCGCAGCACCCCCGTGGCGTACTCGGCGGCGTCGAAGTACTGCCAGGAGTTGTTGATCTCCTGTTGCACCTCGCTCCGTGGATCGGGTGCGTAGCGGGCCAGGACCGGGATCGCCTCGGGTCCGTTGATCAGGGTGACGGTGCGTACGGTTGCCGCAGCCTGGGCCGGGCTGAGGTCGGCCAGGGACTTCGGCAGGTGGGGCAGCAGGGGCCCACCCACGGTGGCCAGGGAGCGGCTCTCCCGGATACCGCGTGGTGGGAGCAGCGCCCGTACCGTCTCCTCCACCCGCCGGATCACCTCCGGTGGGGCCTCCACGGCGGTCTCCAGGCAGGCGGTGGCGAGCAGCTGGAGCTGTCGTCGCACCCGCGCCCGTGAGCGTTCCGCGCGGTTCAACAGACCGGTGAGCAGGGCGCCTCGCTGGTGGTGACTGGCCTGGGCACAGGCCATGAGCACCGTTTCCCACCACATGTCGGAGTGCGCGCGGCTGACCAACAGGTCGATGCTGTTGCGGTCCACCGCCTCCCGAGCGGCCAGGAACTCCTGGAAGGTGCGGTGCACGAAGTCGATCCGGTCCGCGGCGGGCCTCCGGATCACCCCGCTGCGCTCCAGCAGGTGGGTGAGCACCGTCTCGGGGTCGGCGTCCACCCGGGGCATGGCCTGGATGCGCTGCCGTAGCAGGAGCAGGGCCTGCTCCCTGGACATCTCGATGCGGTTGTTCTCGTTCAGCCACCAGGCCAGGGCACGCAGCAGGGCCCGCTTCTCCTCACCGCTCAGGCCCA
>DATCJU010000114.1:0-69875 GCA_036562635.1 Pseudonocardiaceae bacterium
GACATACCCGGCCTCGGTCAGCGCCGTCGCATCCGCGATCGCAAACGGCACGTTCAACAACCGCGCCAACGTCTGCGCCAGATACGTCTTCCCACACCCCGTCGGCCCCAACATCAAAATATTCGACTTCGCGAGCTCGACGCCGTCGTCGCCGCGTCCACGCTCGCCGGCCTGGATGCGTTTGTAGTGGTTGTAGACCGCGACCGACAGGGTGCGCTTGGCCTCGTCCTGGCCGATGACGTACTGGTCAAGGAACTCGTGGATCTCAGCCGGCTTCGGCAGCTCGTCCAACTTGACGTCGTTGGTTTCCGCGAGTTCTTCCTCGATGATCTCGTTGCAGAGATCGATGCACTCGTCGCAGATGTAGACGCCCGGACCGGCGATGAGTTTCTTGACCTGCTTCTGGCTCTTCCCGCAGAAGGAGCACTTCAGCAGGTCACCGCCGTCTCCGATACGCGCCATGGCTGCCGACCTCTGTCCCCTCCGGCGCATCACCTTGATGCGCCTGGCTGTTTCTCTGTTCCGACGGTACCTGTCCGCCCGGTGTGGATGGGAGAACCAGCCTGCCCCGACACGCGTCAACACGCCGGGAGAACCGCCCCGTTCGGCGTGTCGGGGCAGGTGGTGTCACCCTCAGGACCGGACCGCCGACAGCTTCCGGGTGGTCAGAACGTCGTCGATGATCCCGTAGGCCTTGGCCTCCTCGGCCGTCAGGATCTTGTCCCGCTCGATGTCGGCCCGGATCTGGTCCGGGTCCTTGTTGGTGTGCTTGGCCAACGTCGTCTCCAGCACACGACGCACCCGCTGGATCTCGTTGGCCTGGATCTCCAGGTCCGACACCTGACCGTAGGTGCCCTCGGTGGCCGGCTGGTGGATCAGGATGCGCGAGTTGGGCAGGGCGAACCGCTTACCGGGCGTGCCCGCCGCCAGCAGCACCGCGGCCGCGGAGGCGGCCTGGCCGAGACAGAAGGTGGTGATGTCCGGCCGGATGTACTGCATGGTGTCGTAGATGGCCATCAGCGCCGTGAACGAACCGCCCGGCGAGTTGATGTACATCGTGATGTCCCGGTCGGGGTCGGTGCCCTCCAGGCAGATCAGCTGCGCCATCACGTCGTTGGCGGAGGCGTCGTCGATCTGCACGCCCAGGAAGATGATCCGCTCCTCGAAGAGCTTGTTGTACGGGTTCGACTCCTTGATCCCGTAGCTGGTGCGCTCGACGAAGGACGGCAGGACGTACCGCGACTGCGGCAGGTGGAGCGGGCCACCCTGCGGGACGGAGAGGCCGCTGTGCGGGAGGTGGAACTGGCTCACTGGTGTCTCCTCGTGCCCTGAGATCAGTTGCCGGTGCCGGAGCTCGGCAGCTGGTTCGCCCGGCTGATGACGTGGTCGACGAAGCCGTACTCAAGGGCTTCCTGCGCGGTGAACCAGCGGTCCCGGTCCGAGTCGGCGATGATCTTCTCGACCGGCTGGCCGGTGTGCTGGGCGATCAGCTCGGCCATCTCCCGCTTGTGCTTGGCGAACACCTCGGCCTGGATGGCGATGTCCGAGGCGGTACCGCCGACGCCGGCCGACGGCTGGTGCATCATGATCCGCGCGTGCGGCAGGGCGTACCGCTTGCCCGGAGTGCCGGCACAGAGCAGGAACTGCCCCATCGAGGCGGCCAGACCCATCCCCACGGTCACGATGTCGCACTCGACGAACTGCATCGTGTCGTAGATCGCCATACCCGCGGTGACCGAGCCACCGGGCGAGTTGATGTACAGCGAGATGTCCCGCTCCGGGTCCTCGGCGGCGAGCAGCAGGAGCTGCGCGCAGATCTGGTTCGCGATCGTGTCGTCGACCTGCTGACCGAGGAAGATGATCCGCTCACGGAGCAGCCGATCGAAGACCGAGTCGTTCAGCGACATGCCCTGCCCGGGCACCCGCAGCTGTGGGAGCTCGGGCCCGCCCTGGGGGACGGTGAGGTGCTGCGTCACGTCTGCCTGCCTTCTCCCGTACGTCGGCAGGGGCCACCCGACGACCCCCGCCGTGGTTGTTCCGGATTGGCCGCCTGTGCGGCCCACCACGACCGACCCTAACGAAGGCGGGCGGCGTCGACTTCCCGACACCGCCCGCGTTCGCTCACAGCGTGTCAACAGCTGGCCCACCGGATGCGCGGGCCGGCCGGGATCACTCCTTGTCGGCGTCCCCCGACTTCTCCGCGGTGGACTCCGCCTGGTTCTCCTCGGCGGACTGGGCCTCACCGAACATGTCCCGCAGGTCCACCTCGTTGCCGGAGGCGTCGGTCACCTTCGCCCGGCGCACCACGGCGGCCAGGGCCTTGCCCCGGCGCACGTCGGCGAAGATGGCCCCGAGCTGGCCGGCCTGCTGGGCCTGCTGGATGTACTCGTTGGGGCTGATGCCGAAGCGCTGCGCCTGGTAGACGACCCGCTCGGAGAACTCCTCCTCGCTGACCGTGATCTCCTCGGCGTCCGCGACAGCGTCCAGGAGCAGCTGGGTGCGGACGGCCTGCTCGGCGGAGCTGCGGGTCTCGGCCTCGAACTCCTCCAGGGAGCGGCCCTGCTGCTCCAGCCACTGCGCGAAGCGCTGCTCGTCGTGGTCGAACGGGTGAACGGCGTCGTGCTTGCGGATCTCGATCTCGGCCTGCACCACGCCCTCGGGCAGCGGCACCTCGGTGGCCTCCAGCAGGGCCTCCAGGACCTTGTCCCGGGCCTGCATGGCCTGCTGCATGCGCTTGACCCGGACCAGACGCTCCCGCAGGTCGGCCTTCAGCTCCTCGAGGGTGTCGAACTCGCTGGCGAGCTGGGCGAACTCGTCGTCGGCCTCGGGCAGCTGCCGCTCCTTGACGGACTTGACGGTCACCGCCACCTCGGCGTCCCGGCCGGCGTACTCCCCGGCCACCAGCTTGGTGGTGAAGGTCTTGGTCTCGCCCTCGCTGGCACCGATCAGGGCCTCGTCGATGCCCTCGACCAGCTGGCCGGAGCCGACCTCGTAGGACAGGCCGCTGGTCCGGGCGTCCTCGACCTCCTTGCCATCCACGGTGGCGGTCAGGTCGATGCTGACGAAGTCGCCGTTCTGCACGGGACGCTCGACGCCGGTGAGCGTGCCGAAGCGCGCACGCAGCTGGTCGAGCTGCTCGGTGACCTCCTCGTCGGTCACCTCGAGGTTGTCGACGGTCACGGACAGCTCGTCGAACGCCGGCAGGGTGATCTCCGGGCGGACGTCCACCTCGGCGGTGAAGGCGAGCAGCTCGCCGTCCTCCAGCTTGGTCACCTCGATGTCGGGGCGGCCCAGCGCCTGGATCTCTCCCCCATTGACCGCCTCGAGGTACTTGGCCGGGATCACCTCGTTGACCACTTCGTCGAGCACGACACCCCGGCCCAGACGACTCTCCAGGACACGGGCCGGCGCCTTGCCCGGACGGAAGCCGGGGATGCGCACCTGCTGGGCCAGCTTCCGGTAGGCGCGATCGAAGCTCGGCTTGAGCTCGTCGAACGGCACCTCGACGTTGATCCGGACGCGCGTCGGGCCCAGCTGCTCGACGGTGCTCTTCACGTGGTCTCCTCGTACGACAGGGGCATGCAGGTGGAAGCGCGACGCGACCGTCCTCCGCGGCAGCGCCGCCGTCCGAACGAGTTTAGGCGGGGCATCGTGCCGTAGCACGACCCGGGGGATCCGCCCCGGTCGGGGCCCGCCCGTCCGCCGCCTGCGGTCCACGCTCGGACATCGGGGACGACGTGCCGGGCTCGACGACCCCGGCGCAGCAGTGCGTGGCACCGGGCACGGAGGCCGTGGACGGACTGTGCCGCCCACGGCCTCCGGACCGGATCTGCCCTGGTCGGGGTGGCGGGATTCGAACCCACGGCCCCTCGCACCCAAAGCGAGTGCGCTACCAAGCTGCGCCACACCCCGACGCACCACCGGGGTGGTGCGTTGAAAGCGTAGCGCGACGCGCTAATCTGTTGTGCGCGCCCCGGAAGTCGGGACGCACGCGGGTGTAGCTCAATGGCAGAGCCCCAGCCTTCCAAGCTGGTTGTGCGGGTTCGATTCCCGTCACCCGCTCCGTGGACGCAGGGCCCGGACCGGAGCAACTCCGGTCCGGGCCCTGTTCGTTGCCCACCGAGTCGCCCCACATCCGCCCAGAACACCCCGGGGGCCGCGCCTCGACACCTGTGATGATCATCACTCGTCCGGCTCGTCCCCGGGATTCCGGTCACACCGACACCTCGCCCGGAACCGCCGGCGGTGGCACCACCCCGCACCGCTCCCCCGAGACCCCCGCGAGGTGCGGGCGTGCACCGAGGCAGGGCACCCCTCCGACGGCACACCAACCCATCCGGAACGCAGGTCCCGGGCACACCAGGGTCGGACCCGACGCAGGCCGTTCGGCCGAGAAAGATCGGGATCTCGCCCTAACTGGCGTCGCCCCGGTGAACCATGTCACGACACCGGCTGGCACTTTCCCACGAAAGTCCGCGCTTGATCCCCCATCCGGAGCAACACACTTTCCTTCACTTTGTCTTGTACAAGACAAAAGTTTGGGCCGATAGAGCGAAAGATATTCCTTGCGTGATCAAAGGCTTCTAAGTTCGGCCGCGTCCGGGGTCACACGCCACGACCTGCGTGAACCCGGTGATACGGACCCCACCCGAGTCGCTCGGGAGGTGATGCAGCAGCGGCCGACACCCCATCTCCCCGCCGGCGCACCGCGAGTCGTACAGCGCCGGTCCCCGAACCCTGCGACATCCGCACAAGGGAGATCAGGAACCGATGCCACGAACAGCGCACACGCTGGGCACACTGCTCACCGCCGCCGCACTCGCTGGCGCCGCGGCCCTGCCCGGATCACCCGCCTCCGCACAGGAAAACGCTCCCGTTCCCCTGCACGAGCCCTCCGGTGACTTCCAACAGGTGACCCTGGCCAGGGGAGTGGCCGAGGTCGGCGAACCCATGTCCATCGCCGTCCTGCCGGACCGCTCGGTCCTGCACACCTCCCGGGACGGCACGGTGCGCCGCACCGACGTCACCGGACTCACCTCCGTCGTGGGCAAGCTCGACGTCTACACCCACGACGAGGAAGGCTTACAGGGCATCGCCATCGACCCCGACTTCGACACCAACCGATGGGTGTACCTCTACTACGCCCCGCCGCTCGACACCCCCAGCGGGGACGCGCCGGAGGAGTCGGACGACCCCGCCGTCTGGGAACAGTGGCGCGGGTACAACCAGCTCTCGCGGTTCAAACTCACCGACGACTTCCAGCTCGACCTGAGCAGTGAGCAGAAGATCCTCCAGGTCCCGACGGACCGGGGCATCTGTTGCCACGTCGGCGGGGACATCGACTTCGACGCCGAGGGCAACCTCTACCTGACCACCGGCGACGACACCAACCCGTTCCAGTCCGACAACTACACCCCGATCGACGAGCGCACCAACCGCAACCCCGCGTTCGACGCGCAGCGCACCAGCGCCAACACCAACGACCTGCGGGGCAAGCTGCTGCGGATCAAGGTCAACGAGGACGGGTCCTACTCCATCCCCGAGGGCAACATGTTCGCCCCCGGGACCCCGAACACCCGACCCGAGATCTACGCCATGGGCTTCCGCAACCCGTTCCGGATGACCGTGGACCGGGAGACCGGGGCGGTGTACATCGGTGACTACGGCCCCGACGCCCCCGTGTCCGGTGAACGCGGCCCCGTGGGCCAGGTGGAGTTCAACCGGGTCACCCAACCCGGCTTCTACGGTTGGCCCTACTGCACCGGAGGCAACACCGTCGAGGAGAGCTACGCGGACTACGACTTCGCCACCGGAACCATCGGACCCCGGTTCGACTGCCAGGTGAACGGACCGGTCAACGACTCGCCGCACAACACCGGCCTGCAGCAGCTCCCGGTCCCGATCCCGGCCTGGCAGTACTACAGCGAGTGCAACAACCCCGCCTACGGCTGCTCCAGCGCCGAGGCTCCGATGGGTGGTCCGATCTACCACTACGACCCGGACCTCGACTCGCCGGTGAAGTTCCCCGCCGAGTACGACGGGCAGTTCTTCGCCGCCGACTTCAGCCGGCAGAAGCTGTGGAACATCGAGATCAACCCGGACGGGTCCGCCGGGGAGGTCCACGAGTTCCCCTGGGGCGGCACCCAGCCGATGGACCTGGAGTTCGGGCCCGACGGCGCGCTGTACGTGCTGGACTACGGCCTGAGCTGGTTCGGTGGTGACCTGAACTCGGCGTTGTACCGCATCGAGTACACCGGGACCTCCGGACACACCCCCGAGGCCAAGCTCACCGCGAGCACCACCTCCGGATACCGCCCGCTCCGGGTGGAGTTCTCCGCGGAGGGCACGCACGACGCCGACGGTGACGAGCTCACCTACCAGTGGGACTTCGGCGACGGCAAGAAGGGACCGAAGGCCAAGGCGCGTCCCGGGCAGAAGCTGCGGGCGTCGCACGTCTACACGAAGAACGGGCAGTACCGGGCCTCGGTGATCGTCACCGACAGCACCGGACGGTCGCACTCGGCCAGCACGATCATCACCGTGGGCAACCACGCCCCGGTGATCACGGTGCAGGATCCGCCCGCCGGTCTGGTCTTCACCGACGGTGACTCCGTGTCGTACCAGGTGACGGTCACCGACCAGGAGGACACCACCGTCGACTGCGCCAAGGTCCAGGTCAGCTTCGTCCTCGGCCACGACAACCACGGCCACCCGCTGAGCTCGACCTCCGGCTGCAGCGGCACCATCCGGGCCGGCCTGGACGGTCACGGAGAGGGCGCCAACATCTTCGGCGTGCTCACCTTCTCCTACACCGACCAGGGCGCCAGTGACGTGCCGCCGCTGACCGGCGAGACCCAGGTCGTGCTCCAGCCCAGGACGCGGCAGGCGGAGCACTTCGGCGAGGCCAGCGGGGTGCAGGTGGTGTCGCGGTCCGGAGCCGTCGGTGGCTCGGTGGTGAGCGACGTGCAGGACGGTGACTGGATCGCCTTCTCCCCCTACTACCTGGGCAACGTCACCTCGTTCACCGCACGGGTGGCCTCGGCCGGTGTGGGCGGGACCCTGGAGCTGCGGGCCGGCGCGCCCGACGGCGTCCTGGTCGGTTCCGCCGAGGTGACACCGACCGGTGACTGGGAGACGTTCACCGACGTCACCGGCACCGTCTCCGGCGCTCCGACGGACAGCACCACGCTGTACCTGGTGTTCCGGGGCGGCAGCGGCGACCTGTTCGAACTCGACAGTTTCACCCTGACCACCTCCTGAGCAGCGGGCGGGTGGGGTGGTCGACCACCCCACCCGCCCACCGCGGCCCGAAAGGAGGCCGACGATGAGTTTCCCCCTCGACCGTCGCGGGTTCCTCGTGCTCACCGGTGCCGCCCTCGCCACGGCCGCGGGCGCCGGTACCGCCCTGGCCGGCGGGTTCCCGGGGCCGCCGCCCGCGAAGACCCCCTGGGCGACCAGGATCCTGGTGTTCTCCAGGACCGCCGGTTTCCGGCACGACTCCATCCCGGCCGGTGTCCAGGCCATCCGGGAGCTGGGTGCGGCCCACGGGTTCGGTGTCGACACCACCGAGGACCCGACCGTGTTCACCCCGGGCAGGCTGCGCCGGTACCGGGCGGTGGTGTTCCTCAACACCACCGGGGACGTGCTGGACGAGCGCCAGCAACGGGCGTTCGAGAACTACATTCGGGGTGGCGGTGGATTCGTGGGCGTGCACGCCGCCGCCGACACCGAGTACGACTGGCCCTTCTACGGCGGTCTGGTCGGCGCCTGGTTCCGCTCCCACCCGGCCATCCAGCAGGCCACCATCAAGGTGGAGGACCGGGCACATCCGGCCACCGCACACCTGCCGACCACCTGGACCCGCACCGACGAGTGGTACAACTTCCGGACCAATCCCCGCGCCGAGGTCCACGTGCTGGCCAGCCTGGACGAGTCCAGCTACGACCCCGGCGAGGGGGCCATGGGCGACCACCCGATCGCCTGGTGCCACCACTACCAGGGGGGTCGGGCCTTCTACACGGCACTCGGCCACACCACGGAGAGCTACGCCGAGCCGGCCTTCCGTCAGCACCTGCTGGGTGGCATCCGCTGGGCCGCGGGCCTGGCGCAGGCGGACGCCCGTCCCGAGGTGGGGTACGTCCCGTTGTTCGACGGCACGTCCACCGAGGGCTGGAGCCAGGCCGGTCCGGGTGGGTTCACCCTGGCCGACGGCACCCTGACCTCCTACGGCGGCATGGGCCTGCTGTGGTACTCCGCCCGCGAGTTCCACTCCTACTCGCTGAAACTGGACTGGAGCATGGCCGGCGACGACAACTCCGGGGTGTTCATCGGCTTCCCGCCCAGCGACGACCCCTGGTCCGCCGTCGACAACGGCTACGAGATCCAGATCGACGCCACCGACACCCCCGACCGCACCACCGGTGCGATCTACGGCTTCCGGTCGGCGGACCTCGCCGCCCGGGACGCCGCGCTGAACCCGCCCGGGGAGTGGAACACCTTCGAGATCCTGGTACGGGGCGAGAACGTGCAGGTCTTCCTCAACGGGGTGAAGATCAACGACTTCACCAACACCGATCCTGCCCGCAGCCTGCGTCAGGGTCACATCGGCATCCAGAACCACGGTGACGGCGACGAGGTCTCCTTCCGCAACATCCGCATCAAGGAGCTGACCGGGTAGGCCGGCTCCTGCGGTCGAACGAGGGCGTGGTGGACGGGACGTCCCGGCCGCCACGCCCTCGGTTCGTCCACCCCGGGGACCACCGCCCACACCTCTCGCGCCCGGACGTGGTCACCGAGGCGCTCGGCGAGCCGAGCGGCCGACCCGCACCCGGCCGGGCCCGACCGGGTGCGGGAGATCGGGGATAACCGGTCGCGTCACGACGTGCCCCGGAGTACGAAGGGGGCATGCCGCACGCCGAGCTGTCACCCCGTCACCTCCGGCCCGACGAACTGGACACCTACGTCGAGCTCGTCCACGCGGCCTTCCTGCAGGATGTCACCCCGGAAGGTGCCGCACGGGACCGCGCCCTGATCGACCCCGCCCGTTTCCACGGGATCTTCGACACCAGGGGGGTGATGGTCGGTGGGGGCGGCATCCTGTCCCGCAGGATGACCCTGCCCGGTACCGGTCCCACCCCGGTCGCGGCGGTCACCTCCGTGGGAGTGGCTCCCGGGCATCGGCGTCGTGGCGTGCTCGGCACCCTGATGCGTGCCCAACTGCACGAGCTGCACGAGACAGGCGGCGAGGCGATCGCCGTGCTGTGGGCCTCCGAGGGTGGGATCTACGGCCGTTTCGGCTACGGCTGTGCCGTGGAGAAAATCGCCCTCACCGTGCCGCGGGGCAGTGCGTTCCGCCCGGGTGTCGCCGTGGGGAACGCCCGGGTGGTGGAGCTGCCGCGCGAACAGGCCATGCCCCTGCTGCGCGAACTGCACGCCAAGGCCACAACCGAACGGGTGGGCTGGATCGACCGCCCCCAGGAGTCCTGGGAGTGGTGGTACGGCGACACCCCCGACACCCGTGACGGCACCACCAGGCTCCGCTTCGCCCTGCACCCCGAGGGCTATGCCACCTACCGGGTGAGGCACAACTGGACCGACCAGGGCCCTCGGCACAAGGTGCACCTGACCGAGCTGGTCGCACTCACCGACCAGGCGCACGCCGCGCTGTGGCGCTACCTGCTGGACCTGGACCTCACCGGTGAGGTCGAGCTGTGGAACGCGCCGGTGGACGAGCCCCTGGTACACCTGCTCGCCGACCCACGCGCCGCCCGGCGCCAGGTGTCCGACGCGCTCTGGGTACGACTGGTCGACCTGGACCGCGCGCTGGTCGCCCGTCGCTACGCGGCCCCGCTGGACGTGGTGCTGGAGGTCGACGACGCGCTGTGTCCGTGGAACGCGGGCCGCTGGCGCGTACGCGTGGACACGGAGGGGACCGCCGAGGTGCGGCGCACCGAGGACGATCCGGACCTCGCCCTGGACGTGACCGACCTGGGCGCCGTCTACCTGGGCGGTGTCCGGCTCACCACCCTGGCCGCGGCGCAGCGGGTGCGGGAACTGCGTCCGGGCGCGCTCCTCGCCGCCGGACGGGCCTTCGCCACGGACCGCGCACCGCACTGTCCCGAGATCTTCTGAGCGACACCGCCGGGCCCGCTCCTGTGGCGGTCACCACCTCTGGTTGCGGGTTCACGGAGCGGGGAACCCGATGGAGGTACCGCACGTTGGACAATCGGGACACGCCACCGTCGGAACGACATGTGCCCCGCTCGGGTACGCGGCGGACAGTGGGAGGCCGTCTTGGAAACCCTGATGACCCTGGTGCTGATCGTCCTGGTCGTGGGCGGCCTCGTCGTGTGGTCGTCCCGCCGCCAGGCCGCGGCCCGTGCACGTGAACTCGCCGACGCCAAGGCCGAGGCCCGTCGTTGGGTGGAACGACTGGGCGGGCAGGTGCTCAACCTCACCGGCACCGACGAGGCCTCCCGGCAGGCGTTGGCCGATGCCGCGGAGCGCTACACGGCCGCCGGTTCCCAGCTGGACCAGGCCACCACCCCCACCCAGTGTCGCCTGGCCACCCAGACCGCGTTGGAGGGGCTGTACTACGTCCGGGCGGCACGAACCGCGATGGGCCTGGACCCCGGTCCCAAGCTGCCGGACCTGGCGGGTCAGCGCAGCGCGGGCCGGGTCACCGAGGAGCGCGAGGTCGACGTGGCGGGCCGCCACTACGTGGCCTCCCCGCATCCGAACCCGCGCACCCCGCACTACTACCCCGGCGGTGTGATCGCCGGGCGACCGGTCCCGCAGGGCTGGTACAGCGAGCCCTGGTGGAAGCCGGCGTTGGTGGCCGGCGCCTGGGGTGTGGGCTCGGCACTGCTGTTCAGCACCCTGTTCGCCGGCATGGTGGGGGTCCCGGCCGCCATGGGCGCCGCCTACGCCGACGGTTTCCACGACGGTGCCGCGGACGGCGGTTTCGACGGTGGCGACCAGGGCGGTGGGGACTTCGGTGACGGCGGGGACTTCGGCGACGGCGGAGGTGACTGGGACTTCGGCGGTATGGACTTCGGAGGCTTCGGCGACTTCTGACTCCGCTCCGCCCCCGGCGGTCGGCTCCCCTCCTGCGGTGGTGTCGGTCAGGACCCGACGGCCGGGGCGGTACCGTCCTCCGTGGCACCGCGCCCGAGGCGTTCGGGCTGGCAGCCGGGACACCAGTACAGCTTGCGGCCGGCCAGCTCGGTACCCGCCACTTCCGTGCCGCACACCAGGCACGGCTGCCCGGTGCGTCGGTAGACGTACACCTCACCCCCGTGCCGGTCGCGACGTGGGGCACGCCCGGTGACCGCGGGATCGTGTTCCGGGCGGACGGTGTCGATCCGTCCGGCGCGCACGCCCTGACGCATCAGCTGCACCAGGTCCGCCCACATCGCGTCCCACAGCTGTCGGGGTAGCTCACGCCCCGGGAGCATCGGGGGCACACCGTGCCGGAACAGCACCTCCGCCCGGTAGACGTTGCCGACCCCGGCGACGACCGACTGGTCCAGCAACAGCACCGCGATCGGGGCACGGGAACGGGAGATCCGGCGCCACGGCTGCTCGGGGTCGGCGTCGGTGCGCAACGGGTCGGCCCCCAGCCGGGCCCGCAGTGCGGCCACCTCGGCGTCGGTGAGCAGCCGGCAGGTGTTCGGGCCGCGCAGGTCCGTCCAGTGGGTGGTGCCGACCATGCGCATCCGCACCTGCCCCTGGGGTTCGGTGACGGGCAGCTCGTGCTCGGTGAACGTCCCGTACAGCCCCAGGTGCACGTGGACCACCAGATCCGGGCCGTAGACGTGGAACAGGTGCTTGCCGTGCGCCTCGGCTCGCTGCAGCACCCGCCCGTCCACCACCCGTGCCTCGGCGGCGAACCGACCCTGCGGGCTGCTCACCCATACCGGGGCGCCCACGTAGCGGCGCTGGTGCAGCAGTGCCAGTCGATGCAGTGTGTGCCCCTCAGGCACTCGTCACCCCCACGTCACCAACCAGGACGCCCACCAGGAACTCGGGTGGGCCACCGGACACGCGCGGCCGTGACCGATCACACGGCCGCAGGGCCACCCCGACGACGGTACGCCGGGGCCGGGAACGGAGAGGAACGCCGCGGGGCCGCGCTCCCCCGTGGACGAGAGCGGCCCCGGCCGACGTGACCGACGTCGCCTCCCAGGGGGACGGCGGCCACACCCGCCGGGGCCGGTGACGGTCGGATACGGACAGGTCGTCAGTTCGGCAGGGCCGGTGGCTCGCCGGTCCGCTCGTACTCGCTGAGCATCCGGATGCGGCGGGTGTGCCGCTCCTCCCCCGAGTAGGGGGTCCGCAGGAACGCCTCCACGATCGCGGTGGCCTCCTCGACGGAGTGCATCCGGGCTCCGATGCCGACGACCTGGGCGTTGTTGTGCTCCCGCGCCAGCTGCGCGGTCTGCACGCTCCACGCCAGGGCCGCCCGGCACCCGGCGACCTTGTTGGCCGCGATCTGCTCACCGTTTCCGGAGCCGCCGATCACGATGCCCAGGCTGCCCTCGTCGGCGACCACCCGCCGGGCGGTCTCGATGCAGTACGGCGGGTAGTCGTCCTGCGGGTCGTAGCTGGCCGGGCCGACGTCGACCACCTCGTAGCCCTGCTCGCCCAGGTGCTTGACCAGGTGGTTCTTCAGCTCGTAGCCCGCGTGATCCGCTCCCAGGTAAACACGCACGGCACGGAGTGTGCCAAACGTCCCGACGGTCCACCCCCCACGGGCGGCCCCGTCCGGCCCGGTGGGACCGGTGTCACAGGCCCGGGCACCGGCGTGTCGCTCAGCCGAGCAGCCTGAGGAAACGTTCGGCGACGTCCTGCCAACGCCACGTGTCGACCACCCACTTCCGGCCGGCCTCCCCCATGGCCCGCGCCCGCCCGGGGTCGGACAGCAGTTCGACCACCCGCCGGGTGATCTCGGGAAGGGACCGACCGTCGACCACGTGGCCGGTCTCCCCTTCCAGCACCGTCTCCGGGGCGCCGCCGGAGTTTCCGGCCACCACGGGCAGCCCGGTGGCGGACGCCTCGAGGTAGACGATGCCCAGCCCCTCGACGTCCAGGCCGCCGCCCCGGGTGCGGCACGGCATGGCGAACACGTCACCGGCGGCGTAGTGCGCGGGGAGCTCGTCCCACGACACCGAGCCGGTGAACACCACGTGCTCGGCCACGCCGACGGCCTGGGCCAGCCGGGTCAGCCGCTCACGGTAGGGACCACCACCCACCAGCAGCAGGGCCGTTCCCGGGACGTGCCGACGGATCTCCGGCAGCGCCCGCACCAGCATGTCCTGTCCCTTGCGCGGGACCAGCCGGGACACACAGACCACCACCGGCCGGTCCCCCAACCCGTAGCGCTGACGGATCTCCTGCCGCGCCGCGGGGTCGGGCCGGTACCGCTCGGTGTCCACTCCCGACGGCAGGTGTTCCAGCGCCGCCATCGGCCCGAAGGCCGCGGCGAATCTCGAGCGGGTGTACCGGCTGACGAAGGTCACCACGTCGACGGTCTCCCCGATCCGCCGCAGCGCCTGCCGCGCACCGGGCAGCATCGACCACCCGACCTCGTGGCCGTGCGTGCAGGCCACCACCCGCTGGGCTCCGGCGGCACGCAGCCAGGGGGTGAGCAGGGCCAGCGGGGCGGCGGCGCCGAACCAGACCACCTCGCACCGCTCGGCCCGCAGGATCTGCTCGGCCCGACGCAGCACGTCCGGCACCGGGAGCATGAGCGTGCCGGGATGGCGCACCACCTGGTACGGCAGGGTGGCGTCGAACTCGGTGTGGTCCCCGGAGCGACCGTGCCAGGCCGGGGCGTACACCACGAGCTGGTCCGGCGGCAGGTGGCCGGCCAGGGCGTGCAGATAGGCCTGGATACCTCCGGGGCGTGGTGGGAAGTCGTTGGTCACCAGCAGGGTCCGGCGCACCACCCGAGACTATCCTCCGGCCGTCCCGGCGCCCGAAGCCGGCACCACCCCGTGGGCCGGAACCTGCGATCACCGGAGCTGTGATCAGCGGAACATGGTGTGCAGGAACTGGCGCCACCCGTGAAGCAGCTCGTCCCGGTCCATCCCGAACAACGTCCGAAGCCGGGTGTCCAGCTCCTCCCCGGAGACGGCGCCGATACCGGCGATCTGCCGGAACGCCTCCACCAGCCGGGGCTGTCCGATCACCTGTTCCAGGTACACCGCCAGCGACCACGACATCTGGTAGGCCAGGTCGAGCCGCTTGCCGCTGCTGTGGAACGCCGAGTCCTCGGGCAACGAGTCCGGCAGCTGCCCGGCACGCACCATCCGGGCGAGCTCGGGGGCGACCCGCTCCGGAGGCAGGGCGCTGTCGTGATAACCGACGTAGTCGGCGAATCCCTCCAACAGCCACATCGGCGTGCCGTCCACCGTGCTCGCCCGGGCCGCGACGTGGGTGATCTCGTGACGCAGCACCACGCGCAGCGCCGTGGTGGACAACCGGTCGGCCGCCTGTGGGTTGAGCACGACCCGGGCCCCTTCCACCACCCCGTGGTCCCGGTCCACCCGGTCGGCCACGGCGACGGCCGCGATCCCGTCGACCGCGAACTCCACCCCTACGGTGGCCTGCAGCTCGGCGGAGGTCTCCGGGAGCAGGACCACCACCCGCCGGCTCCAGTCCGGTCCCCAGACGGCGGTGACGTGCTGTACGGCGTCGTCGAGTTCCCGGGCCACCCGGCTGACGACGGCACGGTTGCCCGGGTGCCCCAGGACCAGGCCGTACTGGGTGGTCACGGTGTGGACGGGACCGAAGTCCCACGGTCCGCGCCAGGTCCGGCGGCGCTGTGACCCCAGGGCCGTGTCCGAGGTCAGGTACCACCGCTCGCCGCGCCGGGCGAACAGGTAGCCCATGGGGCGCACCGTGGGCACCGGGTCGGCGGTGTAGGCGTAGCGCAGCTCCACGCGGGGTGCCCACAGCGCATCGGCCGGGGCGGTGCCGGGAGGCAGCACGGCGGGCACCTCGTCGTCCGGGTGGAGCAGGTAGGTCCACGCCCCGAGCGGAACGTCGGCCAGGTTGGCGAACAGCTGCCGCTGGGCCTGGCGGAAGGCCGGGTCGGCAGCCGGGTCCACGGTGGACATGAAGGCGGCCTCGTCGCGGTCGACCACCGCGCGTGCCCGCCTGTCGAGCAGCTCCCGGATCGCGACGGCGCGTTCCCGGTTCCACTCACCAGCCGAGCGGCCGGTGATCTCCACCGGCGGCGTGGTCGTCACGCCCGTCGGCGCCGTCGCCCGGCCCACGGGCGGCAGAAGCGGTTCGGCCGGTGGCAGCGACACCGTCGCGATCCCGGCGAGGAGCGCGACGGCGACCGCCGCGACCAGCCATTCCCGACAGCGGCCCAGACCCGGCACGCAGCGCATGGTACGGGTCGACCACCGATCCACCCCGATCTTCACCCGCCCGCGGCACGTCCGGCCCCGGTGTACGCGACGGCCGGGTCGGCGTTCCGAGGAACACCGACCCGGCCGCGTCCGGAAGTGGCGGTGGGTGGTTCAGCCCACCCGACGCGCCGTGTTGTAGGGCGCGCTGTTGATCGAGGCGACCTTCACGGGCTGCCCCTCCTGGGGGGCGTGCACCATCTGGCCGTTGCCGATGTAGATGCCCACGTGACTGATCGGGTTGTAGAAGAAGACCAGGTCACCGGGCTGCAGCTGGTTGCGCGGCACCGGAACGCCCACGGTGGCCTGGGCACGGCTCGACCGGGGCAGGGTGATGCCGACCTGCTTGAACGAGTAGTAGACCAGGCCCGAGCAGTCGAACGAGTTGGGCCCCTCGGCGCCCCACTGGTAGGGCTTGCCGCGCTGGTTCAGTGCGATCTGCATGGCTTGGTAGGCCTTGCCGCTGCCGGGGGCGACCTTGATGTCGCCGTCGGCGATCGTGCCACCGCCCATGGCCCGGCGCTCGGCCTCGGTCAGTCGGTTGACCGCGGCCTTGGCCTCGTCGGCCTTCTTCTTGGCCTCGTCCTTGCGCTGGGCGGCCTCGGCCTCCAGCCGTGCCGCCTCCTCGGCGGCCCGGGTGGCACGTTCCTCGGCCTCACGGGCCTGCCGCTCGGCGGCCTCGGCCTGGTCCACCACGGCGCGCAGCCGGTCCAGTGCGGCCTTGTTGTCCGCCGCCAACAGGTCCAGAGCGGACATCTGCTCCAGGAACTCCTGCGGCGACTCGCTCACCAGCAGAGCGGCCAGCTGGTTGAACCGTGCGCCCTGGTACGAGGCGCTGGCCAGCTTGTCCACCTGGACCCGGAACTCGGCCTCGGCGGCCCGGGCCTCCTCGGCCGCCTTCCTGGCCTGCTCGGCGTCCTGCTTGGCCTTCTCCTGTTCCTGCTGGCGGGCCGCGAGCTCGTCCTTCGCCTTGTGCCACTCCTCGGTGAGCATCTCCAGCTCACGGGTGAGCTCCTGGGCCCGCTTCTGGGCTTCGGAAACAGTGGTGGGGTTCTCGGGGTCCGCGACCGCCGGGGCGGGGGCTATGCCCACCATCGTGGCCACGGCCACCGCCGCGAGCGCCCCGCGCATCGCGCGCTTTAGTCGATGCGACGCCACGTCGCGCGTAACTCCTCACGTTCTCGTGCCGCCTACCGGATATGGGGTCGTCGGGCCGAAAGGAGCTCTGCCAGTCGGAACACAGCACCTTCCGACCGGACTCACCCACGGACCTGGGTCCCCGGTTCGGCTCCCCGACTAGCCGATTCGGCGGCGCCCTGCGTGCTGCCCACTGTGGACAGCTGCCCGCCGCAAGGTCGCGGTTAGATTACGAAAGGCGAAGGAATGCGTCCATAGCTGGTGGCCCAAAAATGTGAAACCGTACACATGAACTAGTTCACACCAGCGATTTACACGAAGCGTGGTCACTCGATCGCATTGCGTCGACACACGACGAAATCATTGACTCCGGAAGAATCACCGCGCCCGGCATCGTCACACACCACGCACCCGAACGAGTGCCCCCGCCGGGGTGGCCCGAATCAGATCCGGGCCAGCCGGGCCAACAACACGGAGGACGGTACCGGATGGGCACCGCGACGCCGCACCGAGTCCGCCACCGCCCGGTCCGAGGTCACCACCACCACCGGACGTCCTTCCGGCTCCGCCGCCACCAGGGCGCGAATCACGTCGTCCGCCAGTACCCCGGGATCACTGAACAACACCCGGACACCGCGGGGTGCCGCAGCCGGCATCGCCACCACCCCGGCCCCGTCGAACACCACGGTCACCTCGGCCCGGGTCCTGGCCGCCAGCGCAGCGAGCTGGTGCACCAGTCGATCCCGTTGGTCGGCCAGGGGAAGATCCGGATAACCGGACTTGGTCACGTTGTAGCCGTCCACCACCAGATGCACGGCAGGCAGGGCCAGCAACCGGTCCAGCGCGGCCGGGTCCTCCACCCGGCCGACCGTCCCCTGCGGCGGGGTGGCACCCCGCACCAGATCCGCCGGCCGGGGGCCGGTGCCACCCAGGGCGAGTTCACGGCGCAGCCCGGACACCGCTCCGGCCAGCGTCTCCACCAACAACGCCAACCGCACCTCGTCGGCCTGCCGGGCCTCCCGCGCCGACTGCCGGGCCACCTCCGCGTCCGCCAGCGCCCTGGCCGCCCTGGCTCGCTCGGTCTCCGCCTGCGCCAGCGCCCGGTCCCGTTCGGCGATCAACGCCTCCCTGGCGGCCTCCGCCTCCTGCCGGGTGCGCTCCAGCTCGGCCCGGGCGGCCTCGGCCTCGTCCCGGGCCTGCTTCAGCCGCACCCCCTGCTCCCGCAGGCGCCGACGGAGCCGATCCGCCTCGGCCTCCACGTCCTGACGGGCCGCCTCGGCCGCACCGCGCAGACGGTCCAGCTCGGCACGTAGTCGTTCCACCTCGGCGGCGAGTCGGTCCGCCCGGGCCAACGCGGCATCCCGCTCCGCCCGGAGCTGGGCGTTCTCCTCCCGCTCGGTGAGTGTGCGCAGCAGGTCGGCAGCGACCGGATCACCCTGGAGCACCGCGGCCGCCGCCGCGGCGACCGGGTCGTCCGCGTCGACCCGGAGCTGCTCGGGCTGGTGCTCCTGGTACCACTGGGTCACCGCCATCCGGAAGGTGGCCGACTCGCGCAACCCGGTCACCAGAGGCCCAGCACCGAGCCGGGCCCGCTTCGCCGGGGCGAACCGGGCCACCGGACGCACCGCGGCGGGAATGTCCAGTGGCGCCAACGAACCCACGGCGGTGGCGGCGAACTCGGCGAGCCGCGATCGCACCGCCTCCGGGAGGTGGTCCCAGTCCACCCCGGATTCCTCGTTGGCGGGCTCGGCGTCGGCCGAACGTCGAACGGAGGACCCGGGAACAGCAGAACCGGCCGCGGAACCCGGCGCATCCACTGTGGACGTCTCCTCCGGTTCCACGGCTCCGGCGTGCTGGCCGGTCTCCCGCGGCGAGGCAATCACCCCCACAGGCTAGTGGACCGCCGCCGCGCCCCGTTCGCAACCGCACCGTGTTCCGCTGGCCGCAGCCGAGACCCGCCCTGTCGGTACCAGGACCTACCGTTGCCTGCGATGAGCACCGCCGGAACACCACCGACCCCACCCGCCCAGCTCTCGTTCGACATGCTGGGCACCCCGCTGCGCGAGGTCACCTTCGTGGTGGTGGACCTGGAGACCACGGGCGGGCGCAGCGACCGTGACGCCATCACCGAGATCGGCGCGGTGAAGATACGGGGCGGCGAGGTGCTCGGCGAGTTCGCCACCCTGGTCGACCCCGAGCGGGACATCCCCCCGGCGGTGGTCGCCCTCACCGGTATCACCCAGGCCATGGTCACCGGGGCGCCCCGCCTGGCCTCGGTGCTCCCGGCCTTCCTGGAGTTCGCCGCGGGCTCGGTCCTGGTCGCGCACAACGCCGGGTTCGACATCGGGTTCCTCAGGGCCGCCTGCGAACGGCTGGGCCACCCCTGGCCCAGGCCACCCGTGGTGTGCACGGTGCGTCTGGCCCGGCGGACGCTCACCCGGGACGAGGCACCCAGCTGCCGACTGTCGGCGCTGGCCCGGCTCTTCCGCACCCGGACCCGTCCCGAGCACCGCGCCCTGGCCGATGCCCGAACCACGGTCGAGGTGCTGCACCACCTGCTGGAACGCGCGGGATCGCTGGGAGTGCACTCCCTGGAGGAACTGCTCGACTTCCTGCCCGACGTCACCCCACAACAACGGAGCAAACGGCACCTGGCCGCCGACCTGCCCCACGCCCCCGGCGTGTACCTGTTCCGCGGGCCCGCCGACGAGGTGCTCTACGTGGGCACCGCCACCGATCTGCGACGTCGGGTCCGGCAGTACTTCACCGCGGCCGAGACCAGGCGCCGGATCCGGGAGATGGTGGCCCTGGCCGAGCGGGTGGACGTGATCGAGTGCGCCCACGCCCTGGAGGCCGAGGTACGGGAACTGCGTCTGCTGGCCGCACACGCCCCCCGTTACAACCGCAGGTCCACGTTCCCCCAGCGCACGTGGTGGGTGACGCTCACCGACGAGGCCTTCCCCCGGCTGTCCGTCGCACACCGGCCCCGAGGGGAGGGTGTGCTCGGCCCGTTCCACTCCCGCACCGCGGCCGCCGAGGCGGTGGAGGTGTTGCAGGAGGCGGTGCCGCTACGCCGCTGCACCCTGCGCATTCCCGCACGCGATCCCCGGGGTACACCGTGTGTGCTGGCGGAACTGGACCGCTGTGCCGCGCCGTGCGCCGGACGGCAGAGCGTCGAGGAGTACTCCCCTGCCGTCCACGAGCTGCGCGAGCTGGTCGACGGGGCGTCCGACGTGGCGCTGCGCCGGCTGCTGGACCGACTGGAACGGACGGCGCTGGCCGAACGCTTCGAGGAGGCGGCCGCCCAGCGGGACCGGTTGGCCGCCCTGGTGCGGGTGCTGGCCCGCCGACAGCGGCTGGCCGCGCTGGCCGCCGTGGAGGAACTGGTGGCGGCCCACCCGGACGGGGACGGCGGCTGGGAGCTGGCCGTGGTGCGCCACGGCCGACTCGCCTCGGCGGGGGTGGCACGCCGCGGGGTCCCACCGATGCCCGTCGTGGAACAGCTGGTGGCCGCCGCCGAGACCGTGCTGCCCGGCCCCGGCCCGTTGCTCGGCACCCCGGTCGACGAGATCACGGTGGTGTACCGCTGGCTCACCCGCCCGGGCACCCGACTGGTCCGCACCAGCCGACCGTGGGGTGAGCCGGCCCGCGGTGCGGGATCCTGGTTGGCCTGGGCGGATCTGGCGGCCGAGGGCCGTGCCGGCTATGCCGCGGCCGACTGACCACACCGGATACCCCTCCCCGGGAGATGACTAGGATCTGGCCACCGACGCCCGCCGACGAGGAGGTCCAGGTGATCAAAGCGATCGTGCTGATCCAGGCCGCGGCAGACCGGATCCCGGAGACCGCCCAGGCGATCGCCGACATCGACGGTGTGGCCGAGGTGTACTCGTGCGCCGGTGACGTCGATCTCATCGCGGTGATCCAGGTCAACGAACACGAGCAGCTCGCCGAACTGATTCCCGGCCGGATCAGCAAGGTGCCGGGCGTGCTGAGCACCGACACCCATATCGCGTTCCGGTCCTACTCCCGGCGGGACACCGAAGCCACCTTCGCCATCGGGGTCGACGACGCCGACTGACCCTTCCGCGTCCACCGGGCCGGCTCCGACACCGACGGACCTGCGGAACCGGCCCGGTACGACCGCGTGCCCGCCCCAAGGATCCGGAGAGACGACGAACAGCGAGGGGCCCGGAACCGAATGGTTCCGGGCCCCTCGCCTGTCGGTCTTCGGGTCGACCGGGTCAGTCCTTGGGCTGCTGCGGCTTGCCCGCCAGCTCCTTGCTCTGCGCGGGCCCGGCCGCCTGCTCGGTCAGAGCGCTCGTCCCGGTGGCACCGGTCTCGGCGCGTGCCCGCTCCAGGGCGGCGACCTCCTCCGGCGGGTCGGGGCGCAGGAAGCTGCCCGGCACCGGGTGACCGGCGGAACCCAGCTTGTTCATCTTCTTGGGCACCGGAGCACCCTGGTAGGGCAGCGGGACCGGGTGGCCGTGGTCGTCCACCGGGCCCAGCGGCTGGTGCACCTCGATGAACTCGCCGTGCGGCAGCCGCTTGATGATGCCCGTCTCGACACCGTGCTCCAGCACCTCACGGTCCGAACGCTGCAGACCCAGGCAGATCCGGTAGGTCACCCAGTAGGCGATCGGCGGCGCGATCAGCAGGCCGATCCGGCCGATCCAGGTCATCGCGTTCAGCGAGATGTGGAACTTGTCCGCGATGATGTCGTTCGCACCGGAGAGCAGCAGCACCATGAAGAACGTGATGGCCATCATGCCCAGGCTGGTGCGCACGGGCACGTCACGCGGGCGCTGCAGCAGGTTGTGGTGCGCGTAGTCCTTGGTCAGCCGACGCTCGATCCACGGGTACAGCGCGGCCACGGTGAACATGGCACCGGGCAGGACCACGGTGGGCCAGAACACCGCCGGGATCATGTAGTTGCCCAGGTACAGCTCCCAGGCCGGCCAGAGTCGGGTGGACCCGTCCAGCCAGATGACGTACCAGTCCGGCTGCGAACCCGCCGACACCTGGGCCGCGTTGTAGGGGCCGAAGTTCCAGATCGGGTTGATCTGGAACAGACCACCCAGCAGCGCGAGCACACCGGTGGTGACCACGAAGAAGCCGCCGGCCTTCGCCGCGAACGTCGGCAGGATGCGGACGCCCACGACGTTGGTCTCCTTGCGGCCCACACCCGGGAACTGGGTGTGCTTCTGGTACCAGACCAGACCCACGTGCACCGCGATCAGGGCGAGGATGATGCCCGGGATCAGCAGCACGTGCACGACGTACAGGCGCGGGATGATCAGGTCGCCGACGAACTCGCCACCGAAGACCAGCCAGTGCAGCCAGGTGCCGATCACCGGGATCGACAGGATGATGCCGGACATGATCCGCAGACCGGTGCCGGACAGCAGGTCGTCCGGCAGCGAGTAACCGGCGAAGCCCTCGGCCAGGCCCAGGGTGAACAGGCCGATACCGATCACCCAGTTGACCTCACGCGGCCGCCGGAACGCACCGGTGAAGAACACCCGGAACATGTGGGCGGTCAGCGAGGCCATGAACAGCAGGGCGGCCCAGTGGTGCACCTGACGCGCGAACAGACCGCCACGCACCTCGAAGGAGATCTCCAAGGCGGTCTCGAACGCACGCGACATGTGCACGCCGCGCAGGTTGTCGAACGGGCCGTCGTAGACGACCTCCGACATGGAGGGGTCGAAGAACAGCGTCAGGTAGGTACCCGACAGCAACAGGATGATGAAGCTGTACAGGGCGATCTCGCCCAGCATGAAGGACCAGTGCGTCGGGAAGACCTTGTTGAGCTGTCGACGCAGTCCTGCGGCCACGTGGAACCGGTCGTCGGTCCACCTGGCCACCGAGCCCGCCGCGCGGCTCGCCGCGCTGGCCGGCTTCGTGGGCGTGGTGATGGCACTCATGACTTGCGCTCCCAGAACGCCGGGCCAACAGGCTCGATGAAGTCGCCGCGCGCGTAGAAGTAGCCGTTCTCGTCAACCGCGATGGGCAGCTGCGGCAACGCACGGGCGGCCGGCCCGAAGACCGGCTTGGCGTAGGTGAAGACGTCGAACTGCGACTGGTGGCACGGGCACAGCAGCCGGCCGGTCTGCTGCTCGTACAGCGACGTGGGGCAACCCAGGTGGGTGCACACCTTGGAGTAGGCGTAGTAGTCGCCGTAGTTGAAGTCCTCCTGGCCCTTGCGCTTGACCACCTTCTGGCCGGGGCGCAGGCGGATCAGCATGACCGGGTTGTCCGGGCGGCGCAGTGCCTTGACCAGCTTCTCCGGGTCGTTGCGCTCGGACTCCCGGAACGGGAAGACGGTCTCGAAACCACCGGCGTCCAGGTCCTCGGGCCGCACCAGCACGACCTCGTGCGGATCACCGGTGTCCCGACGCAGGTAGACCCGCTCACCGTTCTCCGGCTTCCAGCCGGTGTGCCACAACGAGTCGGGGCTGTCCGAGTGCGCCCACGGGTTGCGGATCAGGCCACCCAGGGCGAACACACCCGCACCCAGACCGAAGGCACCACCGGCGAAGCCCAGCGTCCGCTTGATCAGCGAACGGCGGCCGATACCGGAGGTCTCGGCGGCGTCAGCCAGCAGAGCCGTGGCGGTCCGCTGGTGCACCTCCGGGGAGGCACCGTCGTGCCGCTCCTGGACCGCGACCTCCTCGGGGAAGAACTTCTTCGCGTAGGCGATGACACCGATGCCCAGCGCGAAGATGCACAGCCCCAGGGTCAGGCCGATCAGCGGGGTGTACAGGGAGTAGGCCAGGTAGCCGTCCTCGAACGGGCTCCGGTACTCCCACGGCCAGAACAGGTAGACCGCGACGAAGGCAAGGCCGGACAGTCCGGACACGGCGAACCAGGTCGCCACCGACCTCTCGGCGCGCTTCTCGGCCCGGGTGCCCTTGACGGGCCACCGGTCCGCGCGGTGCACCAGCTCGACCCCGTCGAGCTTGACGCCGAGCTTGACCAGCTCGTCCCGGTTCATCTCGGCGAGCTCGGCCTCGCCGGGGAGGTCCTTGTTCTGCTCGCTCATGCCCTGCTCCCGATCCACAACGTCACGCCGACGAGCGCGGCGATACCCACGATCCAGATGGCCAACCCCTCGGCAGCCGGGCCGAGGCCACCCAGGGAGTAGCCACCGGGGTTGTTCCGCTCGTCGCTCACCGACTTGACGTAGGCGATGATGTCCTTCTTCTCCTCGGGGGACAGCTGCCGGTCGGAGAACTTGGGCATGTTCTGCGGACCGGTGAGCATCGCGGTGTAGATCTGCTCCTCGGTGGCGGGGTCGAGCTCCGGCGCGAACTTGCCGGACGACAGTGCGCCACCCCTACCCGTGAAATTGTGGCACGAAGCACAGTTCATGCGGAACAACTCACCGCCGCGCGCCGGGTTGTCCCCGCGCAGCGCTTCCCCGCGCTCCTCCGGCATGGCCGGTCCGCCCCCACCGCGCTCGTGCACGAAGGCACTCAGCGCGTCGATCTCCTCGGGGGAGAACTTCGCAGGCTTGCGTTCCGCCTGCGCCTCCTGCCGGACCATCGGCATACGGCCGCTGGACACCTGGAAGTACACCGCGGCCTCGCCGACACCGATCAGGCTCGGGCCCCGGCCCTCCTCGCCCTGCAGGTTCGCACCGTGGCAGCTGATGCAGTGGTTGTTGTACAGCTGCTCGCCCTGGCGGACGAGCGCCGAGTCCTCGGCTGCATTGGCAACCTGCGGCTCGGGCATGAGCACGCTGTACAGCGCACCGGCGCCGAGCAGGGCCACGGCCAGCGCGAGCAGGCCGGAGATCCGCCGCCGCAGCTTGGTCCGCGGCCGCGTCCGTTGGTTCTTGGTGGTCATGTGTGCGGCAACCCTTGCTGTCGAGTTCGGGCTCGTCGACCGAAGCCTCAGGGGATGACGTAGATCATGGCGAACAGGCCGATCCACACGATGTCGACGAAGTGCCAGTAGTAGGACACGACGATCGCCGCGGTGGCCTGAGCGGGTGTGAACTTGCTCAGCTTCGTGCGAATGAGCAGGTACACGAAAGCAACAAGGCCGCCGATCACGTGCAGGAGGTGGAAGCCGGTCGTGAGGTAGAACACGGTCCCGAACGCCGACGACGAGATCGTCGTGTCGTGACCGGTGACCATCATGTAGTACTCACCGGCCTGCCCCAGCACGAAGATCGCGCCAAGCACGAGGGTGATCACGTACCACAGGCGCAGCCCGAACACGTCCCCCTGCTCAGCCTTGAACACGCCCCACTGACAGGTGAACGAGGAAGCCACCAGGATGATCGTGAAGGGCAGTGCGTAGGGCACATTGAGCTCGGAGGGCGGTGGCGGCCAGGGACCCTCGTTCTGGGCTTTCACCGTGAAGTACATGGCGAAGAGCCCGGCGAAGAACATGAGCTCGCTGGACAGCCAGACGATGGTGCCGACGCTGACCATGTTCGGGCGGTTCAGCGAATGCACCCGCTGGCCGATGGAGGGCGCTGCCGTTGTCACGCGACGCATTATGGCCTGTGGGTTTTCCGCCTGCCCGGTTGGGTCCGAGGGCAGCGCACCGCGCAGCCCGCGTAACGGAGGGTGAGGGTCTGCGGTGGATCTTCTACGACGGTTGCGGGACAGGTTCATCAAAAGGAGTGAGCCTGTCCTGGATCCTGACATGCCCGGCCTCGTCGTGATCGCCGAGGCATTCGACCCGGCCGAGGCGGATTCGGCGGTCCTGGCCAGGGCAACCGCATGGCGACCCGATCTACCTGCGGTTCTGCGTCACCACCTGCTGTTGCCCCCGGACACGGTGGAGCGTGCCCGGGAGATGCTGGCCGCGGACGGCTGGCAACTGCGACCGGGTCCGCAGGAAACGACGGAGGAGAACGGGCACCTGTCCGGCTTGATCTCCGCCACAGCATCGGGTGTGTGGGTGACAGCCGTCCGAGTCCAGCATCTGGACGCCCTGCACTGCGCCCAGGAGCGTTCGAGAATGGCCAGTCTGGCCCAACGGCTCGGTGGGGACGCGCTGGGCTGGGACGCTCTTCAACCACACGACTGACTCTCGATAGCATCCCCACCACCGACCGCAATCGCCGGAGGACGCCAGATGAACACCCAGACCACGAAGATCCTGGTCTTCAGCCACCGGCCCGAGGTGCGTGAGGCGATCATCACGGCGGTGGGTCGCCGTCCGGCGCCTGACCTGGGCCGGGTCAGCTACATCGAGACCGGCGCCATCGCCGACGTGCTCATGGAGTTCGACGCCGGGCACGTCGACCTGGCAATCCTCGACGGCGAAGCGCAGCCGACCGGGGGCATCGGCCTGTGCCGTCAGCTCAAGCACGAGATCGACAACTGCCCGCCCATCGTGGTGGCGGTGCGGCGCAAGGCCGATCGCTGGCTGGCCACCTGGTCCCAGGCGGACGCGATCATCGTGCACCCGCTGGACCCGCTGGCTGCCGCCGAGACCGTGGCCGAGCTGCTGCGGTCCCAGCGCACGCCGGCCGTGCGTGTCTGAGGGGAGCCGGGAGCGAGGTGACGCAGTCCGCCCGGACCTGGCCCACACTGCTCTCCCACCTGGTGGGAGGCGGAAACCTGACCGCCGAGGACACCGCCTGGGCAATGGACCAGGTGATGTCGGGAGCCGCCACCCCGGCCCAGGTGGCCGGGTTCGCGGTCGCCCTCCGCGCCAAGGGCGAGACACCGGACGAGATCGCCGGTATGGCCCGGGCCATGCTTGCGCACGCCAGGCGGGTCGAACTGGACGACGGCCTGCGGGCGGTGGACATCGTCGGCACCGGCGGGGACCGGGCGGGGACGGTGAACATCTCCACGATGGCCGCCGTCGTCACGGCTGCGGCCGGTGTCCCGGTCGTCAAGCACGGCAACCGTGCCGCGTCCTCCAAGTGCGGCACGGCGGACGTGCTGGAGGCGCTGGGGGTGGCGATCGACCTGCCACCGGAGGGCGTCCGCCGGTGCGTGGAGGAGCTGGGGATCGGTTTCTGCTTCGCCCCGGTGTTCCACCCGGCCGCCAAGCACGCCGCGGCGCCCCGGCGTGAGCTGGGTATCCCCACCGCCTTCAACTTCCTCGGCCCCCTGACCAACCCGGCGGGCACCAGTGCCGGGCTGATCGGCTGCTTCGACCCGCGGATGGCATCGGTGATGGCCGAGGTGTTCGCCGCCCGTGGGTCCAGTGTGCTGTTGGTCCGCGGGGACGACGGACTGGACGAGATCACCACCACGACCACCACGTCGGTGTGGGTGGTGCAGGACGGTCGGGTGCGCCCCGAGCGGGTGGACGCCGAGGAGCTGGGCTTTCCCCGGGCACGGCCGCAGGACCTGGTGGGTGGCACCGCCGAGGTGAACGCCGAGGTGGTGCGGGCGTTGGTCTCCGGTGAGCGCGGCCCGGTCCGGGACGCCGTGCTGCTCAACGCCGCCGGGGCACTCGCCGCCCACGCCGGATTCTCCGGGGACCTGAGGGCGGACCTGCTGGCCGGGGTGCAGCGGGCGACCGAAGCGCTGGACTCCGGGGCGGCCGCCGACCTGCTGACCCGGTGGGTGAAGGTCTCCACCCGGCTGCGGGCCGAACTGGGTCGCTGAGGACACCGGAACAGGCCGCTCGCGGCCGGCAACCGTCCTGCCGCCGTACCGGGGGCAGCCCGGGTCTCAGGCCGGGTGCCGGAACGCGCGGCGGTACCTGCTGGGACTGGTGCCCCGCAGACGAGCGAACTGGTGGCGCAGTGCGGCCGCCGACCCGTAACCGCACCGGGCCGCGATCTCGTCGATGCTCAGGTCGGTCCGCTCCAGCAGGCGTTGCGCGCGCTCCAGGCGGCGCTCGGTGAGCCAGCGGTGCGGTGTGGTACCGGTGGCGGCGGTGAACCGGCGCAGGAAGGTGCGCTCCCCCAGACCGGCCTGTCGGGCCAGTTCGGCCACGGTCAGGGGCTGCTCCAGCCGACGCTCCGTCCACTCCAGCAGCTCACCGAGCACGTCGTCGTCGGTCCGCGGTATCGGCGCCTCGACGAACTGCGCCTGCCCACCGTCCCGGTGCGGGGCGGCCACCATACGACGAGCCAGCAGGGTGGCTGCCTCCACTCCCCGGGTGTTCCGCACCAGGTGCAGGCACAGGTCCACGGCGGCCACCGTGCCCGCGCTGGTCAGCACCGGTCCGTCGACCGCGTACAACGCCGCGGCGTCCACCCTGGCCCCGGGGAAGGTCCGGCGGAACTGGTCCAGGTAGACCCAGTGCACGGTGCAGCGCCGGCCGTCGAGGAGACCGGCGTGGCCGAGTGCGAACACTCCCTGACAGAAACCGGCGACCAGGGCACCCCGGGCCACCGCCGCCCGCAGCAGGGCCCTGACCTCCTCGGACGGCCCCACCCGACGATCGGCGCACGAGGGGACGACGACCAGGTCGGCCGCGGCGGCCGCGTCCAGGTCGCACAGACCGGTCAGGGTGAACCCGGACCGGCTGCGCACCGGTGCTCCCCCGGGGGAGCACACCGCGAACTCCCACCCCGGGATGCCGTCGGCGCTGCGATCTGTGCCGAACACCTCGCAGGCCACACCCAGCTCGAAAGGTGCCACCTCGCCCTCGACGACGACGGCGACCCGCTCCACCTGTCGCGTCACACCTCCATCATGTCGTAAGTCTTGCGATAGGTGGCATTTCTGACACTCGCGGCGACGCCGTGTCTGGGCGACCGTGAGGGCATGACCACGAGTTGCGAACGATCGGCTCCCCCGGCCACCCCCACCCCGACCCGCGGGCCGGCGGCCGCGCCGGCGCCCTCCGCACGGTCCCACCGACCGACCCTGGAGTGGACCGCGGCCATGGTGCTGTCCGGCACGATCGGGGTGGCCGTCCTGGAGTCCGGCGCCGCCGCACCCGCGGTGGCGTTCAGTCGCTGTCTGATCGGCGGCCTGCTGCTGGCCCTCTGGTGCGCCGCCCGGGGCTACCTGGGCCGCCCCGGCAGGAGCGCGCCCGCCATGACGCGCCGGGACCTGCTCCAGGCCGCGCTGGGCGGGGTGTTCCTGGTCGCCAACTGGGTTCTGCTGTTCGCCGCCTATCCCCGCACGTCGATCTCGGTGGCCACGGTGGTCTACCACACGCAGCCGTTCCTGCTGCTCGCGCTGGCCGCGCTGCTGCTCGGGGAACGGGTGCGCCGGCGCGATCTGGGGTTCGGTGCGCTCGCGTTCGCCGGTGTCGCGCTCATCTCACTGGGCGGGCAGGGCGTCGGGGACCAGCGGATCGGGTTGGACGGCATCGCCATGGCGCTGGGCGCGGCAGGTCTGTACGCGGGCGCCGCACTGATCGCCAAGCGCCTGGCCCACGTGCCTCCGCACCTGGTGGCCGCGGTGCAGTGCGGGGTGGGTGCACTGGTGCTGTCCCCGGTGCTGGTGCTGACCCCGCTGCCGCCGCCCGGCGCGAGTTGGGGGTGGCTGCTGGTGCTCGGCTCGGTGCACACCGCCCTGATGTACGTGCTGATGTACGGCAGCATCGGCCGGCTGCCCACCGCCACCGTCGCGGTGCTGTCCTTCCTCTACCCGGCGGTGGCGCTGGTGTTCGACGTGCTGCTCTACGGGCACCGGGTCGGACTGGCCGAGGGAGTGGGCATGCTGGCGGTGCTGGTGGCCGCCGTCGGGCACAAGCTGCCCGGGCGACGGGCCACCACGTGAGGCATGGACCCCACGGACGACGCGAGGGCGGCCCCGTCACACGGAACGGGGCCGCCCTCGCGTCGAAGCAGTACCGATCAGGTCAGTCGTGGTTGGGGCCCACGTGGTACTCGAAGACCAGGCCCGCCACCATGATCAGGATCACGGCGACCGCGACCACGATCAGCCAGGTGTACCACAGGGCGAAGGCGATACCGGCGAGCGCCGCACCCAGTGCGATGCCGAAGGGCCAGTAGCTGCCGGGGCTGAAGAAGCCCAGCTCACCCGCACCGTCGCTGACCTCGGCGTCGGGGTTGTCCTCCGGCCGCATCGCCACCCGACGGGAGACGAACCGGAAGTAGGTGCCGATGATCAGCGACAGACCACCGGTCAGGGTGAGGGCGGTGATACCCACCGGCTCCTTCGCCCAGAACCCGTAGACGATCGCCGTCAGGAAGAAGAAGACTGTGATGATTTCGAAGATCCGCGCTTCGACCTTCATGCTGTCCTCGCTCTCGCCGTCCGTATCCGCACGCCACCGGCTTCCCGGAAGGCGGCTCAGTTGCCGCTGCCGGAGGCCTGCCGGGCCGTACGGTCGGTCAGGAACGGCTCGGTGGTGATCGCGCGCGGCGTGCACAGCTCGCCGCAGTCCATCTTGGCCAGCGCCTCGGCAGCGGTGTACGGCCGTCCCGTCTCCGGGTTCACCTGCTGCCGCAGATCCATGTACTCCTGGAACTTCTCCGGCGCCAGGGCACGGACCTCGAAGTTCATCATCGAGTGGTAGGTGCCGCACAGCTCGGCGCAACGGCCGACGAAGGCACCCTCACGGTCGATGGTGTTCTGGAAGACGTTGTCCTGGGCGTTCTTCTCCGGGCGCGGGAAGACGTCCCGCTTGAAGTGCCACTCCGGCACGAAGAACGAGTGGACGACGTCCTTGGCGACCAGCTGGTACCGCACGGTCTGGTTGGCCGGGACCACCAGCAGCGGGATCTCGTCGCTGCTGCCGACCGTGCTCACGGGGCGCCCGTCCGGGGTCTGGTAGTCCGGGTACTGGAACTCCCAGTTCCACTGGAAGGCGATCACGTCGACCGTGACATCGGGCTCCTCCTCCTTGGCGTTGACGTAGTTCTGCGTCGTCGCCGTGAAGTAGAACAGCACCGCGATGATCACGAACGGGATCGCCGTGTAGATGATCTCCAGCGGCAGGTTGTACTGCGTCTGGCGCGGCAGCTCGTCGCTCTTCTTGCGGTGGAAGATCACCGACCAGAAGATCAGGCCCCACACGATGACGCCGACCACCAGCGCTGCGATGACCGACCAGGTCCACAACTCCCGCATGCGCTCGGCCTGCGGAGTGACCGACTGCGGCCAGCCGAACCGCAGAACCTCCTCCGCGGAGCAGCCGGTCGCCGCTACGCCCACCAGGCCGACAAGGCCAGCGACCTTGCCCAGCCGCGCTGCCCGGGTGCCCACCTTCAGGCCCACTGCTCGACGCCTCCTTGGTGACATACCAGCACTCCTCGCAGCGGTCGCCCGACCGGTTCGTCGAACCTGCTCTCCGAATCACTGACGAGCGGGAACGGCACGCCGCCGGAGTCGTGGGAAGCGTAGCCCAGCAATCGCTGGCCAACCGCTTGGGGGTTGGTGGAACACAGTGCTGCGTTCGTCACTCCGTCGAGTGAATTGTTCAACCCGGACAACTGATGGTGATCGACCAACCGCTGTGACCACCGTCCGGCATACCCCGGCATACTTGGACGACGATTCCCGAGTGCGCCGGCGAGCAGCCCGACGAACGGGCGGCTCACGGCGCGGCAAACCTCGGGAGCGACGCCATTGCTTCCATCTTCAAGACGGGAAGGTGCGCGAGACGCGTGTGCGGCCTGCTGGGACTGGTTTGCCCCTCTGACATCGACGCCGCGGCAGCGCGGGCGGCCGTGGCGAGCGCGCTGCACTGCCAGCGCCACCGCGGCCCCGACGAGAGCGACACCTGGCACAGCGGTGAGGTGGTCTTCGGCTTCAACCGCCTGTCGATCATCGACCTGGAACGCTCGCACCAGCCGCTGCACTGGGGTCCGCCCGGCCAGGAAAACCGATACACGATCCTGTTCAACGGTGAGATCTACAACTACCTGGAGCTGCGGGCCGAGCTGACCGAGCAGTTCGGCACCCGGTTCAACACCGACGGCGACACCGAGACGATCGTCGCGGCCTATCACCACCTCGGCCCGTCGATGGTCGGCCGACTGCGCGGCATGTTCGCCTTCCTGATCTGGGACTCGGTCAAGCGGACGGTGTTCGGGGCCCGTGACCCGTTCGGCATCAAGCCGCTGTTCTACGCCGCCGGTCCCCGAGGTGTGGCGTTCTCCAGCGAGAAGAAGAGCCTGCTGGAGCTGGCGCCGACCCTGGGCATCCAGCCGGAGCTGGACCGTACCGCCCTGCAGCACTACCTGATCCTGCAGTACGTGCCGGAGCCGGAGTCGCTGCACACCGGTATCCGTCGCATCGAGTCCGGCACCTGCTTCACCATCTCCCCCGGGGGCCGCCCGGTGGTGGAGCGGTACTTCAACCCGGTGTTCCGGCCGCGTCCGGTGCACAGCGAGAGCGACGCCCAGCGCCTGCACGCCGAGATCGCCGAGGTGCTGCGCGACTCGGTGGCCAAGCACATGCGGGCCGACGTCACGGTGGGTGCCTTCCTGTCCGGCGGTATCGACTCCACCGCCATCGCGGCGCTGGCCAAGGAGCACAACCCGGACCTGATCACCTTCACCACCGGTTTCGAACGACCCGGCTACTCCGAGGTGGACGTGGCGGCCGAGTCGGCGGCGGCGATCGGCGTCAAGCACGTGGTGCGGACGGTGTCCGCCGAGGAGATGATGGAGGCGCTGCCGCTGATCGTCTGGTACCTGGACGATCCGGTGGCCGACCCGGCCCTGGTGCCGCTGTGGTTCATCGCCCGCGAGGCCCGGCAGCACGTCAAGGTCGTGCTGTCCGGGGAGGGCAGTGACGAGCTGTTCGGCGGGTACACGATCTACCGGGAGCCGCTGTCGCTGGCGCCGTTCGAGAAGGTTCCGGGGGCGCTGCGTGCGGTGATGGGCAAGGTGTCCGCCCGCATCCCCGACGGGGTGCGCGGCAAGGACCTGCTGCGCCGTGGCTCGCTGCCGCTGGAGCAGCGTTACTACGGCAACGCCCGCATCTTCCGGGACGACCAGCTCCGCCAGGTGCTGCGCACCTACGACCCGTCGGTCTCGCACACCGACGTCACGGCCCGCCCGTACCGGGAGTCGGCGGGGTGGGACCCGGTGACCCGGATGCAGCACGTGGACCTGTTCACCTGGCTGCGCGGCGACATCCTGGTCAAGGCCGACAAGATGACCATGGCCAACTCGCTGGAGCTGCGGGTTCCGTTCCTGGACCCGGAGGTGTTCCGGGTGGCCTCGCAGATCCCGCTGGAGCAGAAGGTCACCAAGGAGACCACCAAGTACGCGCTCCGCAGGGCCCTGCGCGAGATCGTGCCGCCGCACGTGCTCAACCGGCGCAAGCTGGGCTTCCCGGTGCCGATCCGGCACTGGCTGCGCAACGAGATGCACGACTGGGCGCGGGAGATCGTCGAGCAGTCGCAGACCGACCACCTGCTCGACAAGCGTGCGGTGCTGCACGTGCTGGAGGAGCACCGCTCCGGGGTGCTGGACCACAGCCGCCGGATCTGGGCGCTGCTGGTGTTCATGATCTGGCACGGCATCTTCGTGGAGCGCCGGATCACTCCGGTCGTTCCCGAGCCTGCCTACCCCGTCAAGCTCTGATCCGTCCCACTCCGGCCCGGGGGCGGTGCGGGCGGTCTGGCCGCTCGCACCGCCCCCGGGCCTTTCCCGAGGCCGGGTTCCCGGCTCAGGCCGAGGGCAGGACCGGCGCGATCTCCTCGGCCGCCTCCGGGCCGTAGGCGTCACGCAGCCGGGTCAGGGCGCTCTCCCGCTCGAAGTGCCACTCCTGGGTGCCGACGGTCTCCAGGACCAGGACCGCGATGAGCGAGCCGAGCTGCGCGGCACGCAGCAGG
This sequence comes from Pseudonocardiaceae bacterium, assembly GCA_036562635.1. Lineage (GTDB taxonomy): Bacteria > Actinomycetota > Actinomycetes > Mycobacteriales > Pseudonocardiaceae > DATCJU01. Next base: position 33,255 of record DATCJU010000114.1, read on the forward strand.
GACAGTCCACGGGTGATCCCGGCCAGGAAACCGGCGCGGAAGCCGTCGCCCACCCCGGTGGGGTCGGCCTTGACCGTCTCCGGCACCACACCCACGTGCAGCTCGCCGACCTCACGGCCGACGATCTCCACGCCCTTCTCCCCCAGCGTGGTGATGCGCATGTCCACCCGCTCCAGGACCTGCGCCTCGGTCCAGCCGGTCTTGCGCAGCAGCAGTTCCCACTCGTAGTCGTTGGTGAACAGGTAGCGGGCACCCTCCACCATGGCACGCACCTGCGCCCCGTCCATCCGGGCCAGCTGCTGGGACGGGTCACTGGCCATCGGGATGCCGCGCTGCCGGCACTCCTCGGCGTGTCGCAGCATCGCCTCGGGGTCGTTCGGGCTGACCACCACCAGGTCGAGCCCGCCGACCCGCTCCGCGATGGGGCCGAGCTCGATCATGCGGGCCTCGGCCATCGCTCCGGCGTAGAACGAGGCGATCTGACACATCTCGTCGTCGGTGGTGCACACGAACCGGGCGGTGTGCGCGACCTCCGAGACGTGCACGTGGTCGCAGTCGACCCCGTGCCGCTCGAGCCAGGAGCGGTAGTCGGCGAAGTCGTTGCCCACCGCGCCGACCAGCACCGGACGGCACCCGAGGACGCCCATGCCGAACGCGATGTTGGCGCCGATACCGCCGCGACGCACGACGAGGTCGTCGACCAGGAAGCTCAACGAGACCCGGTCCAGCCGCTCGGCCACGAGCTGGTCGGCGAACTTCCCCGGAAAGTGCATCAGATGGTCCGTGGCGATGCTGCCGGTCACGGCGACAGGCACGGTGGTACTCCCTCGTTCGGGTGGTTCATTGGCCGGCTGGGCACCCTACCCGTTGGTACTCGTGGCCGGGACGAACCCGGGCACCTAGCGTCGGGAACGTGCTCATTCCGGAGGCCACGAGCCTGGACGAACTCGTCCGGGACTGTGCGGAACTGCCCGAGAGCCTGCTCCCGCCGGACGAACCGGAGACGGGGCCGCCCCAGCCGCGTGAGGCCACACCGTGGCGGGTGGACGAAGCCTGCCTGGCCCGCGTCCGGGAACGGGACGACTACGGCAGCTGAACGTTCAACGTCGGACGGCGCCGACGGAGCCGTCGAGGGGCGCACACATGACGGCGCGCCCCCGATCAGGGGCGCGCCGCTGACACCGGGTACGGCCCGTGCGGGCCCAGGGACTCAGTGGAACGAGTCGCCGCAGGCGCAGGAGCCGGTGGCGTTCGGGTTGTCGATGGTGAAGCCCTGCTTCTCGATGGTGTCGACGAAATCGATCACCGCACCCTCCAGGTAGGGCGCGCTCATCCGGTCCACGGCCACCTTCAGACCGCCGAACTCGCGGAAGGCGTCCCCGTCGAGGACCCGGTCGTCGAAGAAGAGCTGGTAACGCAGGCCGGCACAGCCACCGGGCTGGACCGCGATGCGCAGGTGCATGTCGTCGCGGCCTTCCTGCTCCAGCAGCGCCTTGGCCTTCTTCGCGGCAGCCTCGGTCAGCTCGACGCCGTGGGTCGGCACGTCGGTAACGGTGTCGGTCTCGACGCTCATGACTCTCCTCGAGGTATGCGCTCGGCCCGTTGTCTTCTCGCCGCAACACGGCCGTAGGGCGAGCTATTCCCGGGGCGTGCGGACTCGCTCGTCACCTCCATGGTGACACAACCGCGTCCGGTTGCACCCCCGACGAGCGGGTTCCCGCCGTCGCCCGGCGGCCCGCGACGGGTTACCGTCCGCCCCAGCGCCGGGCCACGTCGGCGGCCAGTGCGCGCAGTGTCCCGGCGGGATCGGCCAGGGCGGCCCGGACCGACCCGGCGTGCTCGGCGACCGCGTAGGCGGCCTCCACCCCGGCTGCGGCCGCCTCCTGGCGGTCCACACCCACCTGCCCGGCCAACACCAGACAGGGCACTCCGCGCTCGGCGGCTCCGGCCGCCACGGCGGTGACCAGCTTGCCGCGCAGCGACTGCCGGTCGAAGCTGCCCTCGCCGGTGAGCACCAGCCGCGCCCGGTCCAGGGCCGCGTCCAGCTCGGTGAGCCGACGCACCATTCCGGCGCCCGACTCCCGGGTGGCGCCCAGGGCCAGCAGGGCCGCACCCAGTCCACCGGCCGCACCGGCCCCCACCCGCTCCCGGACGTCCTGCCCGAGGGCGTCGTCCAGCACGTCAGCCCACCGGGTCAGCGCCTGCTCCAGGAGCTCCACGGTCTCCGCGTCCGCCCCCTTCTGCGGGCCGAAGATCCGAGCGGCACCGTGCGGACCGAGCAGGGGGTTCTCCACGTCGGCGGCGGCGACCAGCCGCATGCCGCCCAGGTCCGGGCATCCCCGCAGCCCGGCGCACCGCACCAGGGAACCACCGCCGTCGGGCAGCGGGCGACCGGACTCGTCCACCGGTACCGCCCCCAGGGCGGTGAGCATCCCCGCTCCCCCGTCGGTGGTCGCACTGCCGCCCAACCCCACCACCGCGGTGTGCATCCCGGCGTCCCGTGCGGCGGCCAGCAGTTCACCGACCCCGCGGGTGGTGGTGGCCTCGGCCCGTCGTCGCTCCGGTGGCACCAGGTGCAGTCCACAGGCCTGGGCGGACTCGAGGTAGGCGGTGCCGTCGTGTTCCAGCCAGACGGCCCGGACCGGTTCCCCCAGCGGACCGGTGACCTCCAGCTCGTGCCGGATGCCGCCGAGCGCGGTGTGCAGGACGTCGACGAAACCGGGTCCGCCGTCGGCCAACGGCCGCAGCAGCAGCTCGTCCCCCGGGGCGACGGAGCGCCAGCCGTCGGCGATGGCCTCGGCGGCCTCTCGGGCGGTCAGGGTGCCGCCGAAGCAGTCCGGAGCGATGAGGATGCGCACGCACGGGACCGTACCGAGTGCGTACGGCACGGCCACCGGGCCCGAACCCGCCTGGTGGCACCCGGCACCACCGGGTGAGGTGGATCCGCCCGTATCCGGCGATCCGGGCCTGGCCTACCCTGTTCGCGTGAGGTTCCTTCGTCGCACACGCTCGGGCAGCACCGAAGCACCTGACGCTGCCAACTCGACGGTGTCCACGTCCGTAGACGACGCGGACGGTGCGAGTGCCGCGAAGGAGCAGCAGCCCCTGCCCAAGGGCTACACGCCGGGCAAGGGGCGCCCCACCCCCAAGCGCCGCGAGGCCGAGGGACGCCGTCGCGGCCCGGTGCCGCCCCCGCCGAAGACCAGGCGTGAGGCGCTCCGCCGGATGCGGGCCAACAAGGAGGAGCGGCGCCGGCTGGCCGCCATCCGCCGGGAGCGGATGATGGCCGGTGACGACCGTTACCTGCTGCCGCGCGACCGCGGCCCGGTCCGGGCCTACGTGCGGGACCTGGTGGACTCGCGGCGCAACATCACCGGCCTGTTCATGCCCCTGGCCGTCCTGGTGTTCGTCTCCCTGCTGATCCCGTCGCTGATCGTCCAGTACTACGCCAGCCTGGTGACGATGGCCATGTTCATCGTCATGATCATCGAGGGCATCGTGCTGGGGAACATCGTGGTCCGGCGGGTGCGGAAGAAGTTCCCCGACGCCCGCGACCGTGGTCTGGCCCTGGGCTGGTACGCCTTCACCCGGGCCACCCAGCTCCGCCGACTGCGGGTGCCCCGTCCCCGGGTACGGCCGGGCGACAAGGTCTGATCCCGGCAGGGCCCGGCGCGGATCTCCGTTGTGGCGTGCGTCCCCGGGGACGCACGCCATTTACTTAGCATTCCAAACGACCCGGACTAGGATCCTGAGGCCATGGAGTTCCGTCGCTTGGGCCGCAGCGGCCTCAACGTCAGCGCCATCTCCTACGGAAACTGGATCACCCACGGCTCGCAGGTGGAGGAGGAGCAGGCCCGGGCGTGTGTGCACGCCGCACTGGACGCGGGCATCACCACCTTCGACACCGCCGACGTCTACGCCGGAACCAAGGCCGAGGAGGTGCTCGGCCGGGCCCTGAAGGGACAGCGCCGCGAGGGCCTGGAGATCTTCACCAAGGTCTTCTGGCCGACCGGGCCCGGGCCCAACGACAAGGGTCTCGGCCGCAAGCACATCATCGAGTCCTGCAACAACTCGCTGCGCCGGCTGCAGACCGACTACGTCGACCTCTACCAGGCGCACCGCTTCGACCGCACGGTGCCGCTCGAGGAAACCATGCTCGCCTTCGCCGACCTGGTGCGGCAGGGCAAGGTCCTCTACATCGGCGTCTCGGAGTGGACCGCCGAGCAGATCACCCGTGGCGCGGCCATCGCCCGCGAGCTGCAGATCCCGTTCGTCTCCAACCAGCCCCAGTACTCGATGCTGTGGCGGGTCATCGAGTCCCAGGTGGTCCCCGCCTGCGAGCGGGAGGGCCTGAGCCAGATCGTGTGGTCGCCGCTCGCCCAGGGCGTCCTCACCGGCAAGTACAAGCCGGGGCAGCCGCCGCCGGCCGGCTCCCGCGCCACCGACGAGAACGGCAAGAAGTTCATCTCCCGGTTCCTGCGGGACGAGGTGCTGGAGAAGGTGCAGCAGCTGCGCCCGATCGCCGAGGAGTGCGGGCTCACCCTGGCCCAGCTCGCCCTGGCCTGGGTGCTGCAGAACCAGAACGTCGCCTCGGCCATCATCGGCGCCACCCGCCCCGAGCAGGTCACCGAGAACGTCAAGGCCGCCGGGGTGAAGCTGGACGACGAGGTGATGAAGAAGATCGACGAGGTGCTGGACGGTGTCGTGGAGTACGACCCGCGGCTGACCGTCTCCCCCTGATCCCGTGTGGGTAGGCGGCGGACCCCGCAGGCACTCCCGGCCCTGGCGGGGTCCGTCGCTTCTCGTCTCCGCCCCGCCGTCCGGCGCGTACCGCAAGGATCAACGGATCACTCGGCGGGGTGCAGGCTCATCGGGCCGTACAGCTCGGTCCGGTTCTCCAGCAGTACGACCTGCTCGATCCCGCCGTCCAACAGGTCCTGGTAGTTGCGCGCCAGCCAGTCCTCGGCCTCGGCCTGGTCGGGAAACTCGGTGTCGGGACCGGGTACCTCCCGGCCTTCCGCATCCTCGTAACGCCACCGATAGACCACTCCGACCTCCAGTCCGGCATCACACGCTCGCCCGAAAGGTAACGTGATCCTTCCCCGGGCGCACTGCCCGGAAACACGGAGGGAGGTGCGGTCGCCGGTGCGCACCCTGGTGCTCGGCGGGGCCCGGTCCGGCAAGTCCGCGCACGCCGAGGGACTGCTGGCGGCCGAGGACGCGGTCACCTACGTGGCCACCGCCCGCACCGATCCGGCCGACCCCGAGTGGCAGCGACGGATCGCCGCGCACGTGGAGCGCCGACCGGCCCACTGGCGCACCGTGGAGACTGCGGAGGTGGCGGCCCTGCTGCGTGTGGCCGCCCCGTCCGACGGGCCGTTCCTGGTGGACGACGTCGCTACCTGGCTGACCGGGGAGCTGGACGACGCCGGGGCCTGGGACGGCACACCCGAGTCCCTGGCCGCAGCACGGCAACGGTGCACCGAGCTGGTCGCCGCGGTCCGGGACTGTCCGGCCCGTGTGGTGTTGGTCTCGGCCGAGGTCGGCCTGGGTGTGGTGCCCGCGTCCCGCTCTGGCAGGCTCTTCCGTGACGAGCTGGGCGCCCTGAACGCCGGGCTCGCGCAGGTCTGCGACGAGGTCCTGCTGCTCGTGGCCGGTATCCCGCTGCGACTGCGGTAGAGCACGGAGGTGGTTCGTGTCGCCCCAAGACGCCCCCGTCACCCCTGTCGGCGCCCAGGCGTCGCCCGACGGTGCGGCACCGGTGGTCTCCTTCCCGCCGGTGACACCCCCGGACGAGCAGGCCCGCCGCGCCGCGGTGGCCCGGCACGAGCAGCTCACCAAACCGGCCGGCTCCCTCGGGCGCCTGGAGGAGCTCGGGGTGTGGATCGCCGCGTGCCAGGGCAGCTGCCCGCCCCGCCCGTTCACCCGCCCCCGGGTGGTGGTGTTCGCCGGGGACCACGGGATCGCCACGCACGGCGTCTCGGCCTATCCCAGCGAGGTGACCGCCCAGATGGTGGCCAACTTCCTCGCCGGCGGTGCCGCGGTGAACGTGATGGCCGGCGCGGCCGGTGCCTCGGTGCGGGTGGTGGACATGGCCGTCGACGCCGACACCCCGCCGATCGTGAGCACCCACAAGGTCCGCCGCGGGTCCGGGTCGATCGACCGGGAGGACGCGCTCGGCGACGAGGAGGTACGCGCCGCGATCGCCGCCGGGGCGGCCGTGGCCGACGAGGAGGTCGACGGGGGTGCCGACCTGCTGATCGCCGGGGACATGGGAATCGGCAACACCACCCCGGCCGCCGTGCTCGTCGCCGCACTGACCGGCACCGAGCCCGTGGCGGTGGTGGGCCGGGGTACCGGTATCGACGACAACGCCTGGATGCGCAAGGCCGCGGCCATCCGCGACGCGCTGCGCCGGGCCCGACCGGTGGCGACCGACCCGGTCGCACTGCTGCGCACCGTGGGTGGGGCCGACCTGGCCGCGATGGCCGGATTCCTCGCCCAGGCGGCGGTGCGTCGCACCCCGGTACTGCTGGACGGTGCGGTGGTGACCGCCGCCGCCCTGGTGGCCGAGGAACTCGCTCCCGGCGCCCGCCACTGGTGGGTGGCCGGTCACCGGTCCGTGGAACCGGCGCACCGACGCGCCCTGGAGCACCTGGAGCTGGAACCGGTGCTCGACCTGGGCATGCGACTCGGCGAGGGGTCGGGCGCGGTCGCGGCGCTCCCCCTGTTGACGATGGCGGTACGGGTGCTCGCCGAGATGGCGACGTTCGCCGACGCCGGGGTCACCGGTCCCACCGAGTCGACCGCGTCACCGCTGGTGGCCGTCCCGGTGTCCGGCGGAAGCGGATCCTCCACCGGGCGTGACTGAGCGGTGGACGGGCTGCGGCTCGCACTCACCTGGCTGTCGGTGATCCCGGTACGGGTGGGCCGGGTGGACCGGTCCACCTGCCGGTGGGCCGTCGCGCTGGCCCCGCTCGTCGGCGCAACCCTGGGCGGGGTCGGGGCGCTGGCCCTGGCCGGATTGCTCGCGACGGGGACGCCACCCCTGCTGGCCGGATTCGCCGTGCTGGGGCTGCTGGTGCTGCTCACCCGCGGAATGCACGTCGACGGGCTCGCCGACACCGTGGACGGCCTGGGCTGCTACGGCCCACCGGAACGGGCCCTGGCGGTGATGAGGGACGGTGGCGCCGGCCCGTTCGCGGTGACCGCGCTGGTGCTGGTGCTCGGGATCCAGGCGACGGCACTGGCCGCTCTGGGGGGCGCCGGGCACTGGGGAGCGGTGGTCCTGGCCCTGGCCACGGGGCGCACCGCGTTCGGCTGGTGCTGCCGCCGCGGGATGCCGGCGGCACGACCGGAGGGCATGGGGGCACTGGTGGCCGGTTCGCAGCCACCGGCGGTGCCCCTGCTGTGGACACTGCTGCTCGTGCTGGCCGGGGTGTTCGTCGTGCCCGGCCGCCCCTGGTCGGGGCCGGTGGCCGTGGTCCTGGCCACCGGTGTCGTGCTCCTGCTCGCCCGGCACTGTCGGCACCGTTTCGGCGGGATCACCGGCGACGTGCTCGGTGCCTGCTGCGAGGCCGCGACCACCACGGTGCTGGCGATCTGCGCCCTGGGCGCGGGTACGACCCCCGGCCTCCCTGCCGCCTGAGCTGCGGCGGCTCGGGTGCCGTACCCGCACCACGACGCCCGAGGTCAGCTCAGCGTGGTGATCCACCCGTGGGTGTCGGGAGCGGCGCCGCGCTGGATGGAGGTCAGCGCGCGACGCAGCCGCATGGTCACCTCGCCGGGCTCGCCGTTGCCGATGGTGAACCCGCCACGTGCGTGCTTGACCCGGCCCACGGGGGTGATCACCGCCGCGGTACCGCAGGCGAACACCTCGGAGATCTCACCGGAGGCCACGCCCTTCTCCCACTCGTCGGTGGAGATCCGACGCTCCTCCACCCGCAGGCCCAGGTCCCGGCCGAGCTGCAGCAGCGAGTCACGGGTGATACCGGGCAGCAGCGTGCCGGTCAGCTCGGGGGTGACCAGCCGTGCCTCGTCGCCGGTGCCGAAGACGAAGAACAGGTTCATCCCGCCCATCTCCTCGACCCAGCGCCGCTCCACGGCGTCCAGCCAGACCACCTGGTCGCAGCCCTCCTCCGCGGCCTGCGCCTGGGCCAGCAGTGACGCCGCGTAGTTGCCGGCGAACTTGGCCGCGCCGGTCCCACCGGGTGCGGCCCGCACGTACTCGGTGCACAGCCACACACTGACCGGCTTGATGCCACTGGCGAAGTACGAGCCCGCCGGGGAGGCGATGAGTGCGTACAGGTACTCCTTGGCCGGCCGCACACCGAGTCCCCGCTCGGTGGAGATCATGAACGGCCGCAGGTAGAGGGAGGCCTCCTCCTGGGCGGGAACCCAGTCGCGGTCCACCGCGACCAGTTCGCGCAACGAGGCCAGGAACAGCTCGTCCGGCAGCTCGGGCATCGCCATGCGACGGGCGCTGGCGCGGAACCGAGCCGCGTTGGCCTCGGGGCGGAACGAGACGATGGAGCCGTCGGGATGCCGGTAGGCCTTCAGCCCCTCGAAGATCGCCTGCCCGTAGTGCAGCACCATTGCCGCCGGGTCCAGTTCCACGGTCCCGTACGGCACCACGGCCGCGTCGTGCCAGCCCTGCTCGGGGTTCCAGCGAATCGTCACCATGTGGTCGGTGAAGTGCTGCCCGAAGCCCGGGTTGGCCAGTACCTCCGCCCGCCGCTCCGGGGTCGCCGGGTGCGGGTTGGGCGTCCGGGTGAAAGGCAACGCTGACGTCATGGGAGCACCGTAGACCACATTTGCCGTTCCGAAAGTCCTGCTCCCATCAGTCGGTCGTCCAATCGACCCCGGGAACACCCTCGGCACACCTACGATCACTCACGTGAACACCCGACACCCTGGCCGACGACAGCCCGACGAGGGCCCCGGCCCGACCAGCGTGGGCCAGGACTTACGGGCCGCGGCGGTGGGCGCGCTCATCCCGCTCGGCTGCGGCCTGTTCGTCCTCGACGGCTACGCCCTGGGCGGCTGGTTCGGCGCGTTCTTCTGCCTGATGGTCGACGTCATCTGGCTGATCTGGTGGCGCTCCAAACACTGGCAGTGGTTCCCCCGCGAGCTGGGCTGGAGCCATGTGGTGTGGGGGGTGTTCGCCGTCATGGTCTTCGGCTTCGTCCTGCTCGGCGCGATCTGATCCCCCACCGCGCGATCTGATCCCCCACCGGGAGAGCCCGAGGTTCCCGGGTCAGTCGGCCCGTCGGGCGGCGTCGAAGGCGGCCACGAGCCGCCTGGGCGCGGTGCGCCGCCACGCCTCGGTGACCAGGTCACACACCTGGCCGGCGTCCGCGGCCGACACAGTGACCTCGACCCAGCCGAAACGGCCCACGTAGGGCGCCACCGCGAAGACGTCCGGCTGGGTGCCGACCAGCACGGCCTGTTCCTCGGGAGTGGCCTTGACACTGGCCCGGAGCCCGTCGACCGAGAACAGGGCGAAGATCCTGCCGCACACCCGGAAGGTGGGCCGGCCCCAGGTCTCGACCTCACAGGTCTCGGGCAGTGACAGCGCGTGCCGTCTCAGCTCGTCGGGCCCCATCCCTTCTCCTTCTCCGGCCCGCAGGTGCCGTGACCGGCTCAGTCCGGCGACACCGTAGCCGGAGCAGCCGAGCCCGGGCCGTCCAGGGCGGTCCGTTCCCCCGGGACCACGTCGTCGGGAAGCGTCGGCACCGGCCAGGCCGGATCGGGCCGGAAGTCGCACCAGGTGCCGTCGAAGGGGAACCTCCCCGCCTCGGCCAGGGCGATCATCCGCTCACCCTCGGCACGCAGCCGCCGCATGTGCCCGGCGGTGAGCAGGCCGGCGGCGACCATGGCCTCCGCCTCCTCCTCGTCCTTCCACTCCCACCGCCCGTCGGGGCGCACCGCGACGTCCAGGGCACCGTCCACCCGGTACACCGAACGGTGGTCCCGGCCGAGCGGCACCTCCAGGTTGACGTACCAGTTGCGGAACGTGCCGTCCGGTTCGAAGAACCACCACACCGACGACCAGTGGTGCTCGTCCACCAACCGCAGGTTCCCGCCCCCGTACCACCGGGAGCGAACCGGCGTGCGCGGCAGCGTGAAACGTTGGTGCAACGCCACCTCCCGCTGCAGCCGCCCACCCGGCAACCGCATGGCCAGGACCTCGGTGCCACCGGGTATCCAACACAGCAGCCGTCGGCCGTCGTCGGCGATCACCCGGGCCGGCTGCACCGGCCCCAGCGGGTCGTCGAGCCGGGGGAAGCGGTACAGCACCCGGTCACCGGGCTGCCACACCACGCCGGCACCACCGTCCTGCCCACCGTGGGCGCCCACCGGCGTCACCGGACCCGGGACGGGACGAACGGCGGCTTGACGACCTCGCAGCGCAGCCGACGGCCCCGCACGTCCACCCACACCTCGGCGCCGGGCTCCACCCCGGACGAGGTGTCCAGCAGCGCCAGGGCGATCCCGGTGCGGAGGGTCGGCGAGAAGGTGCCGGAGGTCGTCTCACCGATCCGGGTGCCTTCGGCGTCCAGCACGGCCATTCCGGGACGGGGCACTCCCCGCTCCAGGGCACGCAGTCCGCGCAGCCGACGCCGGGGACCCGCCTCCCGCTCGGCCAGCAGGGCCTGGCGCCCCCAGAACGTGTCCTTCTTCCAGCCCACCGCCCAGGTCGCCCCGGCCTGGACCGGGCTGATCCCGGGCGAGAGGTCCTGGCCGTGCAACGGGTAACCCATCTCGGTGCGCAGCGTGTCCCGCGCTCCCAGACCGCAGGGCCGGCCCCCGTGCTCGGCAGCCACGGCCAGCAGCGCCTCCCACAGTGCCGGGCTGTCGGACCAGCGCGGGAGGAGCTCGTAGCCGTGCTCACCGGTGTACCCGGTGCGGCAGATCCGCACCGGACGTCCCTGCCACTCGGCGTCGGTGAACGCCATGTAGTCCAGGTCCTGGGGCAGGCCGACCGCGCGCAGCACGTCCGCCGAACGGGGGCCCTGAACCGCGATCACCCCGTAGTCGGTGTGCTGGTCGGTGACGGTGATCCCGGCGGGGGCGGCCTCGGCGAGCAACCGGCACACCTCGGCGGCGTTGGCCGCGTTGGGCACGCAGAACACCTCGTCGGCGGACACCAGGTAGGTGATCAGGTCGTCCACGACGCCGCCGTCCGTGTTGCAGCACAGGGTGTACTGCGCCTGCCCGGGCGTGATCCGCCGCAGGTCGTTGCTGAAGCAGGTGTTGACGAACTCGGCCGCCCCCGGACCGTGGACCGACACCTTGCCCAGGTGGGAGACGTCGAACACCCCCACCGCCTCCCGGACCGCGGTGTGCTCGGCGACCACACCGCCTCCGGCGTACTGGATCGGCATCCGCCATCCTCCGAAGGGCGCGAAGGTGGCGTTCAGGGTCTCGTGGGCCTCGTGCAGAGGGCTGTGCCGCAGCGATGTGTCCGTCACGGTGCGGGACGCTACCGCGACCGCCGGGATATCAGCGCGCCGAGCCCGGCCGCGACGACCGCGATCCCGAAGGCGGCCAGCAGCTGGGGCAGCGGAGCACTCATGCCGATGATCACCGCCACCCCCATGCCCAGACAGGCCGCCCGCATGGACAGCAGCGGCCCCTCCGCCAGAACCAGGCGGCAGCCGGCGCTGCAGAAGGCGTAGTAGAAGAGCAGACAGGTCGCCGCGAGCTGGAAGGCCGCCGTCTGCCCGAGTGCCACCACCAGGATCGCAACCAGCCCGCCCCCGACGACGTCCAGCCGCCAGGACCGCCCCGGCCCGGCGAGACGTCCCGCCAGGGGCAGGTCCCGTTCCCGGATCACCCCGGCCACGATGTCCCGGACCCCGCCGAGTGCCAACAGCAGCGCCGGGAGCATGGCCGTCACCGCTCCCAGGACGACCAGCGGTTCCAGCGCGGCCGCGTTCGCCGCGACCAGTGCGTCCCGCAGCGGCGTCGGGGACAGGGCCAGCCGAACCGACCCGAGCTGGTGCAGCAGCCCGACGGTGACCAGGAGGTACAGCACCGTCACCAGGGCGAACAGGACCGGCAGGGCCACCCGGAGGGCGCGCGGGGAGTAACGACGTCGGGGGCTGGCCGGAGAGGTCACCCGTTCGAAACCGTTGAAGCCGAGGAAGGCGATCGCCGCGGCCATCACGACGGCACCGGGGTCGTTGGCCCCGGGAGCTCCGGGAGTGGGCACGACGAGCTGCTCGGGTGGCGCGACGGCGAAGCAGGCCGCGATCACCACCCCCAGGGCCAGCAGGGTCAGCAGCACCCCCACCAGCCTGCTCCGGTACCCCAGCTCACCTCCGGCTGCGCGGAACACCGTGGCCACCGCCACCACGCCCACCGCCGCCGGCACGGCCTGCCCGGGTGCCAGGTGGGCGCCGAGGGCGCTCGCCAGGGCAGCTGCCGCGGCGGCCCGCCCGCACAGCAACAACGCCGCGGCCATCCGCCCCGGGGTCGCACCGAGATGTTCCCGCAGGTACTCGTAGCTGCCACCGGCTCCGCCGTGCACCCGAGCGGCGCCGTGGGTGGCCACCGCGAAGCACACCGTGGCGGCCGCAGCCAGCACGATTCCGGGCAGCACCCACCATCCGGCGACCGCCACCGCAGGTCCGAATCCGCTGAACACTCCCACGCCGAGCATCGCGCCGAGGCCGGTGACGAGAGCATGAACCGCGGAACGGGAACCTCGGCCGCTGTCGTCGCGGGCCCTGGGCACGTCGCGCTGCGACTGCAGCTGTTGCGCCACGTGGTCACCTTGCCAAAAAGCCGTCACCGAGGGAAAGCGTCAGCCCGGTGATGCGCCCGGCCAAACGCTAGTGTCACTAGCCTGTCGTAAGCATGCCTAACGGTCCGTGGGTACCGGGCCGCACCAACCTGAACACATAAGGAGCAAAGCCGTGAGTGTCCCCACGATCACCCTCACTGAGAGTGATCCCACCGGCATCGCCGTCGACGCCCTCGTCGTCGGCACCGTCCAGGGGCCCGACGGGCTCGCACTCGCGCCCGGGGCGGAGACGGTCGACTCCGCCTTCGACGGGGGGCTAGTCGATCTCCTGCGGCTGCTCGGCGCCAGCGGCAAGGCCGACGAGGTGGTCAAGCTGCCGACCCGTGGTGCCGTTGCGGCGAAGGTGCTGGTGGCCGTGGGTCTCGGCAAGCCGGCCGCGGACGGTGGGGTCAGCTCCGAGCAGGTGCGGCGCGCCGCCGGCGCCGCGGCCCGCGCGTTGAGCGGCACCGCCCAGGCGGCCAGCACCCTGTCCACGATCGACCTGGCCGCCGCCGCACAGGGCACCCTGCTCGGCGCCTACGCCTTCACCTCCTACAAGTCCGAGCCGGGGGACGGCCCGCTCGGCGAGATGCAGCTGGTGACCTCGGACCCCGCCGGGCAGCGCGACACGCTGGAGGAGGCGACCGCCGTCGCCGAGGCGGTGCGCACCGCACGCGACCTGGTCAACACGCCGCCCAACGACCTGTACCCGGCGTCCTTCGCGGAGCGGGCCGCCGAGCTGGGCCGGCAGGTCGGCCTGGAGGTCGAGGTGCTCGACGAGACGGCTCTGCGTGAGGGCGGTTACGGCGGCATCCTCGGGGTCGGTGGTGGCTCGTCCCGCCCGCCGCGGCTGGTCCGCCTGCGCTACCGGGGCGAGAACCCCAAGGCCAAGGTGGCGCTGGTCGGCAAGGGCATCACCTTCGACACCGGTGGCATCTCGCTCAAGCCCGCCCCAAACATGGACGAGATGACCTCCGACATGGCCGGCGCCGCCGCGGTCGTGGCCAGCGTGGTGCTGGCGGCCAGGCTGAAGTACCCGCTGGAGGTTGTGGCGACCGTTCCCATGGCGGAGAACATGCCGTCGGGCACCGCCTACCGCCCGGGCGACGTGCTGACCATGTACGGCGGCAAGACGGTCGAGGTGCTCAACACCGACGCCGAGGGCCGGCTCATCCTGGCCGACGCGATTGTGCGGGCCTGCGAGGACCAGCCGGACTACCTGATCGAGACCTCCACCCTCACCGGGGCGCAGGTCGTCTCCCTGGGCAAGCGGACCGCCGGCATCATGGGTTCCGACGAGTTCCGGGACCGGGTCGCCACGTTCGCCCAGGCCACCGGCGAGGGCGGCTGGCCGATGCCGCTGCCCGAGGAACTGCGTGCCGACCTCGACTCCAAGCTGGCCGACATCGCCAACGTGACCGGGCACCGCTGGGGTGGCATGCTCGCGGCCGGTCTGTTCCTGAGCGAGTTCGTCGCCGACGGCGTGCAGTGGGCGCACATCGACATCGCGGGTCCGGCGTTCAACACCGGCTCGCCGTGGGGTTACACCCCCAAGGGCGCCACCGGTGTCCCGGTGCGCACCATCGCCGCGGTGCTGGCCGACATCGTGGCGAACGGCTGACGAGCGGACACCGTTCACACGGGACTCGGTGGGCCCACCTGCCGCACCGGCGGGTGGGCCCACCACGGCGTCCGAAACCGCTTCCACGGTCGGTGGGGGACGCGGTATACAGGCCCGGTGTCCGAGGAGATGCCCGTACGGCTGCCTGATCCCCCGTACTACGCGGTGATCTTCACGTCCCGGCGTACCGACGCCGACGCGGACTACCAGGAGACGGCCGCACGCATGGTGAAGCTGGCCTCCGAGCAGCCCGGCTTCCTGGGCGTCGAGTCGGTGCGCGGAGCCGACGGGGCGGGGATCACCGTCTCGTACTGGCGGGACGAGGAGTCGATCGTCGCCTGGCGGCAGCACGTGGAGCACGCCGCCGTCCGCGAACGAGGACGTCGGGAGTGGTACGAGGCGTTCGAGGTCCGGGTGGCCCGGGTGGAGCGGGCCTACGGATTCACCCGCTGAGGCCCGCCCGGGCCGGGGCACCGGTGGTGTCGTCCTCCCCGCCCTCCCACCGGTCCGTGTTCCACCGTCCCACCCCGGGTGTCGGTCACTCCCCTGCCGCCTCGGTGCGGTTGCGCCGGATGCGCTGACGGGCGTTGTACTCGCGCATCCGTTTCGGGTAGCCCACCCGCTCCACCTCGTAGAGCGGAATACCGAGCTGCCTGGTCAGTTTCTGGGCTCCCGCCATTCCGTCGATGCGCCGTCGGGTCCACTCCCCGTCGTGTGCCACCAGGACCAACGTGGTCTCGGTCACCGTCGTGCGTGGTTCCAGGAAGGCCTCCACGCCCCGGTGTTGCGCCGCCCATTCCTTCAGGTGCGCCACGTCCGCGTCGTCGGCCGGTCGTGGCCCACCCCGGCGCGAACGACGCCGGAATCTGTCGAACAGGCCCACCCCGTCCTCCTCTCCACGACGTGTGTGATCGTGACCACCACGGGGTGAGACGTGCGTAACACGTCCAGAGGTCACTCCTCGCCACCGCGGAGCGGCTGTGTGCACAGAGTAACGGAAAGGCGACATTTCGCGGCGACATGATCGGATGGCGAACTTCCCTTTCCACAAAGCGAAATGACCTCGTGATCGGTGGTGAATGTGCCGCCCACCGATCGAACGGGCACCAACCCGCGTCGCCACAACTGTCGAACAGGTGACAAGATGGCGTCTGCCATCTGCGCTCACCCGCACGAATGGCGTTCCAGACCCGTCAGAGAACGTTGCCTGTCGAGGAGATCCCGTGACCGACACCTCCGCCGACCTTGTGATCCTCGGCGGCGGCTCGGGCGGCTACGCCTGCGCGCTGCGCGCGGCTCAGCTCGGCCTGTCCGTCGTCCTGGTCGAGAAGGACAAGCTCGGAGGCACCTGCCTGCACCGCGGGTGCATCCCGACCAAGGCGCTGCTGCACGCGGCGGAGGTTGCCGACTCGGCGCGTGAGAGCGACCAGTTCGGGGTGAAGACCTCCCTTGAGGGCATCGACATGGCCGGAGTGAACTCCTACAAGGAGGGGGTGATCAGCCGGCTGTACAAGGGCCTGCAGGGCCTGGTGAAGTCGCGCGGCATCACCTACGTCGAGGGCACCGGCCGGTTCGTCGCCCCGAACGCCGTCGAGGTCAACGGCCAGCGCTACACCGGCAAGAACGTGGTCCTGGCCACCGGTTCGTACGCCAAGACCCTGCCCGGTCTGGAGATCGGCGGCCGGATCGTCACCAGCGACCAGGCGCTGAACCTGGACTACGTCCCGGAGAAGGTCGTCGTCCTGGGTGGCGGTGTCATCGGTGTCGAGTTCGCCAGCGTGTGGCGTTCCTTCGGCGCCGACGTGACCATCGTCGAGGCGCTGCCCCGCCTGGTCCCGGCCGAGGACGAGTTCTGCTCCAAGCAGCTGGAGCGTGCGTTCCGCCGCCGGGGCATCAAGTTCAAGACCGGTGTGAAGTTCACCGGCGCCACCCAGTCCGAGACGGGTGTGACCGTCAGCCTGGAGTCCGGTGAGCAGCTCGAGGCCGACCTGCTGCTGGTCGCCGTGGGCCGGGGCCCCAACAGCGCGGGCCACGGCTACGAGGAGGCCGGTGTCCGCATGGAGCGCGGCTTCGTCCTGACCGACGAGCGGCTCCGCACCAACCTGCCCAACGTCTACGCCGTCGGCGACCTGGTTCCGGGCCTGCAGCTGGCGCACCGAGGCTTCCAGCAGGGCATCTTCATCGCCGAGGAGATCGCCGGCCTGAACCCGCGGCCGATCGACGAGGCCGGCATCCCGCGGGTCACCTACTGCGAGCCCGAGGTGGCCTCCGTGGGGCTGACCGAGGCCCAGGCCCGCGAGAAGTACGGAAACGTGGAGACGGTCACCTACGACCTGGCCGGTAACGGCAAGAGCCAGATCCTCAAGACCTCCGGTGCGATCAAGCTGGTCAAGGCCGCCGACGGTCCGGTCGTGGGTGTGCACATGGTCGGTTCCCGCGTCGGCGAGCTGATCGGCGAGGCACAGTTGATCTTCAACTGGGAGGCCCACGCCGAGGACGTCGCCCCGCTGGTGCACGCGCACCCGACCCAGAACGAAGCGCTCGGCGAGGCCCACCTCGCCCTGGCCGGCAAGCCGCTGCACGCGCACGGCTGACGCCGTCGGGCCCAAGGTCAGCCAAGCGAGCAACCAACGAGGAGTCAGCTGAAAATGGCCATCTCCGTACAGATGCCGGCGCTCGGTGAGAGCGTCACCGAGGGCACGGTCACCCGGTGGCTCAAGCAGCCCGGCGACACCGTCGAGGTGGACGAGCCGCTGCTGGAGGTCTCCACCGACAAGGTCGACACCGAGATCCCCTCGCCCGCTGCCGGTGTCCTGCTGGAGATCAAGGTCGGTGAGGACGAGACCGTCGAGGTGGGCGCCGAGCTGGCCGTGATCGGCGAGCCGGGTGAGGCCCCGGCCTCCGCTCCGGCTCCGCAGGGCGAGCAGGCGGCCCCGGCCGCTCCGGCCGCTCCGGCCCCGGCCGCTCCGGCCCCGGCCCAGGCCGCTCCGGCCGCGCAGCCGAGCCAGCCGCAGCCCGCGCCGCAGGGTGGTGCCGCCCAGGGCACCCCGGTGACCATGCCGGCGCTCGGTGAGAGCGTCACCGAGGGCACGGTCACCCGGTGGCTCAAGCAGCCCGGCGACACCGTCGAGGTGGACGAGCCGCTGCTGGAGGTCTCCACCGACAAGGTCGACACCGAGATCCCCTCGCCCGTCGCCGGTGTCCTGCTGGAGATCAAGGTCGGTGAGGACGAGACCGTCGAGGTGGGCGCCGAGCTGGCCGTGATCGGTGACCCGTCAGCCGCCCCGGCTCCGGCCCCGGCCCCGGCTCCGGCCGCTCCGGCCGAGCAGGTCCAGGAGGCCGCCCCGGCCGCCGCACCCGCTCCGGCCCCGGCTCCGGCCGCCGGCAAGCCGGAGACCGACGGTGGGGCCAAGCAGCAGCCCTACGTGACCCCGCTGGTGCGCAAGCTCGCCGCCGAGCACGGGGTGGACCTGTCCACCATCAAGGGCACCGGTGTCGGTGGGCGGATCCGCAAGCAGGACGTCCTGGCCGCCGTCGAGGCGGCGAAGGCCGCCCAGCAGGCCCCGGCCCCGGCCGCCGCACCCGCCCCGGCCGCCGCGCCCGTGACCCCGTCGCCGGAGGCCCAGGCGCTCCGCGGCAAGACCGAGAAGATGTCTCGGCTGCGGCAGATCGTCGCCCAGCGCACCCGCGAGTCGCTGCAGGTGTCGGCCCAGCTCACCCAGGTCTTCGAGGTGGACGTCACCAAGATCGCGCGGCTGCGGGCCCGGGCCAAGGCGGCCTTCGAGGCGCGGGAGGGCGTCAAGCTCACCTTCCTGCCGTTCTTCGCCAAGGCCGCCGTCGAGGCGCTCAAGCAGCACCCGAAGCTGAACGCGTCGATCAACGAGGAGACCCGGGAGGTCACCTACCACGGCGCCGAGCACCTGGGCATCGCGATCGACACCGAGCGCGGCCTGATCAACGCGGTGATCCACAACGCCGGCGACCTGAACCTGGCGGGCCTGGCCCACAAGATCGCCGACCTCGCCGCGCGCGCCCGCGCGAACAAGATCACCCCGGACGAGCTGGCCGGCGGTACGTTCTCGCTGACCAACCTCGGCAGCAACGGTGCACTGTTCGACACGCCGATCCTGGTGCAGCCGCAGGTCGGCATCCTCGGTGTCGGCGTGGTGCGCAAGCGCCCGGTCGTGGTGACCGGCGAGGACGGCGAGGACACCATCGCGATCCGTTCGATGGCCTACCTGGCGCTGACCTACGACCACCGCCTGGTCGACGGCGCCGACGCCGGCCGGTTCCTCACCACCATCAAGAACCGGCTGGAGGAGGGGGCCTTCGAAGGGGAGCTGGGCCTGTAACCCCTCGGCCGAGCACACCTCCCCGAGTCCGGAAGGGGCCCGTCGCACCCGCGGCGGGCCCCTTCTCCGTCCCTGCACACCACCTGCCGGGACGAGCAGCCGCCGGAGCAAGTGCGGAATCGCGGCGGCTCGGCCACGATCAAGTCCATGCGAATCGCGATCGCCGGATCGTCCGGTCTCATCGGCACGGCACTCGTCTCCGAGCTCCGGGCCCGGGGCCACGAGGTGGTGCGCCTGGTCCGCCGCCCCGCCGCCGCGCCGGACGAGCGCAGCTGGGACCCGCCCGCCGGTCGCCTGCAGGACGGTGCGCTGGACGGCGTGGACGCCGCGGTCAACCTGTGCGGGACCAGCATCGGCACCCGCCGGTGGTCCCAAGCCCGCAAACAGATGATCCGGGACAGTCGCCTCGTCCCCACCGAGGTGCTGGCCACGGCCGTCGCCGAACAGGGTGTCCCCGTCCTGGTCAACGCCTCGGGCATCCACTACTACGGCGACACCGGGGACCGGGTGGTCGACGAGACCGCCCCCGGCGGGCACGGGTTCATGGCCGAGGTGTGCCGGGACTGGGAGGCGGCCACCGCCGCGGCACAGGAGGCCGGAGCCCGGGTGGTGCTGGCGCGCACCGCGGTCGTGCTCTCCCCCAGCGGGGGCATGCTCGGCCAGCTCCGGCCGCTGTTCCGCCTCTTCCTGGGAGGCCGCCTGGGCAGCGGCCGGCAGTACCTGTCCTGGATCTCGCTGGACGACGAGGTGGGAGCGCTGTGTTTCGTGCTGGAACGGTCGACGGTGTCCGGACCGGTCAACCTCACCGCACCCACCCCGGTGACCAACGCCGAGTTCACCCGGGCGCTGGGTGAGGCGCTGCACCGGCCGACGCCCTGGGTGGTGCCGTCGTTCGCGCTCCGCGCGGTGCTGGGCGAGGTCGCCGACGAGCTGGTCCTCACCGGGCCGCGTGCGGTGCCCACGGTGCTGCAACAGTACGGCTACCTCTTCCGGCACCCGTCGCTGTCGGATGCACTGGCCGCCTGTTGGGGTCGGTGAGACGTGACGTGCTCCCGACAGCTGGGGCTACCGACCGGTCGGGCGTAAGGTCCGAAGACATGAGCCGTCCCGTACTTTCCTGCCGTGCCTCGTCCGACCCGGTCGAGGTGCGTCACCTGGGCACGATCGACTACATGGCCGCCTGGGACCTGCAGCGCGAGCTGGCCGAGGCCCGCGCCACCGGCTCGGGCGGGGACGTGCTGCTGCTCCTGGAACACCCCTCGGTCTACACGGCGGGCAAGCGCACCCGCCCCGAGGACCGGCCGGTCGACGGAACCCCGGTCGTCGACGTCGACCGCGGTGGCAGGATCACCTGGCACGGTCCGGGGCAGTTGGTCGGCTACCCGATCATCGGGCTGGCCGAGCCGATCGACGTGGTGGGTTACGTGCGCCGTCTCGAGCAGGCGCTGATCGCCGTGTGCGACGAGCTGGGCGCCCCCGGGGCCGGACGGGTCGAGGGCCGGAGCGGAGTGTGGTTCCCCGCGGACGACACTCGACCGGAGCGCAAGGTGGCCGCGATCGGGGTGCGGGTACAGCGCGGGGTCACCATGCACGGTTTCGCCATCAACTGCGACCCGGACATGTCGGTGTGGGACCGCATCGTGCCCTGCGGTATCGCAGACGCGGGAGTCACCTCTCTGGCCGCGGAGCTGGGCCGCAGTGTGTCGGTGGCCGAGATCACCCCGTTGGTGGAGCGTGCGGTGCTGGCCGCACTGAACGGCGAGTTGCCGATCGAGGAGCGCAACCTGGAACGTGCCCAGCCCACCGCGGCCGGAGTCACCTTCGCACTGAGCCGGGCCTGATCCCCGGACGCGACGTCCCCACCGACGGGTCCTCCACCACGGGATGTTCCCCGGAGGTCACCGAACGCGTCATACTCGCCTGCCCCGACACGGCGACTGGAGCGACACATGACGCTGAGCGTGCGGAACATCACGTTCGACTGCACCGACCCGTACCGGTTGGCGGCGTTCTGGAGCGAGGTCACCGGTTTCCGGGAGGATCCGGACAACCCCAACGCCCCCGACGACCCCGAGGGGTTGCTCGTCTCGCCGAACGGTGACCTCGCGCTGCTGTTCATCAGGGTCCCCGAGGGCAAACAGGTCAAGAACCGGCTGCACCTGGACCTGTGCCCCACCGAGGGGACCCGGGACGAGGAGGTCGAGCGCCTGTTGGGCCTCGGCGCGACGATGGTGGCCGACCGGCGCAATCCGGACGGCACCGGCTGGGCCGTACTGGCCGATCCGGAGGGTAACGAGTTCTGCGTGATACGCAGCGCCGCGGAACGTGACGCCGCGGGTGGCTGAGCACCCGACCGACGGTCGCCCACCCGGGCAGGACCATCCCGAGACCCCGGAACCGTCACCGGCCGGGCCGCAGGCAGAGCGGCCCGGCCGGTGCCCGGTGGTGCTCAGGACAGCTGCGGCACGACCTGCGCGGCGATCAGCTCGATGTGCTCCAGGTCGGACAGGTCGAGCACCTGCAGGTAGATCCGGCTGATCCCGGTGCGCTCCCGCCAGGTCCCGAGCTTGTCCACCACCTCGGCCGGTGAACCGGCCAGACCGTTGCGACGCAGTTCGTCCACCTCACGGCCGATGGCGTCGGCCCGGCGGGCGACCTCGGCCTCGTCACGACCGACACACACCACCAGGGCGGCCGAGCGGACGATCTCGGCAGGGTCGCGGCCGATCTCCCGGCAGGCTGCGTCGACCCGCTCGAACTGGGTGACCGCGGTGTCGAGGTCGACGAACGGCACGTTGAACTCGTTGGCGAAACGGGCCGCCAGCTGCGGGGTGCGCTTGGCGCCCCGGCCACCGACCAGCACCGGGGGACGAGGCCGCTGCACCGGCTTGGGCAGCGCCGGCGAGTCGGTGAGCCGGTAGTACTTGCCCTCGAAGTCGAAGGTCTCCCCCTCCGGGGTCTCCCACAGCCCGGTGATGATCTCCAGCTGCTCGGCGTAACGGTCGAACCGCTCGCCCACCTCGGGGAACGGGATGCCGTAGGCGGTGTGCTCCTCGAGGTACCAACCGGCACCGAGCCCGAACTCGACCCGCCCGCCGGACATCTGGTCCACCTGGGCCACCGCGATGGCCAGGGGTCCGGGGTACCGGAAGGTCGCCGCGGTCATCAGGGTGCCCAGACGCAGCCGGGACGTCTCCCGAGCCAGGCCGGCCAGGGTGACCCAGGCGTCGGTCGGCCCGGGCAGTCCGCTCACCGACCCCATCTTCAGGTAGTGGTCGGAGCGGAAGAAGGCGTCGTACCCGGCCTCCTCGGCGCAACGTGCCACGCGCAGCAGGTCGTCGTAGGTCGCCCCCTGCTGGGGCTCGGTGAAGATCCGGAACTGGAATGCGTTGGCCACGTGTTCCAAGGGTATTCACCCGGGGTGGAACCGCCCGCCGAACGCCGGGGCGTCGGCGAGCGGCGTGGAACGTCTCCGCACGAGGTGCGGAGATCCCGGAGCCGGACACGGGGTCCCGGGAAACCAGGTCCCGACGAGGCCGGGTGTGCGTGCGTGCCGGGACGTCCGCACCGGTTCGTTGCCGCGTCCCGGCGTTCCGGTCCCCCGTGACGGTGCACCTGCCCCGGCGGGACACCTCCGTCGCAGGGGGAGGAACCGTGGACCGGCCCACGGTCGCACCACCCTCGCGTTCGACGGTGGGTTCCGTGGGACGGTGATCCGTCCCGGCGAACCCCCGCACCAGGAGACGCGCCGTCCACGACGGTCCCGCCCCGGGCGGTACCCGGTACGGTCGGGCCGGGGTTTTCGATCATCCTGCGGAACCGGGAACGTCCACCCGGCCACTTCTTCCGGCACCGGGTGGCCCCGATCCTGATCGGCGCAGAACCGAGGTGACGTCCAACCCCCGTGGACGGTAGTGAGGAACCATGCCGACGTGGAACATCACCGACATCCCGGACCAGACCGGCCGCACCGTCCTGATCACCGGGGCGAACTCGGGGCTCGGCCTGGCCAGTGCCCGAGTGCTGGCCGCCCGTGGTGCACGGGTCCTGCTGGCCTGTCGCTCACCGGAACGCGGCCGGGCCGCACTCGAACAGGTGCGCCGCGTCGGCCCCGCCGATCTGGTGCAGCTGGACCTGAGCGACCTGTCCTCGGTCCGACGGGCCGCCGAGGAGATCCGCGACCGCACCGGTGACTCGCTGGACGTGCTGATGAACAACGCGGGGGTGATGGCCACCCCGCTGCGGCGCACGGTGGACGGTTTCGAGCTGCAACTCGGCACGAACCACCTCGGCCATGCGGCGCTCACCTGGCTGCTGGGGCCGGCTCTGCGCAACGGCACCGCCCCGCGTGTGGTCACGGTGTCGAGCCTGAGCCACCGGAGTGGCAGGCTGGGCCTGGACGACCTCAACTTCGAGCGACGCCGCTACCGCCCCGGCCAGGCCTACAGCCAGTCCAAGCTGGCCAATCTGCTGTTCGCCTTCGAGCTGGACCGGCGGGCCCGGGCCAGGGGCCTCGACCTGGTGAGCGTGGCCGCCCACCCGGGGGTGGTCGCGACCGAACTGGCGGCGAACACGACCCGCTCCCACTCGGACAACCCCACCGTGGCCCGTGTCGCCCGTTTTCTCACCCACCTGGTGTCCCAGCCGATCCGACGCGGCGTGCTGCCCCAGCTGTACGCCGCGACCGCACCGGACGTGCGTGGCGGTGACTTCTTCGGGCCCGACGGCCTCGGCGAGGTGTACGGACGCGGGGTGCGGCGGGCGACCCCCAGTGCCGCCGCGCAGGACCCGGCCACCGCGGCCGCGCTGTGGGAACGGACCGCGGAACTGACCGGTGTCTCTCCCTACCCGTGTTGACCGTCGGAGGTGTCCACCGTGTCCCACCTGGGCGGAACGAGGAGCGTGACTCCTGACACCTCGCGGCGCGGCGTAGGGTGGTGCGCGTGAGCGTCGCACCGGAGGGGCGCAAGCTGCTGCGGCTCGAGGTCCGCAACAGCCAGACGCCGATCGAGAAGAAGCCCTCGTGGATCAAGACCCGGGCCAAGATGGGGCCGGAGTACCGGGAGCTGAAGGGCCTGGTGCGCCGCGAGGGCCTGCACACGGTCTGTGAGGAAGCCGGCTGTCCCAACATCTACGAGTGCTGGGAGGACCGGGAGGCCACCTTCCTCATCGGGGGTGAGCAGTGCACCCGTCGCTGCGACTTCTGCCAGATCGACACCGGCAAGCCCGCCGAGTTCGATCGTGACGAGCCCCGGCGGGTGGCCGAGTCGGTGCGGGCCATGGGCCTGCGTTACTCCACGGTCACCGGCGTGGCACGGGACGACCTGCCCGACGGCGGTGCCTGGCTGTACGCCGAGACCGTCCGGCAGATCCACGCGCTCAACCCGGGCACTGGGGTGGAGCTGCTCATTCCCGACTTCAACGCCCGCCCCGACCAGCTCGCCGAGGTGTTCGGTTCCCGCCCCGAGGTCCTGGCGCACAACCTGGAGACCGTGCCGCGGATCTTCAAGCGGATCCGGCCCGCGTTCCGCTACGAGCGGTCGCTGGAGGTGATCACCCGTGCCCGGGAGGCCGGGCTGGTCACCAAGTCCAACCTGATCCTGGGCATGGGTGAGACCCCCGAGGAGGTGACGAGCGCCCTGCACGACCTGTACAACGCCGGGTGCGAGATCGTCACCATCACCCAGTACCTGCGGCCCAGCCTGCGGCACCACCCGGTGGACCGCTGGGTCAAGCCCGAGGAGTTCCTGGAGCACAAGGCCACCGCCGAGGCGATCGGTTTCTCCGGTGTGATGGCCGGGCCGCTGGTCCGCTCCTCCTACCGCGCCGGCCGGCTCTACGCGCAGGCCGTGCTCAAGCGGGGTGAGAAGCTGCCCGAGCACCTGGCCCACCTGGCCGAGGCCGGCCCCGCCGCGCAGGAGGTCAGCGCCCTGCTGTCCCACTGACGGCGCACCGCGGAGCCGTCCGGACCTTGCTGCCTGCCCGGTGCCGTTCCCGGACCGGGTGGGCGGCGTCCGGGCGACGACACACCCGACACGCTCGGTCACCACGCGCCGGCACACCGTGACACCGGAGCGCGAGGCAGTGGTCTGGCACCGGTCCACGGGCAACGCGCCGTATCCTGACGGGTATGGCCCCCAAGCAGGACAAGGCGGCTGCGAAGGAAGCAGCCCGCGCCCGCCGCGCCGAGGCCCGGGAACGCCGGCGGCAGATCATCGAGGCGTTCAAGATCCAGCGACGCGAGGACCGCGGTCTGCTGCCGTGGATGATCGTGGCGTTCCTCGGCTCGATCGCTGTGGTGTTCGGCATCGGCTGGCTGCTGAACCTGCAGTGGGTGTTCCTCCCCCTGGGCATCATGATCGGCCTGCTCGCCGCCGTGATCGTCTTCGGTCGCCGGGTGCAGCGCAACGTCTACGCCAAGGCCGAGGGGCAGCCCGGTGCGGCCGCCTGGGCCCTGGAGAACCTCCGCGGCCCGTGGCGGGTGACCACGGCTGTCGCGGCCACCACACAGCTCGACGCCGTGCACCGGGTGATCGGCCGCCCCGGCATCATCCTGGTCGGTGAGGGGGCGCCGCATCGGGTGCGCAGCCTGCTGGCCCAGGAGAAGAAGCGGGTGGCGCGGCTGGTCGGTGACACCCCGATCTACGACGTGCAGGTGGGCACGGAGGAAGGCCAGGTACCGCTGCGCAAGCTGCAGTCGCACCTGGCGAAGCTGCCCCCCAACATCAACGCCGCGCAGATGGACCAGCTGGAGGCCCGGCTGGTGGCCCTGCAGACCAAGGGGGCGGCGATGCCCAAGGCCCCCATCCCGCAGGGCGCGAAGCTGCGCAGTGTCCAGCGCACCCTGCGCCGTCGCTGACCCGACGAAATTCCCTCCGTACCGCCCGGCCGTTCCCGCTACGGTCGGGCGGTATGTGCATGGTCGACATCGCGATCCGGATCGCCCGTGGGCAGCGAGTCGGCGCGGCCCGTGATCGCCGGGTCGTGGACGTGGGCCCCCTGACCGGGCTGTTGCACGACTCCCCCTCGATGTTCCTGTCCTACGCGGTGGCCCGGCAGCCCGGAAGCGATGTCACACAGGGCGAGGTCGAAGCAGCGCTGCCCCGGCTGCGGGAGACGTTCGGTGCCGAGGGCAAACCGTTGCGGTTCGAACTGGTCGACGAGGCGAGTCCGGGGCTGGTCGCCGGTCTGCTCGCCTGCGGCGCACGTCGGACCGGAACGTTCCCGCTGCTGGCCACCTCCCCCGACCAGGTGCGCTGCCCCGACCTGCCGGCCGGGACACGGGTGGTGTCCGTGCTGGATGCCGAACAGCAGGCCCAGGCGCACCGGGTGGCCCGGGCCGCGTTCGAGGAGGACCTACCGGAGCTCGCCGTCCCCACCGACCCTGCCGCAGGGGGCACGGTCCTGGTGGTGCACCGTGACGAACCCGTGGCCGTCGCGTCCTGGACGGCGGTCGCGGAGGGGGTGACCGAGATCGTCGGGGTGGCCACCGTGCCGGAGTACCGGCGCCGTGGTTTCGGCCGGCTGGCCACGGCACACGCGGTGCGGGCCGCCGCCGGTGGCGGAGCCACCCTCACCTGGCTGACCCCGGGCGACACCGGCGCGCACCGCCTCTACCGGGGGCTGGGTTTCCGCCACGTGGGCACGGCGGCACACCTGGTGGACGGGTCTGCGGAGATCTGAGCGGGCGACGGCCGGCTGCACGGGCGCGGCCGTCCCGGCCGCTAGCGGGTGCGCAGCACGATGCTGCCCACTGCCTTGTCGTGCAGCCCCCGACCGTCCCGGTCGTAGACGACGGGCGGGATGGCCAGACACAGCAACACGGTCCGCACCACGGCGCCACCGAACCCGATCCGCCCTCGACCGGCGACCTGGGCCACCCGCAGCCCGACCAGGGCGTGCCCGGGGGTCCGGCTGGCCACGACGAGGCTCACCGCCGTGTACAGCGCGAACAATGCCAGGGCCGAGGTGGCCGGGTTGGTGGTGAACAGCTCGGCGAGCAGGGCGCAGGGCACCCAGTCCAGCACCAGGGCGAGTCCTCGGCGGCCGAATCCGGCGACCGAGTCCGGGCCGTCCTCCGGAAGGCCCAGACGCTCACCGCGCCACCGCTGCTGCTCCCCTTCCGCGCTCCCGGAGGGGTTCAGCGCGGCACGCGGCCCCGACAACCAGGTCCCGGTCCACCTGCTCACGGGTCCAAGAGTACGGCGCGGCGCGCGTCACCCCCCGACCAGGTGACATCGGTCCTTCGATCGGGACAAGCGTTAACACCGGCGAAACATTCAGGTAGCGGTTGGGCAACACCTGGGCCATAACGTCCTCCACAGAGCCCGACGCAGACCCGCTGCACCGGGGACGTCACCACCTGCGGGCACCGTGCCGCCGGTACGTAGACGAAGGAGCCAGAGGGTGTTCACCAATCCCGATGAGGTCCTGCGCTTCATCGTCGACGAAGAGGTCAAGTTCGTCGACATCCGTTTCTGCGACCTTCCAGGCGTCATGCAGCACTTCACGGTGCCTGCCGAGGCGTTCGACCAGGACACCTTCGAGGAGGGCCTGGCCTTCGACGGTTCGTCGGTGCGGGGTTTCCAGTCGATCCACGAGTCGGACATGCTGCTGCTGCCCGACCCGCAGACCGCCAGGATCGACCCGTTCCGCGCGGAGAAGACGCTGATCATGAACTTCTTCGTGCACGACCCGCTGACCCGCGAGCCCTACAGCCGCGACCCGCGGAACGTGGCACGCAAGGCCGAGGAGTACCTGACCGAGTCGGGTGTCGCCGACACGGCGTTCTTCGGTGCCGAGGCCGAGTTCTACATCTTCGACTCGATCCGCTTCGACAACACCGAGAACACCGCCTTCTACGAGATCGACTCCGAGGCCGGCTGGTGGAACACCGGCGCCGACGAGGAGGGCGGCAACAAGGGCTACAAGGTCCGTTACAAGGGCGGCTACTTCCCTGTGCCGCCGTACGACCGCTTCGCCGACCTGCGGGACAGGATGGTCCTGAACCTGACCAACGCCGGGTTCAGGGTCGAGCGGGCGCACCACGAGGTCGGCACCGCAGGCCAGGCGGAGATCAACTACCGGTTCAACACGCTGCTGCACGCCGCCGACGACCTGCAGCTGTTCAAGTACATCGTGAAGAACACCGCCTGGCAGGCGGGGCGCACGGTGACCTTCATGCCCAAGCCGCTGTTCGGTGACAACGGCTCCGGCATGCACACCCACCAGTCGCTGTGGAAGGACGGCGTGCCGCTGTTCCACGACGAGGTGGGCTACGCCGGTCTGTCCGACGTCGCCCGGTACTACATCGGCGGCATCCTGCACCACGCGCCGAGCCTGCTGGCCTTCACCAACCCGACGATCAACTCGTACCACCGCCTGGTGCCCGGCTTCGAGGCGCCGGTGAGCCTGGTGTACTCGCAGCGGAACCGTTCCGCGTGTGTGCGTATCCCGATCACCGGCAACAACCCGAAGGCCAAGCGGATCGAGTTCCGCTGCCCGGACTCCTCCGGCAACCCGTACCTGGCGTTCGCCGCGATGCTGATGGCCGGGGTGGACGGCATCCGCAACAAGATCGAGCCTCCAGCGCCGATCGACAAGGACCTCTACGAGCTGCCGCCGGAGGAGGCCAAGAACGTCAAGCAGGTCCCGGGCAGCCTGGCCGAGGTGATCGACAACCTGGAGCGCGACCACGACTTCCTGCTGGAGGGCGGGGTCTTCACCGAGGACCTCATCGAGACGTGGATCCAGCTCAAGCGGGAGACCGAGATCGACCCGCTACGGCTGCGTCCGCACCCCTACGAGTTCGAGCTCTACTACGACGTGTGATCCCTCACCGGGCGCCAGTGGACCGCCCGTGCCGGTAAGGGGCGAGGGCCGGGTGTACTCTCCGTCACCCGGCCCTCGGGTTCTTCCGTGGACCGCCCAGGACACCTCGTCCACCCGAGTCGGGGATGCGGTGTCCTGGGCGGCGGCGTGTCACCGGACACGCGCGGAGGGTGCGCCCGTCCCAGCAGCCGGGTTCAGCGCCGTGGTGGCAGCACGGTGAGCACCCGGACGACGAAGTCGCGGAACTCTCGCATGTAGTCCCGCAGGAACTGCGCCGTGCTCTCGTCGGTGACCTCACCGGCCTCGGTGAACAGCCCGGGCTTGAACTGGATGTACGCCTCCATCTCGTTCATCTGCGGGGCGTTGCAGAAACTCAGCACACTGCGCAGGCTCTGTTGGGCCACCGCGGTGCCGATCGAGCCGGTCGACGCCCCGATGATCGCCGAGGGTTTGTGTGTGAACGAGTTGTCCCCCCAGGGACGGCTGGCCCAGTCGATGGCGTTCTTCAGCGCTCCCGGGATGGAGCGGTTGTACTCCGGGGTCACGAACAGCAGAGCGTCCACCGAGGCGATGGCCTTCTTGAGTGCCCGGGCCTCGGGCGGGTAGTCGGCGTCGTGGTCCCGGTTGTACAACGGGAGGTCCTTGATCGGGATCTCCACGAACTCCAGCTCCGGCGGGGCGAGGCGGATCAGCGCCTTCGCCAGGATGCGGTTGATCGATCTTGTCGAGAGACTGCCGACGAAGTAGCCCACCGTGTACGTGGCCATGGCACCCACACCTCCTGCCGACGCGGAACGACCCGGCATCTGGGTGTTCCCCGGTGCGTGCGCCGACACCGCCCCACGGCCGACGTCACCCGTCCGTATCACTCCGATCCGCTCCCCGACCGGTCGGTGGTGAACCGGAACCCGGAAACACCGTGTCGGTGAGCACACGACAGCCGGCGCGGTGACGTCGTGGCCCGGCCCGGCGGGGTTCGCCGTCACCAGGGGTTGCTCACCTGATCCGGTGAGCCGCCCCCTCCCGGCCCCGGGCACGCTCCCCGAACACCTACCGACGCCCTACGCTGCCGCTGTTCCGCGGAACCGCCCTGCTCCCCTCTCACCGGTGGAGGACCGCACGTGACGACCGCCCCAGCTCCGTACTCGGTGTCCGTGGCCGGTGTCGTGGTCCGTGAGGACCGCCGTCTGTTGGTCGTGCGACGACGGGACAACGACCGCTGGGAGCCTCCGGGTGGGGTGTTGGAGCCGGGCGAGTCCCTCCAGGACGGGGTGCGACGCGAGGTCCTCGAGGAGACCGGTGTCGACGTGGAGGTGCAGCGGTTGACCGGGGTCTACCAGAACCTCCGGCAGGGGGTGGTGGCGCTGGTGTTCCGCTGTCGACCGATCGCCGGTGTACCCGGGCCCTCCGCCGAGGCCGTCGAGGCGCTGTGGCTGCCGCTGGAGGAGGCGGTCCGGCTGATGGTGCCGGCCTTCGCCGTGCGGGTTCGGGACGCCTTCACCGACGAGGTGCCGGCACGGGTGCACGACGGCTTCCTCCTGCTTCCCCCGGCTCCCGGAGCCGCACCGGACGACACCCCCGGCGGACGAGAACGCCCGCCGAGCCCGGCGCAACGTCCTCACTCCTGGTAGAACACCCGCTCCACGACGGCCCGGGCCCGCCTGGTGGTCCGCCGGTAGTCGTCGACGAACTCACCGGGGTCCGTCCCCGGCGGGTAGCCGAGTGCCCGGGCCACCGCGGCCAGTTCCCGGCCAGCGCGCGGAAGTTGGTCGGTGGGTTTGCCCCGGACCAGGGTCGAGGCGTTGCGCGCCCGGGTGACCGTCCGCCAGGCCGTGTCCAGTGCCGCGGCGTCCTCGGGATCCAACACCCCCACCGCGGTGGCTGCGGCGAGCCCGGTCAGGGTCGAGGTGGTGCGCAGTTCCCCGTGTTCGCCCGCGTGCTGGAGCTGCAGCAGCTGCAGGGTCCACTCGATGTCCGCCAGTCCACCCCGTCCCAGTTTGGTGTGGGTGGCCGGATCGGCACTCCGGGGCAGACGTTCGGCGTCCACCCGTGCCTTGATCCGCCGGATCTCCCGGACCTGCGCCGGGTCCAGTCCCCCATGCGGGTAGCGGATCGGGTCGATCATCTCGCGGAACCGTTCCCCCAGCTCGGGGTTGCCGGCCACGAACCGGGCCCGCAGCAGGGCCTGGGCCTCCCAAACCTCGGCCCACTGCCGGTAGTAGGTGCGGTAGGACTCCAGGGTGCGGACCAGTGGGCCGCTGCGCCCCTCCGGTCGCAGGTCCGTGTCCACGTGCAGTGCGGGATCCCGGCTGGGCGAGCCGAGCAGTCGGCGCACCAGCTCGGCCACCGCGGTGGCGTACCGGACGGCGGCGGTGTCGTCGTTGCCGGTGGTCGGTTCACACACGAACAGCACGTCCGCGTCGGAGCCGTACCCCAGTTCCGCCCCACCGAGCCGGCCCATCCCGATCACCGCGATCCGGGCGGGGCGGTGAGCACCACCCACCCGACGCTCGGCCGCGTCCAACGCCGCCTGCAGCACCGCCACCCACACACTGGACAACGCGGTACACACCGCCTGCAGGTCCATCAGCCCGAGCAGGTCGGCGGAGGCGATCCGCAGCAGCTCGTGGCGCCGCAGCGAACGTGCCGCGGCCACCGCGGCAGCCGGATCGTCGTGCCGGGCCACCGTGGTCCGCAGGGCCTCGGCCACCTCCACCGGGTCCCGTCCGGCCAGCGTGTCGGTGTCGGCCAGCAGCCGCAGCGCCTCGGGGGCACGCACCAGCAGCTCCGGCACCATGCGGGAGGTGCCCAACAGCAGAGCGAGCCGCTCCACCACCGCGCCCTCGTCCCGCAGCAACCGCAGGTACCAGGGAGTGGTGGCGAGGGCCTCGGACACCTTGCGGTAGGCCAGCAGCCCCCCGTCGGGATCGGGAGTGCGGGCCAGGAGGTCCAGCAGGACCGGCAGCAACGTGCTCTGGATGGCCGCCCGCCGGGACACCCCAGCGGTGAGAGCCTGGATGTGTCGGAGCGCCCCCTCCGGGGAGGTGTAGCCCAGGGCGGCCAGCCGCTGCCGGGCCGCCTCCGGGGTGAGGCGGAGCGCCTCGGTGGGCACACGGGCTACCGCCTCCAGCAGGGGCCGGTAGAACAGCTTCTCGTGCAGCCGACGCACCCGGTTGACGTGTCGACGGAACTCCCCCAGGAGCGCCTCGCCCGCCGAGTACCGCCCCCGCGGTCCGATCCCCGCTCCCCGGGCCAGCCACCGCAGCGACGGGGCGTCCTCGAAGTCCGGGAACAGGTGGGTGCGGCGGAGTCGCCGCAGTTGCAGCCGGTGCTCCAGCAACCGCAGGAACCGGTACGACTCGGCCAGGTCCGCCGCATCGGCACGACCGACGTACCCGCCTCTGCCCAGGGCGGCCAGGGCCTCGACGGTGGACGGCGACCGCAGGGTCTCGTCGGTGCGGCCGTGCACGAGCTGCAACAGTTGGACGGCGAACTCGACGTCGCGCAGGCCACCGCGACCGAGCTTGAGTTCCCGTTCGACCAGCTCGGCCGGGACGTGGTTCTCCACCCGTCGCCGCATCGCCTGCACGTCGGCGACGAAGCCCTCCCGGTCCGCGGCGGTCCACACCAGGGGGCGCACCACGTCCAGGTACTGCCGTCCCAGCTCGGGGTCCCCGGCGACCGGGCGTGCCTTGAGCAGCGCCTGGAACTCCCAGGTCCGTGCCCAGCGCCGGTAGTAGGACCGGTGCCCTTCCAGAGTCCGGACCAGGGCACCGGCCTTGCCCTCGGGGCGCAGTGCCGCGTCGACCTCGAAACAGGCCGCGCCGGCCATCCGCAGCACCGCACTGGCCAACCGGGTCGCCACCGGCAGCTCGGCCTCCGGCTCGGCGACGAAGACCACGTCGACGTCGCTGACGTAGTTCAGTTCCCGCCCACCGCACTTGCCCATGGCGATCACCGCGAGCCGGCAGGGCAGCGGCTCGGTGGGGTCGGGGACCACCTCGGCCGCGGCGACGGCCAGAGCTGCCCGCAGGGCGGCCACCGCCAGGTCGGCCAGTGCGCCGGTGATCTCCTCGTAGCGGGGGGCGGGAAGCTCGGGCTCCACCACGGGGGCGAGGTCGGCACCCGCGATCCGGAGCAGCAGTCCGCGGTAGGCGGCGCGCAGCGCACGCACCGCCTCCTGTCCGCGCAGGGTGGCCCGAGGGCCGTGTGAGGTGCCCGGCGGCGGCCCCTCGGGATCGGCCCCGACCGCGACCAGCAGGGCCCGGGTGGCGGTCTCCTCGTTTCCCAGCGGGTCCGGCTCGGTGAGCCGGTGCCATCGGTCCGGCCCGGCCACCAGGTAGTCGGCCAACGCGGCGGAACCGCCCAGCACCCCCAGCAGTCTCCCGCGCAGGACCGGGTCGGTGCGCAGGGCGGTGTCCAACTCACCCCAGCCGTCGCCCAGGGCTTCCCGCAACCGTTCCAGGGCGTTGAGTGCCAGATCGGGATCGGGGCTGCGGGACAGCGCGGACAGGACCGCCTCGGCCCCCGTCGCCGGCCCGCTCCCGGTCCACCACCCGAGGGCGCGCAGCTGCTTCTCCGCGGAGGCACCGGTCAGACCGAACCGTGCGGGTGAAGGCATCGCACCTCTGCTGGCCGCCATGTGGACAACCTAAGGCCGTACGAGACGGCCTTCCACGTCCGATGGCCCCCTGCGCCGGTACCGGATCAGGAGGCGACGATCAGATACACCCCGTACAGCACGATCCCGGCGCACGCGGTGAAGCACAGCCCCGAGACGGCCTGCTGTACCACGCTGCTCGCTTCTCGCTCCTGTCGGGCCGCACGCGCGGACAGGGCGAGCACACCCCCGGTGAACAACAGGGCCACACCCACCGTCACCGCGAAGGACACCAGGAAGACCTCACCGAGGGCTGCCCAGTTGATGTGCATCGCTGTTCCCTCACCTCACCGGGGCGAGCTGTTCGACCGGCTCGGACACCGGCTCGGACTGGTTGATGTTGTGGGCGTTGACCGGGTTGCGCCGGGACGCCAGGTAGATCCACGAGCTCACGACCACCCCGATGATCGCGACCAGTACGGTGCCGACGGTCCCCAGGCTGGTCAGCCATCCGGCGAGAGCTCCGACGACCGCGGCGGCCGGCAGGGTCAGGAACCAGGCCAGCACCATCCGGCCGGCGACCCGCCACTGCACGTCGGCGGCACGACGTCCCACACCACCGCCGAGGATGCTGCCGGAACAGACATGGGTGGTGGACAGCGGGAATCCGAGGTGGGACGAGGTCAGGATGACCGTGGCCGCGCTCGCGTCGGACGCGAAGCCCTGCGGCGGATGGATGGGGGTCAGCCCCTTGCCGAGGGTCCGGATGATCCGCCAACCACCGGCGTAGGTGCCCAGGGCGATGGCCACCGCCGCGCTCACCACCACCCAGAGCGGCGGGCCGGAGTCGCTGGGCAACATGCCCGCAGAGATCAGGGTCAGGGTGATGATGCCCATGGTCTTCTGCGCATCGTTGGTTCCGTGTGCCAACGAGACCAGTGACGCCGACACGACCTGTCCGGCGCGGAAACCGGTTCCCACGACGTCCTGCCGGGCCCGGCGGATGAGCCGGTAGATGAGGAAGCTACCCACCATGGCCACAACACCGGCGATCACCGGGGCGGCCACCGCGGGGACCAGGATCTTGTCCACCAGCTTGGTGAAGTGCACCGCATCGGCACCGGACGCAACCCAGGTCGCGCCGATCAGACCGCCGAAGAGAGCGTGCGAGGAGCTGGATGGCAGCCCGACGAACCAGGTGATCAGGTTCCAGATGATGGCGCCCACCAGACCGCCGAACACCACTGCCGGGGTGACCTGACTGTCGTCCACCAGCCCACCGGAGATGGTCTTGGCGACCTCGACGGACAGGAACGCACCGATCAGGTTCAGCACCGCCGACAGGGCCACGGCGGTCCGCGGGCGCAGCGCACCGGTGGCGATGGACGACGCCATCGCATTCGCCGTGTCGTGGAAGCCGTTGGTGAAGTCGAAGATAAGAGCAGTCGCCACCACCACGACGACCAGTAGTGTGGCTTCCACGATTGTCCTCCCCGTTCACATGCTGTGCCGCGGGGACACTATCGCGTCATTACACCCGAAAGCGTGAGGAGGCGGAGTGACGTAAGCCGCACCGCACCACCTCACACCAGAGGAAGCCGACGGGGCGGAGCCGGTTCCCCGGGCAACAGGCCTGCGTATTGGGCGGCAAGCCGCACGAACCGGGCTGCCACCGGCTGCCAGGTCTCAGCAAGATCGGCATGGAAACGAACCAAATGGTCGGGTTCGAACTGTCCGGGTGGCGCGGTGGCGGCCACATCGGGGCTGGCGTGTACCCACCGCAGCACCGTCTCGGGAGTGGTCTCGATGTGGAACTGGAACCCGTAGGCGCACTCACCGACACGGAAAGCCTGGTTCCGGTACTTCGGTGAGGCCGCCAGCAACAGGGCCCCGGGCGGGAGCTGGGCGATCTCGTCGCTGTGGAACTGCAGTACGTCCGGGGTGAACGGCAGATCGACCAGCAACGGGTCCTGGCTCGCCGCGTCCCGCTTGGCCACCAGAAGTGTTCCGCACTCCGGTCCCTGGGCACCGGGGCGCACCTGGCCACCGGTGGCCACGGCCAACAACTGCGCACCGAGACAGATGGCGAGCACCGGAAGCCGCCCGGACACGGCATCGGCCAGCAGTCGACGCACGTCGGCCAACCACGGGTGCCGGGCGTCGTCGTAGGCGCCCATCTCCCCGCCCAGACAGACCACCGCCTGGTAGCCCTCGAGGGACTTCGGCAGCGAGTCGCGGAAGGGGAGCAGCACGTCGAGTTCGGCACCGGCGTCCCGCAGCCAGTCGGCCAACGCACCGGGGGGATCGGATTCCGACGGCTGCAGCACGAGAATGCGGACACCGCTCACGACGAGTGAGCATACGCCTGGCCACCGGGGGACGCGGTGGCGCCGAGCATCGGTGGTGCGGGTGGTCATGGGAGATGGTGGTCCGGCCGAACAGCCGCGAAACGACGAGGACCGGGACGCCTCGGAAGGATCCCGGCTCCGGCCTCCGGGGTCACGGATTCGCCGCTCGGCACATCGGTGGCTTCGAGCCCGGAGCCCCGACTCGTCCGTTCCCGGGTGTCGCGGCAGTAGCCCGTGGTCGTAACCGGCGCTACCGACGGCTCCCTCCCCGCCACGGCCCGGGAACGCGGACCGGGGCAAGACCCACGGTTCTCCGGCTGTTCCGATATCAGGACACCGCCTGACACGTTCACGGTCACCGTTCGCTCCTCGAGCCTCGCTCGGGGAACGTCCGGCTCCTCCGGACACCACCCGATGCCGACCGGTCCGTCATCGCTCCTCGGCAGTACGACACCCCGGTCCGGAACCGTTCGTCCAGGACGGGCGGTATCCCCGAAGCGCCCGTCGGTTTCGTGTCCGTCCGATTGCCGGCCCGGACAGCAGACAGCTTCCCGGCAGTGCCGAATTTCTGTGCCGAACCGTTCTCGGTCACGGTGCTCACCGGTGAGTCCGCCGTCTTCCGGGACACTCCATTCGGCACCGATCTCCGGGCACACGCCGAAACCGGGAGGGATAGCGGGAGAAGGTTCGTCTCCCCGAGATCACCACCGCTCGAAGTGGCAGTCGACACCCCGATCACATCGGCACCTGATTCTGCAATCGGATACCGACGTTGCGGAGAAATCGGCCCCCAAGGCACGGGGAACCACCCTGGGCATTCGAACGAGTACGCGACGAAAACGGCTCGACCGCTACGCGGAATTCCTCACACGTGCACCACACACAGGAAAGGGACGGTACCGGCCACGTACGGCTGGTACCGCCCCTTTCTCCTTTGTGAAGTTGAGCGTCGGCGGTGTCCTACTCTCCCACCCCCTCCCGAGGGCAGTACCATCGGCGCTGGTGGGCTTAGCTTCCGGGTTCGGAATGGGACCGGGCGTTTCCCCACCGCTATCACCACCGACACACCAGCGGGACCC